>NZ_JANAVL010000001.1:0-441620 GCF_024213455.1 Domibacillus sp. A3M-37 | reverse complement strand
AAAGATGTGACAGCAAGCAGTGAAGGAACGGTGTATACAAGCAGTGCTCCAACGCGAGCAACGGTGGATGCAGAAGGAAAAGTGACCATTCCGCTCACATCAACAGCCGGGACAGTAACGATTACAGCTAAGATTGGAGCGTTCCAAAAAGCAGTAGTCCTGACTTTAGTCAAAGATCCAGCCAAAGAAATAAAAAGCCTGACAGTTACCCCAGGCACAGCAACATTGAAATTCGGAGCGAGTCAGCAGTTGACAGTGACAGCGACGATGGGAGACGGCAGTCAAAAAGATGTGACGTCAAGCAGTGAAGGAATAGTGTATACGAGTAGTGCTCCAACTCGAGCGGCGGTGGATGCAGAAGGAAAAGTCACCATTCCACTCACATCAACAGCTGGGACAGTAACGATTACAGCTAAGTATGGGACATTAATTAAAACAACTGTTATTACTTTAGTGAAATAGTGGTAAGAAAACTAATAGTGAGCTCTCTTTCCTAAAAAATACATGTAGAAGTGATTACACGGGAAGCCTGATAGTTAATTGGGGATTATATTCGATTAACACTAAGGTTTAACATATAATAATGTACCTATTTATATTTTTATGAATAATCTTATGTCTTTTGTATGATAGATTTTTCAGTTAGACAACTCATAGAGAGGTGGGTCAATGTGAAAATAAATCATAATATTATTGCTTTAAACACCCACCACCAATTATCGTCAAACAGCTCAAAAGTTAATCAGTCTATGGAGAAATTGTCATCGGGTTTACGGGTTAACAGAGCGGGTGATGATGCAGCGGGTCTTGCCACTTCTGAAAAAGTGCGCGGTCAGATCAGAGGATTAGCACAGGAACAGCGAAATATGCAGGATAGCATTTCTATGCTCCAGACAGCAGAAGGAGGAATGAAGGAAATCCATTCCTTACTACAAAGGGGCAGGGAAATATCGGTTCAAGCTAAAAATGACACGCTGACAGACAGTGACCGCAACGCCATCCAGGGCGAAGTGGATCAAATTGTGAAAGAAAGTGGACCGTATTGCAAACAGCAGGGAGTTTAATACCATTAAAGTATTAAATGTTACTTCGGCAGCCGATAATGCAGAAATGCAAAAGGCAGTCGAAGCCCTGCAGAAATATTGGCTGAAGAACAGCGAAGATTTAGTGCTCAACCATTACGGCCTGCAGGCAGGGACAGACGATGACCCCCTAGACATCCAGTTCATCCAGAACTCCGGTGATGGAAGGGTGGCATGGGTGCAGGACTCTTACTACACAACAGGCACGGACGGAAGGTACTTCAACCAAAAATTAGTCTTGGACATGAGCGATTTTTCACCTGTCTCCATGCCGAACGGCGGGGGATCGTGGATCTCGAACGACAGGATCATTGCCTATGAAATCACACATGCCATCATGGGAAGAACGACGAACATGCGGGATCTCCCCACATGGTTCAAAGAAGGTACGGTTGAGTCCATGGCAGGTGCTGACGAACGTCTAGCAGGAGACTCTAATAACGGAGCAAATTTTGCTGCACTAAAGAACGAAATTGATTCTTGGGACAGTACAAGTGCAGAATATTCAGCCGCTTATGCCGCAGTAAAATACTTAGATGCAAAGTTAGCGGGAGGAATTAAATCATTATTTGATGAAATTAAAGTAGGTGGAGCTGAAAAGACTTTCGATCAGGCGTTAAATGATCTTACGGGAACCACCGGCGGTGCGGCGACTTTCCTTGCTGATTTTAAGGCGAATGCGCTCCAATATCACTTCGGGCGATACCGATACAGGAGCCATAGGTGGGGGAAATGACAACGATACAGTGCCAGATACCCTCAATACTGATTTGCCAAATCCTTTAACAGCGTTTGTGGAGAATTGGCCTACCTTTAGCACGGCACCCATAGCCATGCGGTCTGGACCAGGGATTAACATTGAATTAGTCAATGTAACGAGCAAGTCTTTAGGTATTGATAATATTAATATCTTAAATAAAACAGATGATAACATATCCATCTTTGATGGAGCGATTGCCTATGTATCTTCTGAACGTTCCCGTCTAGGGGCATATCAAAACCGTTTGGAGAAAGCCATGGCTGTTTCGGCTATTTCTGAGGAAAACCTTACACAAGCTGAATCTCGTATACGTGATGTGGACATGGCAAAAGAAATGATGGAACAAACGAAGAATTCCGTTCTTTCTCAAGCAGCGCAAGCTAGGCTTTCTCAAGCTAACCAACAGCCACAAGGCGTTCTTCAGCTTCTTCGTTAATCTTCGCCCCGCGGCTTAGATTAGCTGAAAAGCAGGAGACTCTGGATGATTCCAGAGTCTTTTTTTTGTGTTATGCTGTTTCCTCTTCATAGGCAGGTTGTCGATATGGTGTTTTGTTTTTCATGATGCTATAAACAATGTTAACAAGTCTTCTTTCCACATAGACCATGGCTTGTTTCTTTTTGCGCCCCGAAAGTCCATCTTCGCCTCTGTATATAGAAATTGCAAAGGTAATAGAAAACAGTTTCATTCCCATTCCCAACCCTCTAAAGTGTAGACGGTAAAGAGTGAAAAGAACCAAAAGATAAATATATATTATAATTCTGAATCAATAATAAATCCCTTATTCCCTAACCGGAGTAAGGGCTATTTCTATTTGAGGAGGAGTTGTAATGAAAGAATACGGAATGAATGAGAAAGAGCAGCTGACTTTGTTTAAAATGCCCGTAGAAGGAAAAGGATATCTTTAATATGGATGTCATGAAATGGTTTGTCGAACAGTTGGAACAGATGACCGGTGAACGTGCGCTTCTAGAAGAAGTTGGATTTGAAGCGGTAGAACTGTACCACGATGAAATCGGGAATGAATTTATCCCGCTGGCCTATCTGGCGAAGCTCCCAGACCCGCTTCTCGTCGAAACGTTTGTCTACCACGACAGCGAAGGATGTAAGTGGATCGCGGGTATTGTTATAGGAGAGCATGGCGAAGGAGAGCTGTATACGTTCTGGATGAGGAACGGCGAAAGCGTTAAGCGTGAATTCACAAAGGAAAAGAGGGAGTTATGATGGAAGAAAGATACCATCGCATTGTTGTAGACGGAGAGACGTATTATAGAGAGTACTGCGAAAGGAATGACCGGTACGGGAACGAACTGCTCACAGAAGAAGAGCTGATTGAAACGTTGCTTGGGGAAGTTGTTGAGGATGAAATTACAGTGGATCATCACAGAGTTGAAATGCCCTTCGGCGCATGGTGGACCAAACCGACCAGAACCTAATCCGAAACTACATTCTATTTCTTGAAAGGCAGCTGAGTGATTGAGAGACTGCTCACGACATTACTAACAAGCATCTCACGACATTGCTAAGTACGACAAAGTATAACAGCGTAAAACTTAGTCATTCCATAGGTTTCTACCAAAAAGAAAACCGAAAAACTGACGACATTATTATAGTACTGGCGTGAGTGTGTAGCCTTGCGATTCGAAAAAAGGTGAACCTGGGGCGAGCTGCTTGTCGGCATTGCGCTCATTGCCGGGGTGCTTACAGTGCCAGCATTGATTGCGGGGGCGTTTATGAACTTGAACTTCTTGTGGACCGGCACAGTCAGTACAAACCCGACATTGCTTTTAATAGCGGTTGTTCTTCTGTTTGCGGCAAAAGGCGCGATGTATTATGGCGGCGACCGATTCTTGATGCCGGTGATGATGAAAAAAGTTCAGGAGTGGAAACAAAATCACCCGCGCAAGCATATGAAGAAAAGTGCATAACAAGAAAAAAGTATCTTTGAACCCAAAGATGCTTTTTTTCTGTTCACAAGCAGTTTGTTAGATTATCTAACAATAAATCAACGGAATTAGATAATAAAGATAAAAAATCTTTTATTTTTAGTTAAACTGCACAGTGACTCTTCAATATTTTCAGATTATACTGTAAATAGATTCATTGATGTTATGAAAAATAACATAAAGAGGTGAAGAGATGGAACTGGTTATTCAAGATGTAAAGAAAAGCTTTCGGCAGCAGCAAGTTTTAAGTGGAATTAATCTACATATAAAAACGCATGAATTCATTTGCGTGCTTGGTCACAGCGGCTGTGGGAAATCGACGTTATTGAATTTGCTGGCCGGGTTTACCCGCCCGGATTCCGGCAGCGTTGTGGTGGATGGCGAACCCGTGCAGAGTCCTTCGAAAGATCGGGGTGTTGTTTTTCAAGAGCACTCCTTATTTCCCTGGTATACGGTGCTTGAGAATGTTTTGTTTGGTCCGGAAGTTCAAGGTATCGATAAAAAGGAAGCAGAGCAAAAAGCGAGAAAGTATTTGAATATGACAGGGCTTGGTGAATATGCGGATCATTATCCCTCTCAGCTGTCTGGCGGGATGAAGCAGCGGGTTGGCATTGCCCGGGCACTTGCGGCGGAACCGAAAATCTTATTAATGGATGAGCCGTTTGGCGCGCTTGATGTGTTCACAAAAGAAAATATGCGCAATGAACTGATCGATATTTGGTCCAAGTTGAAAACGACGATTATTTTTATTACGCACGATATATCTGAAGCCATTTATTTAGCCGACCGGATCATTGTGATGAAGGAAGGGTTTGTGGCAAGTGATATGAAGGTGGAGATTCCCCGGCCGCGCCAATATACCGATGACGGGTTTGCGGAGATGGCTGTGAAAATTGAACGCACGCTCGTGCAGTAAAGGAGGCAAAAAACATGGAACAAGTAAAAAATGTGGAAAAGCCGAAGCTGCCCGTGACGACTGTTCCATTGAAAATTAATACTGAAAAAAAAGAGCATTTTGCGAAACGAATGATTCCAATCCTTACGTTTTTTATTGTATGGGAAATCGTTTCAAGGGCGAACATGGCACTAGAACTGGCGAATCCGATGTTTTTCCCGCCGCCAAGCCACATTGCGGTCCGGGCTGTGGAAATGATGCAGGAAGGCATTGTGTTTGTGAGTCTTCTGTCGAGTACGCTGCGCATTTTTGCTGGCTTTATTATCGGTGCAGCACTTGGCATTGGTCTAGCGCTTTGGATTGGAAAATCGAAGAAAATGGAAGAGTGGGCTACACCCATTTTAAATATGATTGGCCCGATTCCTTCTCTGGCTCTCCTGCCGTTGTTTATTATCTGGTTTGGCATTGGCGAAGTGCCGAAAGTGATATTAATTGCCTGGACAGTGTTTTTCCCAGTGCTGACGAATACGGTGGAAGGAATTAAATCGGTTAATTCCAATTACATCCGCTCCGCGCTCAGCCTTGGGGCCAGTGAAAGACAGATTTACCGGAAAGTCATCTTGCCTTCTGTGCTGCCGAATATTTTATCCGGCTGCCAGATCAGCCTTGGCCTTGCGTTTTCGGCACTTATTGTTTCAGAAATGATGGGGGCAACATCGGGTCTCGGCTACATTATTGTGGATGCCCGTAACTTCTTTAAATTATCGGATATGTATGTCGCGATTATTTTAATCGGCATTGAATACAGCTTGTTTTCATTCATGTTAAAACAAGTGGATCGCCGGATGCTTTCCTGGAGACAGGGTGGTTTTTCCCAGGCAGTTGAAAAATAAACTAGAGAACCGTGGAGGAAGAGAAAATGAAAAAATGGTTTTTACTGCTTGTCTCATCAATTTTACTATTTGCGTTAGCGGCATGTGGAAATGAAACAGAAGATGCGGACGCAACAGGTTCAGGATCAGGAACGGACGTGGAGTTAACTGATTTTACGCTAGTTGGTGTGCGTGATGCGCAAATTTCGTCCCAGCAAATTATTGCAGACAAAATGGGCTATTTTAAAGAAGAAGGGTTGAATGTAACGAATAACCTGGTGGAAAGCGGACCGGATATCGGGCCAATGGTTGCGGGCGGAAGCGCTCCGATCAGCTTGCAGACAAACTTCATGGATATTATTTTATCGTCAACAGGGGTTGGCGTGAAAATTGTAGCACCGCTTGCGCAAATTGCCGGAACACAGGCAGTGGTTGCGGGACCGGATGCCGGTATTAAGTCGCCGAAAGATTTGGAAGGCAAAACAATTGGTATCCCGACTGGCGCAGACGTTGTGATTGCGATCAATAACATGGCAGAAGAGTATGGCGTTGATATGGAGAAAGTGAAAGTGGCAAATTTAGCGCCGAGTGATGCGTTAACGGCACTTCAAAGCGGTGATATTGATGCGATGGCCGCTTGGGAGCCATTTATTACAAAAGGCATTGCAGCAGGAGGCACATTCTTATTCAGTGGCACATCGAATGCACTTGAAGGAGAAGCGAAGCCAGTGGACTGGATGAGTGTTCACACAACGCTTCAAGTAACGGATGATTTCCTTGAAGAAAATCCGAATACAGTGAAAGCAGTCATTCGCGCATTGAATAAAGCAACAGCGTATATTAATGATAACCGTGAAGAAGCTGTGGCGGTTTTAGCACCGGAACTTCATTTGTCAGAAGAAGAGCTGACGGAAATCATGAACAGGAACGTGTACGACATGACAGCAGACGAATCCTTTATCGACGGCAGCAACGGAACAGCTGTTACCGATTACTTAATGAGTGTCGGCAACATTAAATCCGTACCAGAGCAGTCCGACTATATTGACTTGTCTTTACTGAAAGAAGTCGATCCGACGCTCGTCACAGCAAAATAAAAAGTATGGCCTCCTGAAAAAAGGGGGCTCTTCTTTATTGGAGGAATCAGGAATGTATGATTTAATCATTCGAAACGGCATTGTTATTACGTCAAATTCAGAACAAAAAGCAGATATTGGCGTCCGGAACGGCGTGATCGAAGAAGTATCTGCATCGATTGGGGCAAATGCTGAAAAAGAAATCGATGCGTCCGGCCTGCATGTGTTTCCGGGAGCTGTTGATGTCCATGTTCATTTCAGCGAGCCGGGACGCGCAGAATGGGAAGGGTTTCGGACTGGTTCACGCATGCTTGCGTCCGGCGGGATTACGACGTTTGCGGATATGCCGCTGAACGGGATTCCGTCGACGGTGGATGAGGCGGCGCTGCTTCAAAAAGCGGCGGTTGGGGAAGAAAAGTCACTCTTGGATTTTGCGCTTTGGGGCGGGCTTGTGCCGGGGAATGTGAATGAGCTTGAAGGGTTGGCTGGTGCGGGTGCAATGGCGTTTAAGGCGTTTATGTCTCCAACTGGCAATGCGGAATTTGAAGCGGTGGGCGATGTGGATTTGCTGGAAGGAATGAAGCGGATAGCAGAGCTTGGGAAGGTGCTGGCGCTTCATGCGGAAAGCGGGCCGGTGACGACGTTTTTAGCGGAACAAAAACGCCGTGCAGGACTTGTCGGTGCCGATGATTACCTGGCAACGCGGCCGATTTCGGCGGAAGTGGAAGCGGTGGAGCGGGCCATTTATTATGCGGCGCTGACGGGATGCCCGCTTCATTTTGTTCATATTAGCAGTGCGGAGGCGGCGGCGGTGATTCAAAACGCACGCGCTGCTGGTGTGAATGTGACGCTTGAGACGTGCCCGCATTATTTGCTTTTGTCGCATGAAACGCTGAAGGAAAAGGGAGCAGTGGCAAAATGCGCGCCGCCGCTTCGGGAAAAGCCGGATCAAGCCAAACTTCGGGAGGCAATGAAAATGGGCAAAATTGATTTTTTAACCTCTGATCATTCGCCATGCACACCGGACTTAAAAGAAATGAAAGATGGAAGCTTTTTAGATGCATGGGGCGGTATTAGCGGCGGCGGGCAGACACTTCTTGCGGCAATCCAGTTTGCGAAAGAAGAGAATGTTCCACTGACGACTGTCGCCAAATGGACCGCTGAAAAACCGGCGGAGCGATTCGGATTGGCGCACCGAAAAGGCTGGCTTGCGCCGGGGATGGATGCGGATTTTGCGATCGTGTCGATGGAGCAGACGCATGTAGTGACACCGGACAATTTTTATGCAAAGCATCCGATCAGTGTGTATATGGGCGAAACCTTTCCGGCGTCGGTGCAGTCCGTTTATATTCGCGGACGGGAAGTGTTCACAAAGGAAAAAGGACCTGCTGAGGGGGCAGCTGGAAAATGGCAGCTTGATAGTGTCCGCCCCCCGGTTCTTTAAGAGGGCACTGTATGATATGCTTGTTCAAAAAAGGAGTTTATCTACATGATCTACCTCGTCCGCCACGGAGAATCAGAATGGAACGCGCTTGGACGTCTGCAGGGGCAGATGGACATTGGCTTAAGTGAAGAAGGCAGAAAGCAGGCAGCACTGCTTGGCGCTTATTTTAAGCAGGAAGGCATTTCGTTTGAGTATGTATTTTCAAGTGACTTAGACCGGGCCTTTCAAACGGCAAAGCTTGCGACGGCGTGGCTGCCGGTTGAATCAATTACGGCCAGCCGTCTTCTGCGAGAACGGTTTTACGGCGAGCTGCAAGGACAGCTGTTGACAGAGATTCTTGAACATGTGCCGAATTACGCGGACAATTTTGGTGGGCCGATGACTCACGGAATGGAATCGATTGAAGAAATGCAGGAGCGGATGGTGAAGGTCCTTTCGTCGATTTCAAAAGAAACCAATGGGGCTCTGGCGCTTGTTGTGGCGCATGGGGGCGCAATCAACGCACTCATTCATAAATTGACGAATGGACAGGCAGGAACAGGCCGCGGAAAGATTGACAATACATCGATCACACGGCTGTCCTGGGACGGAAAAAATTTAGCAATCATATCTGTAAATGAAACGCCGCATTTGAACCATGTAAAGGATACATTTGAAGGATAAGTGACCGGTGAAAACAACGATTTGACTAATACCACGAGAAATCTGACTGATAAAAGATGTTTATCGGCCGGGATTGCTTCTTTTATCGGTCAAATCAATTTTTTTACTGGTCACTTCTATTAATTACACAGGTCAAAAAGGATGCCACTCAAGAAGGCATCCTTTTTGATTTCATTATTTCAAGACTTTTTGACTATTATTTTATCACTACAAAATGGATTGTGGTATAATTTGGATATAAAAGAATGGGGGCGGAAAGATGGGAATTGGACGGATAGTGGGAAAAGGAGCGGGCTGGGCAGCTGGATCTGTACTTGGCGGCGCAGTGAAATTAGCAGGAAAAGCGACAAAACAGGACTGGCTGGAAGAAGCGGGGACGAGCGTGAAAAATGCTTCGACATCTGCGCTTGAAACAGCCGGACAGTTGATCGACGGCGGCGTCGGATTAACGGCGGGCGCGATTCGAAAAGATGAAGAGCAGAAAAAGCGGGCAATGAACGATGTAAAAGAGTCGGCAGGACGTACGGTGAAAGGAGTCGCAGGAACGGTGAAATATTCTGCTGTAAATGCGGCAGAAGTCGTAAAAGGGGCTGCTTCCGGTGATCGTGATCAAGCCATCAGCGGACTGAAAAACCTCGGCAAAGTCGTTGTTACAGCAACCGTGGCAGTCGGTGTGATTGATTTAATGGACGGTATTGATACGGCGGAAGCGGAAGCGGTTGAGACACGAAATGATCATTTAAATGGATTGGACCATACGGAGACGGGCGTACCATTCGTTGAAAAAATGGTCGAAATGCCGGATGGCCAGCTGGTGGAAGGTACATTCCCCGTGTTTTCATCCGTTTTTGATGTGCATATTGCTGAAGAATCTTATTTACAAAGTGATGCGGCTCATTTTGGTGCGGCGAACGAAGCGCTTTATGCAGAAATCGTCCGTGATCCGGGCGTTGCCACGCAAATGGGCTTTGGACCGCAAGAAGTTGGTCAGCTGTCACAGGGCGAAACACCGGACGGCCACACGTGGCATCACAGTGAAGAACCGGGCCTGCTGCAGCTCGTCGACCAGGAAACCCATCATGAAACAGGCCACACCGGCGGCCGGGAGCTTTGGGGCGGTGGAGAAGCACATCGATAAAACAAAAGGAGGGTGTTTAGCTTGAAAAAGTATTCATTTATCATGATGATTTTGGCTTTATTATTCAGTCTTTCTGCCCCACAGGCGGACGCGGCCACATTTTCAGATGTGCCGTCAACGCATTGGGCGGCGAAAGAGATTTCCTACCTGAGTGACCGCGGTATTATTAAAGGCGGGTCGAACGGTAAATATAACAAAGATGCGTCTGTCACAAAAGCGCAGGCAGCAGCGATTTTAGTACGGGCGAAAAAGCTGCCGCTTACAAACTTGCCAAACCCGGGCTTTTCAGATGTCCCGACGTCCCACCCATTTTATAAAGAAATTGCGGCCGCGGTGAACGCCGGCTGGTTTTCAAAAGGAGCTAAATTTCAGCCGGACAACCAGTTAAAGCGGATTGAAATGGCAAAAATTACGCAGCTGGCATTTAGCATTAAAGGATCTGTCCCGGTTCAATGGGAAGATATGAACTCATCGTATTCTGGCAATGCATACGTCACACCGCTGTTAGCGAGCGGGATCACGTCCGGTTATACAGCGACCACATTTAATCCATCTGCCAAAGTGACACGTGCGCAATTTGCGGTGTTTACTGCCCGCGCGATGGATGCAAATTTCCGCTTGAAAGTAGTGAATTATCCAAAGAGAGCAGCGGAAGGCATTTATTATCCACAATTTTCCGATACAACCAGCCAGAATGATTTTGCTTATTTAAACGACTATTTCCGTGAGGTCGGCTCTGGGCTTATGGCGGAGCAGAACAGTATTATGGAACTGGCTCAAGAAGACGACTGGATGGGTGAATACTATGAATTTGTCGTTGATTATTCAGTGCCGCGTGCGGATTTAAGCTATATTAGCGTTTTGTTTGAAAGCTATCAGTACACGGGTGGAGCACACGGCTATGAAATGCTGTTTGCGGATAATTATGATGTGAAAAATGACTACTTTATGAGCTTAGATGATTTAGCGCTAAAATCAGATTATGAGTGGTCTGTCATTAATCGAATTAATCAGCAGAATAAAGAAAACTATCAATACTTTGGCGGTCCGGAAAGCCTGGATGAATTACAGCATCAGTTTTACATGACGCCGTCGGGATTTGTCATGTTCCTTAACCCGTATGAATATGCACCATATGCAGCAGGCATTCGTGAATTTTTAATGCCATACTCAATGATACGATAAACAAAAAGCGTTCAAGGGAGTAGTTCTCTGGACGCTTTTTTATGTTAAACTCTAGCCCATTTTGCAATCGTTTGGATATCCGATGGCTTCGTGCGGCAGCACCCGCCCATCAGTTGGACCGGTGGAGGGTATGTTGGCTGTCCACCTCCATGTCCGGCGCACCGGACTATGTTTTTGTTTCCACGTTGTACAATTCGCCAATATTCGGGTATACGACAATTTAGTTTGTTGTCCCGGCTTTTATTCCTTGAATAAGCTCAGAAATGTACTATGGATAAATTTTGAACTTTTAGAGAGTGGAAAGAAGTGGAGAATAATACTTGAAAATTGTTAGAAAGAGTCGATACATACCTTATAAAGATCATGATGGAGGAGTAATGAGATTGGGAAAAACAAAAAGCATTGCATGGAAGTTGTCGGCATTAATTATTGGGCTGTTTCTCCTTTTGTTTGCGGTGTATGCCATTATGACGAATGTGATGCTTTACAATAAAAGCATGGAAGACTCTGAAGCTTATACGGTTCGGAATGCACAGCTGTCGGCGTCAAAAATTGGCGACCGTGTGGATGAAACGGCAGAGATGCTGCGCACGACAAAAACGGTACTTGAATCGCTTCATACTGAAGGGCGGTTGACCGCTGCGGATGCGCTGCGTATTTTACAGGCCAATTTAGCGGAAAATGAGCATTTATTCGGTGTGGCGGTCATTATTGAACCGGGAGAAGCGGTAATTGGGGGAAATATGGACCGGGCGCTTATAGATGGAGATCGGCGTTTTATTCCGTATGTATACAAAGGGGAAAAGGGTCTGGTGACAGAAGGCGTTACAGGATACGAGGAAGAGAGCACCGACTGGTACCACATTCCGAAAACGGAGCAGCGGACCATTTTAACAGAACCATATGAATATGAAGCAGGGGGCGAGACGGTCAACATGACGACACTTTCTGTCCCGCTGCTTGATGAATCCGGAACATTTATTGGGGTTCTGACAGCGGATTTTTCGGTGGGTTTTATGACGGAGCTCGCGGCTGAAAATGCACCGGCCAAAGGATATGCGCGCATTTTAACCGATCAGGGGGCGATTGTGGCAGACAGTAAGGATCCGGAACAAGTTGGTCAAAACATCGCGGAAACGAGTGATTGGGACGCCATTAAGCCGGAAATTGATAAAGGACAGGAATGGACGCTGTACGAGGAATCACAGCTGCTTGGCGGGAATACATTTAATGTGTTTGCACCCGTATTGGTAAGCGGAGTGGATGAAACGTGGTCTGTTCAAACCGTTATCCCGAAATCGAGCATTCTTGAAACATTTAACCAAACACTTTTGTTCACGATTATCTCGGCGATTGTCATGATTTTGATTATGGCAGTGGCGACGGCTCTGTTTATTCACCGCCAGCTGAAACCGCTTGTGTTTTTACGGTCATCGATTGAAACAGCGGCGACAGGGGATCTGACGCAAAAAGTGGATGAAAAATATTTGCGTAACGATGAAATCGGCGCGGTTGCTTTTGCGTTTAATAATATGCTGGACCGGGTGAGCGGTGTCTTGCAGACGGTTCGCTCTTCGACATCAAATTTAAATGAGTCGGCTGGCCATGTGCATCATGTTTTTGAAGAAGTCGTCGCATCTAGCAATGAAGTATCGGTGGCTGTGGATGAAATTGCGCAAGGGGCATCGAAGCAGTCAGAGGATACAGAAGATACCGGGAACCAAATGGCACATTTGTCAGACCGGATTGATGCGCTGTCCGAGCTGTCTGGACAAATGAACGAATTGTCACAGCAGGCGGGCGAGCGGGCGCAGGGCGGCATGGCGCAAGTGAAGCAGCTGCGCGAACACAATGCGGCAGCTAACGACATGAATGTGCAGGTAAAAGATCAAATGCAAGGATTATCCGGGAAAATTAGTGAGATTGAGACCGTGATTGAGTCCATTCATAGCATTACCGCACAAACAAATTTGCTGGCGCTGAATGCGTCGATTGAAGCAGCAAGGGCAGGCGAGCATGGGAAAGGCTTCGCGGTTGTGGCAGAGGAAGTGAGGAAACTAGCGGAGCAGTCACGCCATGAAACAGAAGTCATCCAAAAAACAGTGCAGGATATTTTGCAGGCGTCGACTCAAACATCTATTGTAGTAGACGAAAACTTATCCTTAATGGAAGGGCAAAATGAGTCAGTTTCCGATACGCAGGAAGCGTTTGAGATGCAGGCAGAAATTGCTGATCGCATCACACAGACAGTTGGAGAGCTGACGGAAAAATTAACTGAAATGATCGGCCAAAAAGAACAGGCACTGCTGTCGATTCAAAGCGTATCGGCGATTTCTGAAGAAACGGCGGCATCGGCCGAGCAAGTCAGCGCGTCGGCGGCCGAGCAGCAAAATGAACTTCAGCGTGTCGCAGAAGCAACGGAAAACGTGAATCGAATTGCCGGTGAACTGCAGGAAGCAGTAGACCGCTTTCGTATATAACCAAAAAGGCTGCCAGTTACGGCAGCCTTTTTGGTGTCCAATCAATGAAATGAATGCTCAGCACGGATTTTTTTCAAAAGGGCCGCGCATCCATCCGACACAAGGTCATATGTTTCTTGGAAGTCGCCCGTGTAATACGGGTCCGGCACGTCTTTTTGATGATCGGTCAAATCCAGAAACCGCATGATTTTCGGATGGTCCGGCTGGCCGAGCATCTCGCGGATGTTGGAGATATTGCTTTCATCCATGCCGATAACGTAGTCGAATTTTTCGAAATCGGCTGTATCCAATTGCCGTCCGGATAATCCTTCTGAAGAAATGTTATACTCTTTCAGTTTAGCCAGTGTGCCTTTATGCGGCGGTGATCCAATATGCCACGAGCTTGTTGCGGCGGAATCAACTGTAATGCGCCCGCTTAAATTTTCCTTTTCCACTACATCACGGAACATTGCTTCCGCCATAGGCGACCGGCAAATGTTGCCGAGGCAGACGAATAAAACATGAATCATGGCTTTCACTCACTCCTTTTCCACTCATTATACATCAATGAAGGTCCCGCTTCATAAGCTGCAAATCGATATAAAGCTGACAGCGTGTGTTAAAGTCATCAAAGTCAATCGATGTCAGTTCATCAATTTGATTCAGCCGGTATTTGAGTGTATTTGTGTGAATAAACAGCCCTTCTGCGGTCGGCTTCATCCGGCAGTTATTCATTAAATACACGTCTATCGTTCGCAGCAGTTCAGAGTGGCCGTCTGTATCTTTTTGACGGATCTTCAGCAAATCTTCGTTCACATAATGGGTTTTAAAATGGTAGTCGGAAATCGTTTCCAAATAGCGAAGAATGCCAAGGCGGCTGTATTCGACCGGGACCTCACCATTGCCATGCAAAAATTGGGCGGTCCGGCACACTTCAAGCGCTTCAAGATAGCTTTTTCGGAGCATCGCCATCGATGAATAGCTGTTGCCGATTCCAGCATAAAGCTGGTGATCTTGAAACTGGCTTTTCACGGTTCGGACGAGCACACGCGCACTTGAAAGCAGTACATCCGATGTCCCGCCAAGCATGACGGTTACTTGCAAATGATCGGTAAATACATGCGCTGGCTGATCCAGCGTATTGGCAAAAAGCAAAATCGTTTCATGCAGGTCATCAATCGTTTCTTCCTCAATCGAATCAAGTGTAAACACAGCCACGATAAACGAAGAAGGCAGCGCAATATTTAATTGCGCCGCTTCCCATTTCATTTCACTGTCGGTCCGGTACGACTGGTGAATCAATTTCTTGAAAAAATCATTTTTCTTTTCATCACGCCGTCGCGCCAGCCCATTTTTTTTATGCAGCACCTTGCCGATATGAAACGAAACGTCATGTAAAAAAGTAAGCTCATGATCCGTCAAAAGCGGTTCGGTTTCCTGTACCCAAATGTAGCCGAGAATTTGTTCTTTGTATTGGGCGCTGACAACAACACGCTGATTCAGCCCGATTTCTTTCATTTCCTTTACACGAAACGGCTTCGACATAGATTTCAGCTGATCGACAATGCCTTCGTCCATAAACATTTTCAAAATGGAGGTTGTCCAGCTTTTTGAAAAAATCGTCTGTTGATTCGCCTGGTCAAACTGTTCGATGTAATACGAGCTGTACGCCAAAAGAGAAAATTGCTCGTTTTCAACCACGACCGGTTTTTTTAACACACCGCTAATGATATCGGTCATTTCATTTAAATCGTTCAGCGAGAGAATTTTTTCAAGCGGCTGGTTTAAATCCATCACGGATTCGCCTCCTTATTTTGATTCTTTTAACGTCTGTTCAAACTCTTCAAACTGCTGCGCTGTTTCCACAGACGGTTTTGTCAGCAAGCTGACCACGACGATTGCAAGCAAGCTGGCCGCAAAGCCGGGAATCATTTCGTATACTGTGTCTGCTAAAGGTGTTTTCGTCCATAGAACAACGGTCACAGCACCGACAATCATGCCGGCAAGCGCTCCCCATTGGGTCATCCGCTTCCAATACAGGCTAAGCAAAATCGCCGGGCCAAATGACGAACCGAAGCCTGCCCATGCATAGCCGACAAGGTCTAAAATCGTTTTGTTTTGTTCCCACGATAAAATAAGCGCAACGATCGAGACAATTAAAACGGCCAGGCGGCCCAAGAATACAAGCTCGCGGTCCGAAGCATCGCGACGGAAAAATGTTTTATATAAATCTTCTGTGAGCGAGCTTGATGTAACCAATAGCTGAGACGAAATCGTACTCATAATGGCAGCCAAAATCGCGGAAATAAGGAAGCCGGCAATGATCGGATGAAACAAAATATCACCGAGTTCAATAAAAATCGTTTCCGGATCGGCAATTTTCATATTATTGTTTGTGTAATAAGAAAGGCCGACAAAGCCGGTTACCATCGCACCGACTACAGAGAAAATCATCCAGCTCATGCCAATGCGGCGCGCTTTTTTAATTTCTTTTACCGACGTTATAGCCATAAATCGAACGATAATGTGCGGCTGGCCGAAGTAGCCAAGTCCCCAGGCAAAAAGGGACACGATGCCGATAAAGCTTGTACCTGTAAAAATGTTTAAAAGAGCCGGGTCCACAGAACGAACGGTATCAATCGAAGGACCGATCCCGCCAACATGCATAACCGTCACAATCGGGACTAATACGAGTGCTAACACCATAATAATTCCCTGTACAAAGTCGGTCCAGCTGACCGCCAAAAATCCGCCGAACAGCGTATACGCAATGACAACACCGGCAACAATCCATAAACCGATATGGTAATCGAGGCCAAACGTAGTCTCGAACAAAACGCCTCCGGATACCATGCCGGATGAAATGTAAAATGTGAAAAAGACAATAATAACGAGACTGGAAACGAGACGGATAATTTTTGACCGGTCTTGAAACCGATTCTCAAGGTAAGCTGGAATCGTAATCGAATCTCCAGCAATTTCCGTATACATACGCAGACGGGGTGCCACATACAGCCAGTTCGCCCAGGCACCGAGCGTTAAGCCGATGGCGATCCACGAAGCGCTGATGCCGCTTGCGTACATGGCACCGGGCAAGCCCATCATCAGCCAGCCGCTCATATCGGAAGCACCTGCGGAAAGAGCTGTAACAGCAGGGCCAAGTCCGCGTCCGCCGAGCATGTAATCTGATAAGTTCGATGTTCGTTTGTACGCATAGTAGCCGATTAAGAGCATGCCGGACATGTATACAACGATCGAGACAATTAATGAAGTATCGACCAAATAAATCCCTTCTTTCAATTGGTTTTTAGAGTAAGAAAAAGGCTGCTTCAATATAAATGCATATGGATGGAGGGGCGCGATAACCAAAAAAGCGGCGCATTTTTTAACACGAATGACGCGATCTGGTTATATCTAGGATGTATAACGCTGTTCATTTGTTGTATCGCACTGGAATGAGTGGGAAATACGCCGGAAATCTGAGGAATTGCGCCTTCCATTTAAACAAGAGGTGTCTCTTAAGCCGGCGATGGCAGCGTAAGAGACAGCCTCCTTTTTTAAAGCATTTCTGATGTTGTTTTTGCCTGCATGTGAAGCTGGAGGTAATCAGGACCGCCGGCTTTTGAATCAGTGCCGGACATGTTGAAGCCGCCAAATGGCTGGTAGCCGACAATCGCGCCGGTACAGCCGCGATTAAAGTACAAGTTGCCGACATGGAATTCTTCGCGCGCTTTTTCCATGTTAAAGCGATTTGTTGTGATGACCGCACCCGTTAAGCCGTAATCGGTATTGTTGGCGATCTCTATCGCTTCATCAAAATCCTTCGCCTTTGAAAACGCGACGACCGGGCCAAAGATTTCTTCCTGCATTAAGCGGGCATCCGGTGCCACATCGGCGACAATCGTCGGCTGAATAAAATAACCGGCTGTATCGTCCCCGGTTCCTCCGGTCACAATGCGTCCTTCTTCCTCACCAATTTTAACATAACTCATGATTTTGTCATATGCCGCCTGATCAATAACCGGACCGACAAAATGATTATCGGCCGGATTGCCGACCGTCAGTTCCTTGGTCAAGGCGATCGCTTTTTCGAGCACTTCATCGTATACATCTTCTACAATGACCGCGCGAGAGCAGGCGGAGCATTTTTGGCCGGCAAAGCCAAAAGCGGACTGGACGATCGACTCGGCAGCAAGATCAAGGTCCGCTTCTTTATCGACAACAATCGTATCTTTGCCGCCCATTTCCGCGATGAGGCGCTTCATCCAAATTTGGCCTTCGCTTATTTTCGATGACCGTTCAAAAATGCGCAGTCCGACGTCACGTGAGCCGGTAAACGTAATAAATCGTGTTTTCGGATGGTCAACCAGGTAATCGCCGACTTCTGCGCCGCTGCCGGGAACAAAGTTAACAACACCTGGCGGAAGTCCCGCTTCTTCTAGTACTTCTACAAACCGCGCTGCGACAATCGGCGTCGTGGAAGCCGGTTTTAATAAAACGGTGTTGCCAGTGACAATGGACGCAACCGTTGTCCCGGCCATAATCGCAAACGGGAAATTCCACGGTGAAATAACGATGCCGACGCCGAGCGGAATGTAGCTGTATCGGTTAAATTCACCCGGACGGCTGAGCACCGGCGCGCCGTTTTTTAGCTCCAGCATTTGCCGCGCATAATACTCCATAAAGTCGATTGCTTCTGCGGTATCAATATCGGCTTCACGCCACGGCTTGCCTGCTTCTTTTGTCATCAGCGCTGAAAATTCGTGACGGCGTCTGCGAACGATTGCCGCTGCTTTAAATAACACATCTGCCCGGACGTCCGGCGAGACTTTTTTCCACATTTGAAAAGCGTTGGACGCGGCCTGCATCGCTTTTTCGGCCAGCCGCTGGTTCGCTTTTGACACCGAGCCGATGACTTCTTGTTTATCTGCCGGGTTGAAGGAAACGATTTTTTCTTCTGTTGTAATGCGCTCGCCGCCAATTACGAGCGGGTAATGTCCGCCGAGGCCGCTTTCCACTTTTTTAATCGCTTTTTTATAAGCGGATTGATTAGCTTCTTTTGAAAAATCAGTAAATGGTTCATGTTTGTATGGAATCATGGAATTCACTCCTCATTATTTTTGAGTTATGCCTTTAAACGCAAAGGCGATATTTGCCGGCCGTTCCGCGAGCCGTCTCATAAAGTAGCCGTACCAGTCCATGCCATATGGGACGTAGACGCGGACACGGTAGCCTTGTTTGACAAGCGCTTGCTGCAAGTTCGTGCGCATGCCGTACAGCATTTGAAATTCAAACTGGTCCATCGGAATTCGGTGCTTCCGCTGCATCGCTTTTGTAAACTCGATCATGTTTTCATCATGCGTCGCAATGCCAGTGTAGTTGCCGGCAAGCAAGCTTTGTTCAATGAGCTTCATATAGTTGGTATCCACGTCCGCTTTTTCTGGAAAGGCATGCTTTGGGCTTTCTTTATAAGCGCCTTTGACGAGCCTAAAAAAAGGCTTCATATGGCTAAGCGCTGCGAGGTCCTGTTCTGTCCGATATAAATATGCCTGGAGCACCGTGCTGACGTTTTCGTACTTTTCTTTGAATTGCTTAAATAAATCGATTGTCGCCTGGCAGCGTGTGACATCTTCCATATCAATCGTCACCATAATGCCGTATTTTTCTGCAGTCTCTAAAATCCGTGTCATGTTCTGTACGACAAGATCCCAGTCAATATCAAGACCAAGCGATGTCATTTTCAGCGACACGTGGGAGTCGAGCTTTTCATTGTGAATCATTTTAATCGTTTCGATGCATTCCTCGGTCCGTTCGGCCGCTACTTCAGGAGAGCCCACAAATTCACCAAGATGGTCAACTGTGACAGATAAGCCTTGCGCGTTTAATGCTTTAATACAGGCAATGGAACTCGCAAAATCAGTTCCGCCAATAATTTTACCGGTGGCGAAGTGGCTGCCTCTGCTTTTTGCCAATTGGTTTAGTGTTTTGTTTTTAGAAAGAAATAAGAAAAAATCTCTCGTCACCGCTTCCATGAAAAGTACCTCCTAAACGGAATAATGTTCTTATTCTTACTGTATGATCATTCCAATTTGTTTACAATGTTCCTGGAAACTAAAAATGTAAGCGGTCTATTGTGAGTAAGTGACAATCGCTTTGCATTTTTCTCACGAAATCCAGCTTCAGACGGCTTATGTCTGCCGGGACTGAACGGCCGCCTTGCGCTTTTTTATGCTAAAATAAAAGAAAAACTAGAGAGGTGTTTTCATGCTGGATCAGGCACGCAGTTTTTTGCAGTCGCACTTCGGCTATGATTCATTCCGGACAGGCCAGGAACAGGCGATTTCACAAGTGCTGGGCGGCGAAAATACGATATGCGTCATGCCGACAGGCGGGGGGAAGTCGATCTGCTACCAAATTCCGGCGCTCGTGTTAGAAGGTACAACGATTGTCGTGTCACCGCTCATTTCTTTAATGAAGGACCAGGTGGATACGCTGCTTGCGGCAGGCATTCCGGCCGCATATATAAACAGTTCGCTAAGCAGTGCGGATTTATATGAAACGATGAAATCTGCACGAAATGGAGAATATAAGCTTCTTTATATTGCGCCCGAGCGGCTTGAATCGTACTCGTTTGTAGAACAGCTAAAGCAGTTGACGGTTCCGCTTATTGCGGTGGATGAGGCTCATTGTATTTCCCAATGGGGACATGACTTCCGGCCGAGCTATCGTCACATTCAGCGCATGACGGATCTTTTTCCGAACGATCCGACGGTATTGGCACTGACAGCAACCGCGACGCCGCACGTACGCGAAGACATATGCCGCCTTCTTTCGATCGAAGAAAAAAATACGGTCATTACCGGCTTTGAACGGAAAAATCTATCATTTTCTGTTATTCAAGGCCAAGATCGCAATGGCTTTTTAAAAGACTATTTAAAGAAAAATGAAAAAGAATCCGGGATTATTTATGCGGCAACACGCAAAACAGTTGACCAGCTGTATGAACGTCTACAAAGAAGTGGTATTTCTGTGGCGCGTTATCACGGCGGCATGAGCGACAGCGACCGGGTTGACGAGCAGGATCGCTTTTTAACGGACGAAGCGACTGTGATGGTGGCGACAAATGCGTTTGGAATGGGGATCGACAAGTCGAACATCCGCTATGTCATTCATTTTCAGCTGCCGAAAAACATGGAAAGCTATTATCAGGAAGCGGGACGTGCCGGACGTGATGGACTCGACAGTGAATGTATCGTACTTTATTCGTCGCAGGACGTGCAGACGCAGCGGTTTTTGATTGATCAGGCACTTGAGCGCGAACGCATTCCGCAAGAGTTGGAAAAGCTGCAAGGGATGGTCGATTACTGCCATACCGAAAAGTGTCTGCAGCAGTTTATCGTCTCGTACTTTGGTGATCCGTATCCAAAGCCGTGCGGACGGTGCGGCAACTGTACGGATTCCAGGGACAGCGTCGATGTGACAAAAGAAGCGCAAATGGTGCTCTCGTGTGTCATCCGGATGGGGCAGCGATTCGGCAAAGCAATGACCGCCCAGGTGCTGACAGGATCGCGGAATAAAAAGCTCATTGAACTCGGTTTTGATGGGCTTTCCACGTATGGGATTTTGAAAAAACAAAGCGTGAAAGATGTGACCAGTTTTATTGAATTTTTAATTTCGCAGGAACTGATCGGGGTGGAGCAAAAGCAATTTCCAACCATTTTTGTGACTGAACAGGGACGAGATGTTTTGCTCGGTAAACAAGCCGTCATGCGAAAAGAAGCGGTCCGGACGAAAAAGATTGCAACAGACGATCCATTGTTTGATGTGCTGCGCGCCCTTCGAAAAGAGATTGCGGAAAACGCAGGTGTTCCGCCGTTTGTTATTTTTTCCGATAACACGCTTCACGACATGTGCGCCAAGCTGCCGATGGATGAAGAAGATTTCTTAACGGTGAGCGGCGTTGGCGAAAGCAAAATGGCGAAATACGGCGAAGCGTTTTTGCAGGAAATTAAAGCGTATAGTGAAGCGAATCCAGAGCGGCAAAAAGATCTGACTGCGGAGCCGGTGGCCGCAGCCCCGAAGAAAAAGTCCGTGAATTCGTACCTGGATACGCTGGAACTGCACCAAAAAGGGATGTCTGCTGAGGCAATCGCGGTTGAGCGGGAACTAACGGTCAGCACCGTAGAAAATCACTTAATTCAGTGTATGGAAGAAGGACTGAATGTGAATCTCGACCTGCTTGTGCCGTCAACGTATTACGAAGCGCTCCAAAAAGCGGTTAAGGAAGCGGGTGCGGACCGGCTGAAGCCGATTAAAGAGCTGGTGCCGGAAGATGTGACGTATGGCATGATTAAAGTCTTTTTGGAAATGCGGAGACGGAACCATGTTTGAGGTGAAAGAATTCCCTGAGTTTTCCTGGTCGTTCTCGCGCCATAAAACATTGATGACGTGCGCCAGGAAATATGGATACGACTATTACGCGGGGCATAACGGCTGGCTGTATGACGCCGATGAATCTGTGAAGCACGTGTACCGGCTGAAAAAGCTGAAAAACGTGCCGATCGCCTTTGGGCAAATTGTGCATGAACTCGCCGAAAAAGCGGTCCGTCTTTTTCTGGAGCACGGCTATGTCATGACGGAAGCGGAATTGATCGGACAAGCAAGGGAGATGCTGAACCTTGCTTATACCGACTCGCGCGACCGAAAGCCGCAATGGACGCAAAAGCCAGCTCGGTTTCATATGCTGTACGACATGTATTATGGCGGCGAATTAAACCGGATGGAAGCGGAAGAATACAGACGCCGTCTGCATATTGTTTTTCAAAACCTGCTTTGGAGCGGATCGTTTCGCGACATAACCGAACGCCCGCAGACGATGCAGTTTCAGCAAGCCGAAGAATTTCGCTTTATGACGGTTGACGGCGTAAAAATCTTTGTTGTTATGGATTTGCTGTACCGTGATTTGGAAGCGGGCAAATGGGTGATCGTCGACTGGAAAACCGGCAAAGAAGCAGACGATGACCGGAGCCAGCTGGCTTTGTACGCGTATTACATCATGCAAAAATACGGCGCAAGTGTGGAAGAAATTGAAATCCGCAACGAATACGTGCTGACCGGCGTGCAGAAATCGTATCGCTTGAGCGACGCGGATATTGAACTTATGCTCCAAAAAATGAAGCAAAGTGTTCACATGATGCGCCGTTACCAGCTTGATATGATTTCAAATGAACCGGTCGAGCTGGGGGACTTTCCGAGAACCGATCACGAACGTCGCTGTGAAACGTGTAACTATAAAGAAATTTGTCTGGCATCGTCTTAAGGGCGATGTCTTTTTTTATTTTAAAAAGAGTGTACAGGTGACAGTCACGTGAGAGAAGTGACTGATAAAATAGCAGGTTCGACCGATAAAGCAATGGATCTGACCGGTAAACTGATTTTATCGGTCAGATCGTCAGGTTTATTAGTCATTCCAAAAGATTTATCGCTCAGATCAACAAGTCCCGGTCTTAAAAAGAGTGAGCTTTTTTGTTGCGCAGTTATCAGTTTAGTATTAAACTGATATCATCAACAACGTAAAGGAAGTGAGCCGGATGCAGAAGAGAGAGCGGATGATCAGTATTCTGGCCTGGTTTCGGCTGTCGCGGTTTTACAATGAAAGCATTCGCCAGTCGAACCAATATTTAAAAAAGTGTGGGCTGTCGATCGCCCAGTTTGACATATTGGCGCAAGTCGGAGCGAACGAGCGCATCTGCCAGCAGGACCTGGCTGAAAAGCTGCTCGTCACAAAAGGAAACATGACCCATATGCTGTCGAAAATGGAGCAGATCGGCTGGATTCAGCGGGAGCGTGAGTGGAAAACGAAATACATTACACTCACAGAAGAAGGGCGTACATTGCTGGATAACGTACTGCCGGTGCAGGAACAGTTTCAAGCGGATCAGTTTGGAAAACTTTCAATAGACGAAAAAAAGCAGCTGCTTTTTTTGCTGAAAAAATTACAATCTTGAGGAGTGAATCACATGGAATTTAAAGGAATTCATCACGTGTCGGCGATTACAGCGAATGCGGCGGAAAACGTGAAGTTTTATACAGAAGTTTTAGGAATGCGGTTAATTAAGAAAACGGTCAACCAAGATTCCACATCTATGTATCACTTATTTTATGGTGATGAAAAAGGAAATCCCGGCACGGAATTAACCTTTTTTGAAATTCCGATGGCAGCAAGAAATCACAACGGCAATAACTCTATTTCAGGATTGTCACTCCGTGTGCCGAATGATGCAGCACTTGAATACTGGAAAAATCGATTTAATGAATTTGGCGTAACGTATCAGGATGTCATTGATCAGGGAGGGCGCAAAGCAATGCCATTCCAGGACTTTGAAGGACAGCGCTTTTTCTTAATTTCAGATGAAACAAATGATGGCATTCAAGGCGGTTCACCTTGGAAAAAAAGCCCGGTTCCAGCTGAATTCAGCATAATCGGTCTCGGGCCTGTTCATTTAACCGTTCCTTCTTTCAATCCAACCGCGGATACGTTAACGCAAGTGATGGGCTTCCGGGAAGTAAACCGTTATCCGTCACCAGTAGAAGGACAGCCGGATGTAATCGTATTTGAAACAGGCGAGGGCGGTACCGGGGCGGAAGTGCATGTGGAAGAGCGCAACGACCTGGCGCCTGAACGGCAGGGGCGCGGCGGCGTTCACCACGTGGCATTCCGCGTGGAGGATGAAGAAGAACTGCACAAATGGATCGCGCGCCTGCGCGAGGCACGCATCGGCAATTCCGGCTTCGTGGACCGGTTTTACTTTAAGTCACTGTATTTCCGTGAAGCAAACCGTATTTTGTTTGAAGTAGCGACAGATGGACCTGGCTTTGACACGGATGAAGAGCTGGAGCATCTCGGTGAATCGCTCGCGCTTCCGCCATTTTTAGAGCCAAAACGTGAGCAGATTGAAGCCCGTTTAAAACCGCTGCCAACAAGTTTTAAATAAACATAAATGACACAACAAATGATGGCATCAAATAGATTTAAAAAGCCCGGCGGTGCAGCAAAAATCAACGAATTTGCAAAGGAAATTCCCTAGAGATTCAGGCATCTCCAGAAAGTAAGTCAATCTTCCGCTTAGCCGGTTTAAAGGATGGCTTACTTTTTTTTTATACCAAAGTAAAAATCGATACAGCAAGCAAACCTGCATAAAATGTATGCAAGACTATAAAAACACGAGAGTAGCTCGTATAGACAGCAATAAAGAAAAATAGTATAATCTTATAGTTCAGAATTTTCAAAAAAGGGGTGTTGGGATGATTAAAAGTGAGTATTACATACAAGAAATCCATGGGCCTTATGAAAGTTATGATTTAGGTGATTTTCAGTTAGAAGAAGGTGGTGCCATTCAAAATGGCAAGCTTGCGTATGTGACGTTTGGTGAATTAAATAAAACAAAAGACAATGCCATTCTAATTCCCACATGGTTTTCCGGTACCAGCAAAATAATGGAGACCTACATAGGAAACGGAAGAGCGCTGGATCCAGAAAAGTATTTTATTATAATCGTTAATCAATTAGGAAATGGGCTTTCAAGCTCTCCACACAATACGCCGGCCCCATTGAACATGGCAAACTTCCCCAAAGTACGGATTAGTGATGATGTCCGTGCCCAGCACAAGCTTATTACTGAAAAATTTGGAATCGAAGAATTAGCTCTCGTTGTAGGCGGGTCAATGGGAGCCCAGCAAACTTATGAATGGGCAGTTCGTTATCCTGATATGGTTAAACGGGCAGCGCCGATTGCAGGAACCGCCAAAAATACGATTCATGATTTTTTATATGCGGAAACATTAATCGAAGCAATTACATCTGATCTAAATTGGAATGAGGGTAACTATCAATCCTGTAAAGACGTTTCAGGCGGGCTGAAAAGACATGCTAAATTATGGAGTGTCATGGGACTGAGCACTGAATTTTATAAACAAGAAGCCTGGCGCTTATTTGGTGTGAACTCTTTAAATGAATTTATATATGACTTTCTTGAACCCTTATTTTGTGAAATGGATCCGAATGCTCTTCTTTGGATGGCATGGAAATGGCAGCGGGGCGATGTGAGTAGAATGACAGGTGGCGGCCTTCAAGAAGCACTTGGGAGAATCAAAGCAAAAGTCTTTGTTATGCCTATTGATTCGGATATGTTTTTTCCGCCAAAAGATTGTGAAGATGAGCAAACATTAATTCCAAATAGTGAATTTAGAGTCATTAAAAGTATCTGTGGCCACTACGCTTTGTTTGGAGCAGAAGGAACAGCTTATTCCGAGCAGATAGATAAACACCTTTCTGAACTTTTGGCCATAAAGATTTAACATTCAGAGTTATTTTGTAATCGCTTTCTTTTTTTTAGGTGTGGGATTTTTTAGTATAGCTTGATACTCTAAAACATCGATAAGTACGGCCGGATACGAACCTGAACAGCAACATTCCTACTTTAAAGGGGGAAAACCTTTGAATGCTACGCTTTCATGGCAGCAGTTTGTACTTCACGGAGAAACGGATAAAGACATTAGGAAAGAAATTTTAGATTCATGGAGAAAGTGTAAACAATTAGGTATTTCTCATGAATTGGATCAAGTAGTAAGTCATATCAGCAATAATGAATTTGCAAAAAGGCGTGAAAAAAACGAAGATCTGTTATCAGCGACCGCTCCGGTTATGAGAGAATTATACAGTTGTTTAAAAGGCGGCGGCTACTTGCTTTTACTCGCTGATGCGGATGGGTATTTAATTGAGATGATGGCGGATGCAAAAGCGCAGCGAATATGCGATCCCGGGGGGATTTACCCTGGTGCAAGATGGATGGAAGATAGTGTCGGTTCTACAGGACTTTCTATCGCTCTTAGAACCCGCACCGCTATGGCCACATCAGCGATGGAACATTATTGCACAGCTTTTCGAGTGTGGGATTGTTCGGCATGCCCTATTTTTGTAGATGGCGAGTTTGTAGGTGTGTTCGATGTGTGTCGGGTAGGTCCTGGAAATGATATACGTGAACTGTACACATTAGCGATTTCGGGGGCACGGGCTATAGCGGAAAGAATGCACCATGAGAAAAATAGAATAGAGGCAGAAGTATTATCCCAAATTCTCACTCACTCCGGGGATATTAATTTACAGTCCACTGGTATTCTTTCATTTGATAAATGGGGCAGGATGATATACAAAAATAAGTTAGCGTTTCAATTTATCCAATTACTCCAGCAGGAACATTTTTCGAATAGAAGGAACGAGCACTCTATATTTAATTATTTGAAAAATCATGTAAAAGAGAAGAACGAAGAAATTGTTTTGAAGGGGAAAAGATACCTCATAGAATCAAAACAATTAACGAAATGGAATCAAGACATAGCCACAATCATTCTAATCAAACCCGAAGTTAATAAGCAAATTTTCTATTCTACAGCAAAAAACACACATCAGGGCCAATCACACATTCATAATACCTTTCAAACAAAGAATACTGTTTTTAATAAAACCTTAAATAGAATAGTGAAAATTTCCAAAAGCAATGCGAGTGTTCTTCTTAAAGGGGAAAGCGGTACCGGTAAAGATTTCATGGCGCGGGCAATACATCAGGAAAGCAGCAGGTATAACAAACCTTTTATAGCGTTAAATTGTGCTTCCTTACCGAAAGAACTAATTGCTTCTGAGCTATTTGGCTATGCTCCAGGGGCCTTTACAGGAGCAAACAAGAAAGGGAACATCGGAAAAATAGAAGCAGCAAATGGAGGTACTTTATTTTTGGATGAGATTGCTGATATGCCTCTTGACCTTCAAGCGATTCTTCTCCGTACATTGGAAGAAAAACAATTAACAAGAATCGGAAGTACCATTCCTGTCCCCGTAGATGTACGATTCATTGCAGCATCCCATAAGTCTTTGCCATTATTAGTTGAAAAGGGGGAATTTAGGGAAGACCTGTTTTATCGTCTTAATGTATTTACTGTTCAGCTTCCCCCATTACGAGAACGGCCGGAGGATTTAGAGTCATTGATTAATAGCATGATTTCCTCATCTTGTAAAGAAGCTCATCGTAAAATCATAACCTTCACTCCACAAGCAATTGAACTTCTTAAAAGCTATCAATGGCCCGGTAATTTACGTGAGCTTCGGAATTTTATTGAGCGAATTACTTATCTTCATGACCAAGACCAATTTGACACATTACAAATACAAGACTTTTTGGATGTAGATGAAACATCCATATTCTCTTTAAATGAACGTGAACAGATCCAATTGGCATTAAGAAAAACAAAAGGAAATCGGGCACAAGCTGCCAAAGAGCTAAATATTTCACGAAGTGCTTTATACCGTAAATTAGAAAAGTACAGCATGTAATGGCTAGCAGTATTATTGTCTGTGCAAAAGTCAGTGACCGCTGATTTTGCACAGACTTTTTTCTTTTATCGTTTTTATAACATGTCCCGATGCCCGGACACTGATCGCGCTGCGGAACAGGTACTGCACATAAATTAAAGGGGCAAAACAATAAAAGAAGCTGTAATATCCTTCTATTAAACTCTTCATCATTTTGGCACACATATTGCATTATAAAAAGTAGTAGAGGAATAAAAGCACTCTACTAAAGCATAGTTAAAAGGAGGAATTAATTATGGCAGTTGCTGCAGAGTACGAATGGTCCACTCGTTTTCAAGAAGAGAACGATAGAAATGAAGAATTAAGTGCACACGGAAAGTTTTTTACCTGCTCCTATTTATTGGACATGGAAACAAAAAAGATTCTTATTCGAACACATTCAGGGAAAATTGACACAATTAACGTTGATCCTGGTCCACTTGATCATTATCAATTCGCCATTCGTGCCAGTGCAGATACATGGAGAAAGTTTGCGATGCCTACACCACCTCCAATGTATCATGGTATTTGGGCAGCAAGCTTCCAGGGTGATATGAAATTGGAAGGTGATCTGCTTGTTTTAATGCAAAATCTTCGGTGTCTCACAGCTCAACTAGAAATTCTTCGAGTTGTTGGTGCACCAGTTTAAATATAATAGATGAGGGGGAAATAATAATGCCAAAAGCTAAGTTTTCACCTGTTACAGGCCGTTATGTCACTATTGAAGTTGAGGGAGATGAATACAAAGTATTTTATTTGGAAAATGGGAGCGGTCAGCCCATTGTTTGTCAGCACACGGCGGGTTGTCACAATCATCAGTGGCGGGGGCTTCTTGAAGATGAAGAGTTCACTCAAAACTATCGCGTTATTGCCTATGACCTTCCTCGGCATGGAAAATCCGATCCGCCGCTTAACCAGGAGTGGTGGAAAGAGGAGTATAAATTAACTGCTGATTTCTATACGAAATTTATCGTCACCCTTTGCGATGCACTCGAGCTGGAAAACCCTATTTTTATGGGGTCATCTTTTGGCGGAAACGTGGCTCTTCAGTTGGCCCTTTACTATCCTGACCGATTTGATGCTGTAATTCCTGTAGAAGCTGCTGACTATTCCCCAGGGTTTTATTTGGATTGGTGGCAGCATCCACATGCGAACGCTGCTCAAGTGTGTGCAAGTGGCGTGTGGGATCTCATGGCTCCACAATCACCGGATAAAGATCGCTGGGCAACATGGTTTTATTACTCTCAAGGATCAGAGGCTTTTAAGGGTGACTTGTATTTTTACTCCGTTGATCACGACCTAAGAGGAAAGCTTGACCAAATACAAGGGGATAAGGTGAAAGTAGTAATGCTTACAGGAGACTATGATTATTTAACTACCCCTGAAGATGGACGGCGTACTGCCAGCCAAATAAAAAACGCAGAATTTATTGAAATGGTTGGTATTGGCCATTTTCCGATGAGTGAAAATCATGAATTATTTCGAAGCTATTTAAAAGAAGCATTGGACATGATTAGCGCAGCAAATAAAGCAAAAGCGTAAAATACATGCTCATATCGGATTACTAGCACAAACCATGGCGTTGGTTTGTGCTAGTGTTTTTTATTTTACAGCAGATTCGATTTCGTTAAATGCCCAATGATCAACCGGCACATCTTTAAATGTTGCGCTGTTTTTATCCAGGGTATCGCGGCTAAACAATTGATGAAGTACTTTTACTGCTTCGGCACGGGTAACCGTTTTTCAGGACGGAATTCATCGTTGCCATACCCGTTCATTAAGCCGGCAATGGATACTGCATAAATAGCATCATCTGCCCAGTGATCTTCTGCCATATCGATGTAGTTTAACGTTGATGGCTGAGCATTGCAGTAGGAAGCAAAAGCTGCATCTTCACAGACAGAATTCATGTAGCGGTTTATAATCGTCGCAAACTGAGCGCGTGTCAGCGGATCAGCAGAGCCAAACATACCATTAGATTTTCCTCTAATCAGGCCTTCAGCGGAAATGGCCGCAATCGAATCTGCAAAGCGGCTGCCGGCCGGTACATCCTTAAAAGGCGATCCGGAACCGGAAATATCAAGATTGCCTGCTAAAAAGGCGGTTAATTCTCCGCGTGTGACAGGTTGATCTGGACGAAACGTCTCATCTGTAAATCCATTTATATATGCTTTTTTGCCGAGCGATGAAGTGCTGTGGTATTCAAGGGCGGATACGGTGCCGCTCACTTCGTTGCCGACAAGCAGAATCGGTTTTTTCGTTGGGCTTTTTTGGGCCGATATAAAATCAAAGCCTTCCGGTGCGACATCGCCGGCAATTTTATCGCTAAAATCACGTGTGTTTGTATAGTTTAAAAAGACCGGGTTTTCCGGGTCGGAAATGTCGTACGTCATCACACCGCCGATGCGCTCAAGCCCAATCATTGCCACAAGCTTTCCATCAATGATGCCCGTTTTAATTTCTTCCGGCTCCGGTCCTTTTTTTGCACTGCGCTTGTCCATTTCATCGTCATCGTTTGACCAGTTAAAGTACTCCGGCAGTCGTTCAGCCGTAATCGTTTCAAAATCGCTGCCACTGTCAAAGACCTGCTCCAGCGTATCTGCTTTCCAGATCGAGAACGAACGGCTTCCTAATGTGTAAATGGCATCCGTGCCGCGGTCCGTCAGCACTTCAAGCTTGTCATACGCATCTGTCTGTTTCATGTCACTTTCCGCGAGATTTTCTTTCCAATCGCCAAAGTCCGCCACATTTACGAACTCTTCCCATTCCGTCGCGTCTCCTTCATTGGCTGTCAGTAAATAATCTTCTCCGTTGACCGTCACAGTGGAAATGGCATCTGGCATATAGGCACCGAGAACAGGAATAGGCTTAATGCTAATGTCGCCGTCGCGGACCGCATCAAGCGCGTTTTCTTCTTTGGAATGATCTTTGTAGCCAAGGGAACGGATGGATTGAACGGTTCCATTCGCCACATTTATGGCTGCCACCGCGTTATTTTCCTGCAGCGTCACATATGCTGTCGAGCCGTCACTGGACAAAGCGATGTACTCCGGTTCAAGGTCTGTTGCGGCTGAACCTGTCCGGATATGAACATCGTCCGCAATAATCGATTCATCTGTGAACGATACTTGCTTTGCCGAGCCGTCTATTGTATTCACAATCGTGACTGAGCCTGCCGGGTCCACGCCGTTTTGGAGTCCCATACGCGGCTCGCCTTCATTGGCACTTAAAAGATACTGCCCGTCTTCAGTAAATGTTACCATATCGGGTTGTATGCCGGCTTCATATGTATGAAGAACTTTGCCATTAAGATCCATGACGATGATTTTTCCGTTTTTCGTGTAGTCTTCGTGCTGCACGGCCGCCGCAATATGGTCGCCGTGAATCGAAATGCTCGTAATGTCTCCATATGTAAAGGAATTAGAGTTGACGAGCGCCGGCACGTTAATTTCTTTCTTTTTCGTCATCGTCCCTTTTTGGAGCGTCACAACATCGATTTTTTGATTTTTGCCGTTAATCACATAAAACGTATTACTGCCGGCATGGTACTTCACGATTTCTGCAACGCCGCCGTCTTCATCCGCTGTTCCTGATGTGTACGAAGCAATTTTTTTTACGGTGACATCGTTTTTGTAGGCAGCATCCGCCATTGCCGGCGCGAATAATGAAGCCGTTAATACGGCAGGAGCCATCCATTTGATCCAATTTTTCAATGGTATTCCCTCACTTTTTTCTTTTTAGCATAGCGTTTTCATATAGCGTCCGTGTGAACACAATGTAAACGTTTTGTAAAATAAGACGAATTGTCCGGATTTTGCTTAACAAAAAAAAGAACAAACCGATATAAATAGAAGAAAAAGTGTGCGGAGGAGGCAAAACGATGGTTGATCGTATAGGAGAAAGTGCAGCGCCGGCAATCGCCAAACCAATTGGAACAAAAGAAGTAAAAGAAGTAGAAGTGGGGCAGAAGCCTGTCACAGAGCCGGCAGAACAAAGCATTCTCTTAAAAGAAGAGGAGCTGCAGAAATTCGCCGACCAGGTCAATGCGTTTTTGCAGCCGAGCCAGACACACGTTCAATTTGAATACCATGAAGATCTGCAAGAATATTATGCGGTCATTGTGGACAACAACTCAGAAGAAATCATTAAAGAAATTCCATCGAAAAAAATATTGGATATGTATGCGGCAATGACAGAATTTATCGGATTATTTGTCGATAAAAAAGCGTAAGGAGGACGAAGATTATGGTGCTTCGCGTAGGCGGGCTCGCAAGTGGAATGGACATTGAATCCATCGTAAAAAATCTAATGACGGCAGAACGGATGCCCCTTGATAAATTAAAACAACAGAAACAGACGCTCGAATGGCAGCGTGATGATTACCGGAAAATGAACACATTGCTTCTCGACTTCCGGACGGAATTGACGCAAATGAAGCTGACATCTAAATACCGGTCGAGCTCGGTGACGACATCAGATGACACAAAAGTGAAAGCGACAGCGGCTACATCTGCTTCTCAAGCTTCATATAGCATATCGAGTGTATCTAAGCTTGCTGAAGCAGAAAACTGGGTGACAAATTCTATCGGTACAGTTAATGGAACCAAAGCATTAAGTACACAGCTTACACCTGGAGGTACACCAGCCTGGGATTGGGTACCCGGTAAAGTTGAAAGCAAAACAGTGACTAGTACAGGAGGTTCAACAGTAAGTCTTGGTGTGCCAAATGGATCTATTCAATCGGATAAAGCAGCCGATATGTCTATCAAAGTAAACGGTGTTACTTACGAGATGGTGGCGAGTATTGATGATTTGGCGTCAGGAGAAAACCAAGCAACCATTGATGCCAATGGAAATATTACATTTAGCCAATCGATTACGGCGGGAGCTTCAGTGAAAATTGACTATATCTCCAAAGCGGCAGTGGGTGAAACATATGCGAACTTCTCTATTACTACTCAAACATCAAAAGATGAAGTAAAAGAAAATATTCTTTTTAACTCATCAGAAACATTAAATCAAGTAGTGGATAAAGTGAATAAATCAAATGCGAATGTTTCCATGTTTTACGATACAGCAACGAATCGTATATCTTTAATGCAAAAAGAGACGGGAGATTTTACAACTGGAACAGCAAATAATATTTCAGTTGTCGGAGGCTTTGCTCAATCAGCTCTGCAATTCGGTTCTGCTGCAGTAACAAAAGGCAGTGATGCTGAATTTACGATCAATGGTCTTACGACGACACGTCATTCAAATACATTTGACATGAATGGAGTATCGATCACGTTGAAGAAAAAGTTCACATTAGCAGAGGGAGCCGCAAGCTTATCTGTTAATAAGGACTCCAATGCCATCTACGACAACATTAAAGGATTTATCGATAAATACAACACCCTGATCGGCGCGGTCAGCTCGAAAACATCGGAAGAACGGTATCGTTCTTATACACCGCTTACAGATGATCAGCGTGAGCAATTAGGTGATAAGCAGCAGGAACAGTGGGAAGAAAAAGCGAAAAGCGGCTTGCTTCGTCGTGACTCTATTTTAACCAGTGTTGTGAGTTCGATGCGGGGCAACTTCTCTCAGCCGGTGTCGAACAGCGAAACGAATGCCATGTATAAGCAGCTTGCGTCAATTGGTATTACAACAACCGCTAACTATTTAGAAGGTGGCAAGCTTCAGATTAATGAAGCGAAACTAAAAGAAGCAATCAACACGAATCCAGATGCGGTTGAGGCTCTGTTCCGCGGCGGCGGAGATTCAACATCTGTCGGTGAAAAAGGAATTGTGCATAGATTGTATGACACAGTCAATGCCACAATGGACCGGCTGAAAGAGCGCGCCGGCAACTCTTTTTCGACAAACCAGCAATTTGCACTTGGCCGTCAGCTTTCAGGTATCGACAGCGGCATTAAGCGATTCGAGGATCGTTTAACGCAAGTAGAAGACCGGTACTGGAAGCAGTTTACGGCAATGGAAAAAGCGATACAAAATGCAAACTCGCAGTCTTCTTATTTGATGCAGCAATTCAGCTCGTAATAATATAAAAAAGGAGTGTCTTTCTTTGGCAATTACTAATCCACAGCAGGCATATGCAAACAACTCTGTCACGACAGCATCTCCAGGCGAATTGACACTGATGCTTTATAATGGATGCATTAAATTTATCCGTTTGGCAGAACGTGCCATGGCGGACAATAATATTGAGCAAAAAAATATCAATGTACAAAAAGCGCAGGCGATTATCCGGGAGTTAAGTATTACATTGAAAACCGATACGGACTTGGCTAAAAACATGCTGTCACTTTATGAATTTCTTCACGAACGCCTTGTTGAAGCGAATATTAAAAATGATCCGGCGATTTTAAAAGAAGTTGAAGAGTTTGTCACGGAATTTCGGGATACATGGAAGCAGGTTATTCAGGAGAACCGCCGCATCCAGCAAGTCGGTGCAGGCGGGCGGGTATAATGACGCCCGTTCATGACTGTCACAAAATGACGAAACGGCTGCTGGATCTGCTTGAAGCGGCCAATCAAGATCGTGACAGTCAAATTGAGCAGGCAGAAAAGCTGCTGGATGAGCGGGGGGAGATTCTTCCGAAGGTTCAGCCCCCTTTCACCGAAGAAGAACAGCAGCTCGGCCGGGAAATTAATTTAATGAATCAAGAAATCGAAGCGCATCTTCAAAAGCTGAGCCAGGCGGTAAAAGAGGATTTGCGTGAAGTCAGTGTGAAAAAGCAGTCGATGGGCAAATATTCGAATCCGTACGAGGCTTTACAGACAGACGGTGTTTTTTATGATAAACGCAACTGAGTGATCCGGTGCTGAAAAAGCCCGGATTTTTTTGTGCAGAAAATTATTTGAAAATTCGACAAATTTTTTTGTGGATTAAGAAGGATTATGAAGGGTATGTAAAGAATAGTTAGAGTATAGCAATTAGTTGAAGGAGGAGTTCCGCATGATGAACTATAACATTCGTGGTGAAAATATTGAAGTGACTCCGGCAATCCGTGAGCACGTAGAGAAGAAGATTAGCAAGCTGGAGCGTTATTTCACCGAAACTCCTAATGCGAATGTACATGTCAATTTAAAAACGTATCCTAACACGAATGCAAAAGTAGAAGTTACGATCCCGATGAAAAATCTTGTTCTTCGTGCTGAAGAGCGAAATCCGGATTTGTATGCGGCCGTTGATTTGATTACTGATAAACTTGAGCGCCAAATCCGCAAACATAAAACAAAAGTAAACCGTAAATTCCGTGAAAAAGGCGATCCGCAAGATTATTTTGCGGTGCAGGCTGATAGTGCGGTAGCAGTGGAAGAAGAAACGGATGATATGCAAGTAGTCCGGACAAAACAATTTGACTTGAAACCGATGGATTCTGAAGAAGCCGTCCTTCAAATGAACCTGCTTGGCCACAGCTTCTTTATTTACACAGATGCTGAAACGAATGGGACAAACATCGTGTACAAACGAAGCGACGGAAAATACGGCTTGATTGAAACAAACTAAATGAATGGACGAGAAGCCTGCAGCAGACGCGGGCTTCTTTTTTGTGTCTGCGATTCATGATATGATAAAGAGCGTGATTTTGCACGAGGAGGAAAATATACATGTCAATTAGACGAAATGATCCGTGCCTGTGCGGCAGCGGAAAAAAATATAAAAAATGCTGCGGGAAAACGGAAGGCACGGCAATTACAGCGGTTCTTGTGGAAGAATCAAGCACGATCCAGCGGGAATTAATAGATTATGCGATGGAACATCATTCCGCCATGCTGAAAAAAGAATTCCAGCCGTTGCTGCAGTCAAATGAAACACTTCGGCAAAATGAGCAGGTCTTTTTAGTGACGTTTGAAATTTGGGCCATTTTAACCCGTACGATCAAAGGGAATGAAACGATTTTAACAGAGTTCGTCAAGCGGCGTGTGCCTTCGATCCCACGCCAGCGTACAGCGGAGATTGTCTCATCTTGGATCGACTACCGCTTTATGGCAGGTGTCATTGAATCATGTGATGGCCCGATGTATGAAGTGCGCGACATTTTAACGGATGAGACGTACTCCATTCGCGCGCTGAAAAGCGTGGACCTTGTGGGGGCTTTTGTGACCGGGGCACTTTTGCCGCATGAATCGGACTACACATTCTTTATGACCGATTTTCATTTTGAAGCGGCGCATGCGCAGGCGATGACAAAAGTGATTGGAGAGATGTATAAATCTTCTTCGTTCGATGATACGCAAGCCTTTTTCACACACGATTTCGCGGCAGTGATGGATACATTGTTTGCGGTTTATGAAAAAGGACATGCAGCGGTTGATTTGACGACACTGACATGGACAAAAGAGGCACACCGGGAGACGGCTGAACATATTGAATCGTCGTTTGAACAAGAACAATTCGGACAGTCTGTTGCACAAATGGCCGTGCTGCTTTGGAATTATTATTGTGCAAAAGAAGATCCTGCGGTTCGGAAGCCGGAAGTGTTTACGGCTGCCTTGATTGGCCTTCTTCAAGCGCACGGTTTATTAGAAGTAAAAGAATCAAAAGCAGCGATTGCCGGACGGTATTCCATTTCCGCGTCAACACTTTCGAAACGACAGAAAGAAATGGAGACAGTGCTTGAAGAGAAGCTGCAGGCAGCCGACAGCGGGCGGAAATAAACCATATAAGTATACGCTCACCTTTAGAAATGGTACTATTAACTAGGAAAAATGCGAAGGTTTTGCCCTGTTGAACCTGAAAAGGAGCGTTTGAAATGGGTTTATTAGATAAAGTATTTGATGCAAATAAAAAAGAAGTAAAAAAGCTTGAAAAAATGGCAGGAAAAGTTGAAGCGCTGGCGGATGAAACAGCGGCGCTCTCTGATATGGCATTAAAATCGAAAACGGAAGAATTTAAAGAGCGCTATCAAAAAGGTGAGTCACTGGATGACTTGCTGAATGAAGCGTTTGCGGTTGTACGGGAAGCAGCGAAACGAGTACTTGGGCTTTATCCGTACCGCGTGCAGCTTATGGGGGGGATTGCCCTTCATGAAGGCAATATTTCCGAGATGAAAACGGGTGAAGGAAAAACGCTGACGGCGACGATGCCGGTTTATTTAAACGCGATTTCCGGAAAAGGTGTTCATGTTATCACGGTCAATGAATACTTGGCGTCCCGTGATGCGGAAGAAATGGGCCATCTTTATGAGTTTCTTGGCTTAACGGTTGGCTTGAACTTAAACAGCTTATCAAAAGAGCAGAAAAAAGAAGCATACGAATCCGATATTACGTACGGAACGAACAACGAATTTGGCTTCGACTATTTGCGTGACAACATGGTGCTGTACAAAGAACATAAAGTGCAGCGGCCGCTTCACTTCGCGGTTATTGATGAAGTTGACTCCATTTTAGTCGATGAAGCGCGGACCCCGCTCATTATTTCCGGCCAGGCCGCCAAATCAACGCAGCTTTACATTCACGCGTTTTCATTTGTCCGCACGTTAAAAGAAGAAGAAGATTTTACCGTTGACATTAAAACGAAAAGCGTGCTGTTAACAGAAGAAGGGATGACGAAAGCGGAGAAAGCGTTCGGCATCGAAAACTTGTTTGACTTAAAACACGTTGGCTTAAATCATCACATTACGCAGGCGTTAAAAGCTCGCATTACGATGCACCGGGATGTTGATTACGTCGTACAGGACGGCGAAGTGGTCATTGTTGACCAGTTTACCGGCCGTTTAATGAAAGGACGCCGCTACTCAGACGGGCTTCATCAGGCGATTGAAGCAAAAGAAGGCGTCAATATTCAGAACGAAAGCATGACGATGGCAACCATTACGTTCCAGAACTACTTCCGTATGTATGAAAAGCTGTCCGGAATGACCGGTACGGCGAAAACGGAAGAAGAAGAGTTCCGGAATATTTACAACATGCGGGTTATCGCGATTCCGACCAACCGTCCGGTTGCCCGTGATGATCGCGCAGATTTAATTTACGCGACGATGAACGGCAAGTTTATGGCGGTTGCGGAAGACATTTATGAACGTTACCAGAAAAAGCAGCCTGTCCTTGTCGGCACAGTTGCGATTGAAACATCTGAACTTATTTCAGCTCACTTAAAGAAAAAAGGGGTTCCGCATAGCGTATTGAATGCGAAAAACCATGAAAGTGAAGCGGAAATCATTTTAAATGCCGGTCAGCCGGGCGCGGTCACGATTGCGACGAACATGGCCGGGCGCGGGACCGATATTAAACTCGGCGACGGCGTAAAAGACCTCGGCGGCTTGGCAGTCATCGGGACCGAGCGCCACGAATCACGCCGGATTGACAATCAGCTCCGTGGACGTTCCGGACGGCAGGGCGATCCGGGTGTGACGCAGTTTTATTTATCGATGGAAGATGAATTAATGCGCCGTTTCGGCTCGGATAACATGAAATCGATGATGACGAAGCTCGGCATGGATGATACACAGCCCATTCAAAGCAAAATGGTTTCCCGTGCGGTCGAATCTGCACAAAAACGCGTGGAAGGAAATAACTTTGACGCACGGAAGCGGCTTCTTGAATATGATGATGTATTACGCCAGCAGCGTGAAATTATTTACAAGCAGCGTGATGAAGTGCTGGAGTCCGAAAACTTGCGCAGCATTTTAGAGGACATGGTAACAAAAGCAATTGCAGCGACCATTGCGGCACATGCGAACGACGACGAGGCAGCGGAACCGTTTAACGCAGAAGGCATTGCAGATACTGTGAATGCGAACCTGCTTGAAGAAGGTGCTGTTTCAGCAGATGAACTTCGCGGACAGGACCTCGATACAATCAGTGGCATCATTACTGAAAAAGTGATGGCGCGCTACAACAACCGTGAAGAACAGCTTGGTGCTGAGCAAATGCGTGAATTTGAAAAAGTCGTTCTGCTTCGTGCAGTCGATTCAAAATGGATTAACCATATCGATGCGATGGACCAGCTTCGCCAAGGCATTCATTTACGTGCATACGGCCAAATTGATCCGCTTCGCGAGTATCAAAATGAAGGCTTTGCGATGTTTGAGCAAATGATCATAGCGATTAATGAAGAAGCATCTAAATACGTCATGAAAGCGGAAATCCGCAGCAATCTTGAGCGGCAGGAAGTCGCAAAAGGCCAGGCGGTCAACCCGAAAGAAGACGAAGGCGCTAAAAAGAAAAAACCGCTCCGTAAAGCACCGGAGATCGGCCGCAACGAACTATGCCCATGCGGCAGCGGCAAGAAATTCAAAAGCTGTCACGGTCTTCAGGAGTAATCTCGCACCAAACGTGGCGAAAACCGCACAAGACGCAGATGAGTCGCACAACAACGCGAGCAAATCGCACAAAGCGCAGCCGATTCGCACAACCAATTGAGAAAGTCGCACTAAATGCGGCCGAACTGCACCAAACTTTTAAAACTAACCCGAGGTGGATCACATGGAACTATTTGAAATTCGCAACACGCTTGACAATTCAGCCGAAAAACTGGCGGACTTCAGGGGGTCTCTTTGACTTAGAAAACAAAGAGGCTCGAATGGCGGAACTTGAAGACCGCATGCTTGACCCTGAATTTTGGAACGACCAGAATGGTGCCCAAACGGTCATCAATGAATCGAATGCATTGAAAGAGATGGTCAATGAATATAAGGACCTTGTGGAGACACAGGAAAACCTTGAAATGACTCATGAGTTATTAAAAGAAGAAGATGATAAGGATTTGCATGAAGAACTTACTGCGGAAATGAAAAAATTCAGTACACGTCTTGAAAATTATGAGCTGCAGATGCTGCTTAGCGAGCAGCATGATAAAAACAATGCGATCCTTGAGCTGCATCCGGGCGCCGGCGGAACCGAGTCACAGGACTGGGCATCGCTGTTGCTTCGCATGTATACACGCTGGGCGGAAAAACGCGGCTTTAAAGTGGAAACAATGGATTACTTACCGGGCGATGAGGCGGGCGTAAAAAGCGTCACCCTGCTTATTAAAGGCCACAACGCATACGGCTATTTAAAAGCGGAAAAAGGCGTTCACCGCCTCGTACGGATTTCACCATTTGATTCATCAGGCCGCCGTCATACGTCTTTCGTATCGTGTGAAGTGATGCCGGAATTCAATGAGGAAATCGAAATCGACATCCGGACGGAAGATTTGAAAGTTGATACGTACCGGGCGAGTGGTGCCGGCGGTCAGCATATTAATACGACGGACTCCGCTGTCCGGATTACCCACATCCCGACAGGTGTCGTTGTGACGTGCCAAACTGAGCGTTCGCAAATTAAAAACCGTGAACACGCGATGAAAATGCTCAAAGGTAAATTGTATCAGCGCCGGTTGGAAGAGCAGGAAGCCGAGCTTCTTGAGATTCGCGGCGAGCAAAAAGAAATCGGCTGGGGAAGCCAAATCCGTTCATACGTCTTCCATCCATATTCCATGGTGAAAGACCACCGGACAAACGAAGAAACAGGGAACATTCAAGCGGTTATGGATGGCGATATTAGTGCATTCATTAACGCCTATCTTCGCTCCCGTTTATAATAAAATGAAAAACCACCTGAGCCATTTCGGTTCGGTGGTTTTTTTTCTGTCATTGTGATTGCCGATCCTGCTGCTCCCAATGCGCGAGCGATGGGTACGGATCAAATGCCCACTCGGTTCGGCCGTTGTATTTGTACATGCCGTAGTGAAGATGAGGAGGGAATAAGCCGGATGTGCCCTGCTTGCCATAGCCCGAACTGCCGACATATCCAATGACAGTACCAGGCTTCACAATCATGCCTTCCTTAATGTTTTCTGCAAAGCCGGATAAATGGGCAAAGTAATGGTACACATTTTGAGCGTCACGTATGCCGATTCGCCACCCGCCATAATCGTTCCACCCTTTTATTTCAATGACTCCGTATGTTGTCGCTTGGACAGGAACACCATAAGAAGCGAAAAGATCCGTTCCTTCATGAATGCGCCGTCCGCCCCAGCCCCGATTATCGCCCCATGTGCTCCTGTAGCTATAATTATGCCCAATCGGCAGCGGAAATGAGTGATCATCAAGCTGAATCGTATCAAAGCGGTGATAAAGCCTGGCAATCGTCATAATCTGCTTGACGGTTTCGTCTTTTTTATAATAGCTCTTTAACGATTTCTGAATGTCTTTTTCTGTGAAGCCGTTTTTCGTTAATACATGTGCCATTGTATAAAAGACATCGTCGGGATCATCGGGGTCAGCTTTCCCATCGCGGTTTCCATCCTGACCGTTTCCGCCAAAAAAAGAAATAAGCGCCGGTATTGTCGTCTCTTTTACCGGATTCAGTTTTCCCGACCAAAACGATTTAGAAAAATGAATGGCAGCCGGTCCATCTTTATCTGGAATGTCATCGCGAACGGCTTGAATATTTCGCTCGTATTGATCAATAGCGGCTAAATAATACCATGGGAGCATCGTCATTCGTTCGATTTTTTCATAATAGGCAGCTCGTTCATTCAGCTGTTTTTCCGCCGAAACGGGTACCGCACAGAAAAAATAAAGGATGAGGCAGGCCATTGGCAGCCGGCTCCACTTTGACATCTACATCCCTCCGTTCTTTTACCCCTATTATCGTACCCATCTGCCCGTCAACATTTCCTGTTACTTCTTGGATGAATAAACATGGCTTTTTTTTGCCACGCTACAAGTGTTCAGATAAAAAAGGAGGGATAAACATGACCGTTATTAATGACGTAAAACAAACGATGGCCGGTCTTAAAACGGTGCAGGCGAGCTTTGAAACATTCTCGCTCAGCACAGATAACCAGCAGGCGAAAAAGCTGTATGAGGATGCGTCAAAGCAAACGCAAATGATTATCGATCAAATTGGTCCGCGCGTTGACCAGATTATGCAGGAAGAACCGCAGTACCGACAATCGTAAGGATGTGAAAACATGGCAAATAATAAAAAAAAGACGCTGACGCCTGTTCAGCAGGAATACCAGGAGCTGCAAAAACAGCGGGAAGCAAAGCGGCCAGTTGTTCGAAACTGTGTGAATGCCTTTTTAGTTGGCGGCTTGATTTGTGTCATCGGCCAGGCGATTCAATACTTTTATATTTTCTTTTTTGATTTTACTGAACGAACGGCAGGCAATCCGACAGCCGGAACGATGATTTTCATTGCGATGATTTTGACTGGATTCGGGGTGTATGACCGGATTGCCCAATTTGCGGGCGCAGGCTCCGCTGTTCCGCTGACCGGATTCGGCAATGCCGTGATTTCAGCAGCGATTGAGCACCGATCGGAAGGATTTGTGCTTGGGGTTGGCGGAAACATGTTTAAGCTGGCTGGTTCGGTGATTTTATTCGGGGTGTTTTCTGCATTTATTGTGGCGACAATTAAAACACTGTTGACCCAATGGGGTGGACTCTAATGCTGGCGGGTCATCGTACATGGATATTTGACCAGAAGCCGGTGATTACAGCAACGGGGACGGTTGGCGGACCATTCGAAGCAAATGGCATGCTGGCAGACGATTTTGATCTTCTGCATGAAGATTTATGGATCGGGCAGGACTCGTATGAAAAAGCGCACCAGCTTCTGTTTGAAGAAGCGTGCCAAAAAGCGATGGAAAAAGGCGGCCTCCGAAAAGACCAAGTCCAGTTTATTTTAGGCGGCGATCTTATCAACCAAATCACGCCGACGAGCCTCGCCTGTCGGACGCTTGGGGCGCCGTATCTTGGCTTATTCGGTGCCTGTTCTACGTCTATGGAGGGACTTGCTCTTGGAGCGATGATTATCAATGCAAAAGGAGCGAATCATGTACTGACCGGCGCATCCAGCCACAATGCGGCGGTGGAAAAGCAGTTTCGCTATCCGACTGAATACGGCGGACAAAAACCGCCGACATCCCAATGGACAGTAACTGGTGCTGGTGCAGCATTATTAAGCGGTGATGGAAAAGGTCCGCGTGTGACGTCTGCAACGATCGGGCGTGTTGTCGATATGGGACTGACGGACCCGTTTAATATGGGCGGGGCAATGGCGCCGGCTGCTGTCGATACAATCGAAGCACATTTCATAGACCGAAATATCGAGCCTTCCTACTACGATTTGATTGTCACGGGGGATTTAGGCGAAATCGGCCATGCCGTTTCACTTGATTTATTCAAAAAACACCAGACTCCTATTCATGAAACACAATATAAAGACTGCGGCATAATGATTTATCGAAAAGGCCAGCCGGTTTATTCAGGAGGCAGCGGTGCGGGTTGTTCAGCCGTCGTCACATACGGCCATTTACTGAATCAAATGAAAAAAGGCGAAATAAAGCGTATGCTTGTTGTCGCCACAGGTGCCCTTTTATCGCCGCTGACCTTTCAGCAGGGCGAATCGATTCCGTGCATTGCTCATGCTGTATCAATTGAAGCAGAAGAGGGGGGCTCATAATGACCGTTGCGTCAGAAGTAAACCAATGTCTTGCCAGCTTGAAAAGCATTGAATCAAGTCTTTCAGCGCTTGCAATGCTGTCCCAAAATAACGAATCACGCCTAACGCTGCACGAGGCGATGATGACTGTAAGTGAAACAGCAGCGGACGTACAAAAGCGGGCTGGTGAACTCGAACGGGAAGAACAGTATAAAGGATATTAACAGCCAGGAGGGGTCCTGTGCCGGAATGAATTGAAGTTGGACCGTGCATCCCGCAGGAGTCTTCGCCTGGACGGCTTCACCAGGTGTTTAGAAAAGCAGCGATGGAGAGTGGGTCTTTATATAGGGGAATTCTTTCACAATCGTGGGACGTTTCTATGTATTCTTTCACTGCTGCTGCGAAAGAATACGGATCCTTCAGACGATGCTGTTTTGTCCAAAAGCACAGGCGGAGGCGCGCGGCGGAGACGAGCTCAGCGCCTGCCCCATGGAAAGCGAAGCCGTGCATCCCCCGCCTTTTCGGCTCCCATTAAAAAAGCTCATATGAAAAGAAGCAAAGAGATATTCCGGTAAAAAATTCAATTTGTCTACACGCTGAAAGCGGCTGTTTCAGCTGCTTTTTTTTTGAATTTGTGACAGGAATTACTGTTGAGAGCTGCAGCGTAAGTCGTAACGGAGATGAAACGGAATAGTTTCCTCGGCTTGGTGGGCATCGTTATTTTTACGCTTATCCCTTTCCTTGTCGGATGGAAGACGTGAATTTTGCGGTGTTGGAGGTGTCCGGTGATTGCTGTCATGCCGCTTTTAAAAAGCCAGCCTGTACGTTTGTTTTTATCCGAAGAAGGGAACAAAAGAGCTAGAAACCAATCTTGCGTTTTTCGTCACGGGCAATCTGTTTTTCAACGGGCGGAGTTTGGTATACTAACGGTGGATTTTCATCCAGATCAAGAGGGGGAACAGCAAATGGAATGGAAAAAATCATTATTAGCGCTCATACTTGGGTCGTCAGTTGCGCTTGCAGCGTGCGGCGGCGGGGAAGAAGAGGATGCGGCAGATAATACGGCGGTAGAAGATACTGAAACAGAAACTGAAACAGAAGCGCCGGCAACAGATGAAGGCACAGAAGAGACGACGGCTTCCGCCGGTGAAGAAGTGTATCAGCAAAGCTGCTTAAGCTGCCACGGAGGCAACCTTGAAGGCGGATTTGGCCCGGCACTTGACAAAATAGGCGCAGAATACAGTAAAGATGAGATTTTAGACATTATTCATAACGGAAAAGGCCAAATGCCGGCAAACGTTGTAGAAGGTGAAGAAGCTGAAGCTGTAGCCTCATGGCTGGCAGAAAAAAAATAACCAAGAGACAAAAGAGCTGACTCGGTCGGCTCTTTTTTTCGTGCATAAAAATCTCCAGTCTTCCCATGCTATAGAAAAAAGGGGGACGAAGAGTATGTTATTTTGGCGTGGTGACAAAAATGGAGTGTTTTCTCTGTCGGCTGCTGATAATACAAAGCGTCTTACCGAGATGCTGGGTAATTCAAGCGACGTGAAAGAGAGACAGTTTTCATTTGGAAAAACACAAGGAATTGCTTTATATATAACAACACTTGTTGATTCATTATTAGTGGAGGAGCATATTCTAAGGCCACTCACAGAAAACAGATCGAAAAGTCCGGAAGATTCAATTACAGTGCTTGACCGTACAGAGGCAGCTGACTTTAACGATGCGTTAGATGGACTTTTGACGGGGAAAACGCTGCTGTTTTTTGAGGGACAGTCCGCTTGTTTTATATGCGGCACAGAAAGAACGGCTCTTCGTACCATTATGGAGCCCCAAAATGAAAAAATAGTTCGCGGAGCACATGACGGATTTGTTGAAAATCTAAATACCAATATTTTTCTTCTCCGTAGTCGTGTGGAAAGCAAGGAACTCGTTGTTGAGTTTATGGAAAAAGGTAAAAGAGTAAAGAAACAAATCGCCATCGTATATGAAAAGAAAATTGCCAATCCAGAGCTTATTAAAGAATTAAAGCGCAGAATGGAGTCCATTAACACAGAAATGATCTACAGCGCAGGGCATATTGAACAATTAATAGAGGATTCTTCGCTGTCGCCATTCCCACAGTTTCTCGTTACCGAACGGCCGGACCGGGCTGCAGCGAACATTATGGAAGGGCGTATTGCCATATTAAACGATGGCACGCCAACAGTTATCCTTGCGCCAACGACATTTTTTGCTTTTTACCAGTCACCGGATGATTACACAAGCCGTATGTGGGCTGGTTCTTTTTACCGGCTGCTCCGTCTTCTTGGTTTTTTTATCGCGTTTCTTCTGCCGGCACTGTATATTGCCGTGGTGGCCTATCATCCAGAAGTAATACCGGGGGATTTAATTGTGCAGATGAAAGGATCAGTTGAAAACATTCCGTATCCGCCGCTTGTAGAAGCCCTGTTTATGGAGCTGACGATTGAATTAATTCGGGAAGCGGGGATAAGGCTGCCTAGTCCTATTGGGCAGACCATTGGCGTTGTCGGCGGGCTTGTTATTGGGCAATCCGTTGTTAGTGCGGGTCTCGTTTCCAATCTGACGGTTATTGTTGTTGCACTTACCGCAATAGCCGCCTACGTTGTGCCATCTACGGAAATGGGGATGTCCATCCGGCTGATCCGTTTCCCGGTTATGGTGGCGGCGTCGCTGTTCGGATTTTACGGGCTTGTTTTCGCTATGATGGTGCTGGCTATTCATTTGTGTAAATTGAATTCACTCAATACCCCGTATTTTGCACCGTTCGCGCCGCTTCGCTGGAAAGACTTAAAAGATACCGTTATCCGCCGGTCGGTCTGGAAACAAAAAACGCGGCCAAGCGACAGCATGCCGCTTGATAAAACGAAAGAAGATGGTTCCAGAGAGTGGGTGAAAGAGTGAAAGAACATGCAACAATTAGCAAACAGCAACTTTTTTTTATGCTGTTACAAATACATGTAGGCGTTGGCATTTTATCGCTTCCGTACGTCGTTCATAGGGAAGCAGGCAAGGACGGCTGGATATCGATTCTTCTCGCCGGTATCCTTGTACAAGCAGGGATCGCGATTATCTGGCTGTTGTCTTCCCGTTTTCCGAACAAGACATTGTATGATTTTGCACCGCTGGTTCTTGGCCGCGCAGTGGGGTTTGTGTTGAATACACTGTATGTCGTGTTCTTTTTTATTATAGCCTGCTACACCCTGGCGATTTTTCTTTCCGTATCCGCCAATTGGGTATTTCATTACACGCCGCGCAGCGTATTTGCAGTTATCGTTATTGGAATCACGGTGTATCTTATCAAGGAAAATATACGCATCATTGCCCGGTTTTCTACACTTACATCGTTTCTTCTTGCAGCGGTGTTCTTGCTGTTTTTATTTATGGTCAATGATTTAAATGTTCGCTATCTGCTGCCGGTCGGATCTGCAGGAACGCCTGCTATTTTAACGGGTGCAGAGCAAGCCCTTTTTTCGTTTACAGGATTTGAAATGCTTCTTTTGTTGTTTCCTTTAACGAAAGCTTCGGGGAAAGAAAAATGGAAAGCGGCAGCCAGTGCGAGTGGAATAGTGGCTGTTTTGTACGCGCTTCTTGCTGCTTTTTCATATATGTATTTCAGCTCGGATAAATTAAAGCATGTGCCGGAGCCGGTACTTTACATGGTTAGATCAATGGAGCTGGGTGTCATTGAGCGCGTTGATCTTATTTTTTTATCGGCGTGGGCTGTATTTGCTATTACAACTTTTATGAGTTATTTACATGCCGCAGCATTAGGCGCTGCTCGCCTTGTAAAAGCGGAGCATCACCGGAAAGCCGTCTATTGGCTTGCCGCGCTCGTTTTGCCGGTTTCGCTTTATGCGGAGAACTCCAATGAGCTGGAACGAATCAGTGGAACAATTGGTACGTGGTCATCGCTCTTTTTATTTGCACTGCCAGTATTCTTGCTTATTATAGCGATGATGAGGAAAAAACGGGAGGAATCATCATGAAAAAATGGTGGTTGGCTATCCCAATCTGCCTGCTTCTTTCAGGCTGTTGGGACCAAAGGATGTTAAAAGACCTGAATCTCATATTTGGTGTCGGGCTGGACGCAACGAAAGAGGACCGTGTAGCATTGACTCTCGAAGTTCCAGAAGAAGGTGGTGCCGGCGGCGGCAGCGGCGGCAGTGGCGGAGGCAGCCAGCAGGAACAAGCATCGGCGAGCCAGATCATTACAGAGAACGCGAGAACGGTAAGAGAAAGCTCCTATCAGCTAGATCGCAGGCTGGGCGGCACGCTTGATATTTCAAAATTACGTGTTTTGATTGTTGGCCGGGAAAGTGCCGAAAAAGACATCTATCCGCTTCTCGATTCTTTTTATCGAGAACCAGTGAGTCCTCTCAATGCCAAAATTGCGGTCGTGGAAGGCAAAGCGGAAACGTTTTTCCAAAATCAATTTAAGGGACACAAGGTATACAGTGAATATTTCTTTGAAATGATCGAAACCGCTGAGCAAGAATCGATCGCGCCGATAACCGATTTGCAGCTCGCTTGCATCCTTCTGCTTGATGACGCCACTGATGCGGTGCTTCCGCTCATGTCTTATGATAAAAAGGATCAGGCTGCCAAGATGGATGGCGCGGCACTGTTTAATGATCGGAAAATGACAGGGACGCTAAAACCGCTGGAAACGTCGGCCTTTTTGCTGCTCGCGGGACAAAAGGGCAGAGAGCTGCCATTTACCATTCAGACTGAGAATGGGTATATGATGACCGTCTTAGTGGAGGATTCAAAGCGAAAGATGAAGGTTAATGTATCAGAGCAGAAAAAAGCATCGGCAGATATTTCACTCGAAATGGATGTCCAGGTTATCGAGTATCCACCTAACCACCTGAACGATTCGAAAGAGCTGGCTGAGTTAAACAAGGAATTATCCAGTGAAATGAATAAACTTCTTGGTAAAACGATGAAAAAAATGCAAAAAGCGAACTCTGACGCCATTGGGATTGGACGCCATATCCTCTCAAAGAACCCGGCGCAATTCAAAAAAATGGATTGGAAAAAAACGTATCCAGAAATCGAAGTGAAAATTGACACTAAAGTAGAAATAACGGGAAGCGGGAGTATATTATAAACTTTATTTTCTGTTTGTATTATGAATCAATAAACGAGAAAAAACGTCCATAAGGGCGTTTTTTTCTCGTTATGTCAAAACATATCGAAATAATATTACACAGTGAAATGAATCTGTAATATATTCTTTTCATTATGACAAAACGAAGAGTGCTATAATGTTTTTTGGGAAGCAAAAAAGGGTATAACAGCGATTCGAATTAAAGAAACAAGGTGATGGAATGATAGATATGCAAGGTGTGACAAAAAAATACCCGAACGGGGTCACAGCGCTATCAGGCGTTGACGTCACGATAAAGCAAGGAGAGTTTGTGTATATCGTCGGTCCAAGTGGTGCCGGAAAATCGACGTTTATCAAATTAATATATCGAGAAGAAAAGCCATCCGGCGGCATGGTTACGGTTGGCGGAATGAATATTGCTTTGCTTAAGCAGCGATCCATTCCGGCGCTGCGCAGAAAAGTCGGTGTTGTCTTCCAGGACTTTAAGCTTTTGCCGCTTTTAAATGTATATGAAAATGTGGCGTTTGCGCTTGAAGTGATTGAGGAAGAGCCGGCTGTCATTCGCAAGCGGGTGATGGAAGTGCTCGATTTGGTTGGGCTTAAGCATAAAGCGCGTATGCTGCCGACAGAGTTGTCCGGCGGCGAACAGCAGCGAATCGCGATTGCCCGTTCGATCGTCAATAATCCGAAAGTGGTCATTGCCGATGAACCGACAGGCAATCTGGATCCCGACACATCTTGGGATATTATGAGGTTATTTGAGACCATTAACGAACGCGGGACCACGATTGTCATGGCGACGCACAATAAAGACATTGTGAATAAGATCCGCCGACGCGTCATTGCGATTGAAAACGGACGAATTGTCCGGGATGAACAGCGGGGTGATTACGGTTATGAAGCCTAGAACATTCCGCCGTCACTTTAGAGAAAGCTTTAAAAATCTGCGCCGTAATGGATGGATGACATTCGCGGCCGTCTCGGCAGTTACGGTCACACTTCTGTTAACCGGTATTTTTCTTGTCATTATGCTTAATTTAAACAAAATAGGCACAGACATTGAAAATGATGTAGAAGTACGAGTTCATGTAAAGCTGGATTTAACTGAAGCCGATAAAGAACAGCTGAGAGCGCAAATTGAAAATCTACCTGAAGTTGAAAATGTCGAATATTCATCAAAGGAACAAGAGCTGCAAAACATTATTAAGGATATGGGCAGCGACTTTACCTTATTTGAGCAAAGCAATCCGCTGTATGATGTGTTTATCGTAAAAACAGCGCGTCCGCAGGATACACCGGATGCGGCGCGGAAAATCGAGCAGTTTGCACAGACCGAAACCGCCATATATGGAGAGGAAAAGGTTGAAAACTTATTCAGCTTTATGAAAACAGCCCGCAATGTCGGCATTGTCCTCGTAGCAGGTCTTTTGTTTACTGCCATGTTTTTAATCTCTAACACAATTAAAATCACCATCTTTGCCCGCCGGAAAGAAATTGAGATTATGAAACTCGTGGGAGCAACAAACTGGTTTATTCGCTGGCCATTTTTATTGGAAGGATTATGGATCGGGTTACTCGGTTCTATCATTCCGGTTGTGGCGATTGCTGTTGGATATTACTATGCGGAACAGGCACTTTCAGCTAAGCTAGCCGCACATTTCGTTGAATTTATTGGCTACATTCCACTAGTTGTGCCAGTGACAGTTCTTATGCTTGCAATCGCTGTTTTTATCGGCATTTGGGGCAGCTTTATTTCAGTCAGACGCTTTTTGAATGTATAAAGAAAAATGGATACAGGGACGAGAGGAGGCAATCAGTTGAAAAGACGTTCATACATGGCGCTTGCAGTCGCAGCGTCACTCGGATTCAGCCTTGCAGGGGGGGCTTCTGCGGAGAGTTTATCTGACCTCCAAAAGCGTCAACAGCAAATTCAGTCGCAAAAATCTGGACTTGAAAATAATATTAGCGAAAAAGACCAAACGATTTCCGAACTTCAGCAGCAGCAGGACAGCGTAACGGCTGAGATCCGTAAGCTGGACAGCGCCATTACAGAGTCTGAATCAAAGATTAGAGCGAAAGAACAAGAGATTGCCAAAACGAAAGCAGAGATTGAGCGGCTTCGTGCGGAAATTGAGGAATTAAAGATTCGTATTGCGGAACGGACTGTCGTTTTAGAAGACCGTGCCCGCTCGATCCAGCAAAACGGCGGGTCGGCCAGCTACATTGACGTTTTGCTTGGTGCAGAAAGTTTTAGTGATTTTGTCAATCGTGCAACAGCAGTAACGACTCTTGTGAATGCAGATAAAGATATTTTGCAAGAGCAGGAAAACGATAAAAAACAGCTTGAAGCAAACGAACAAAAAGTAAAAGAGCAGCTTGTCAGTTTAGAAGAGATGCTTGCAGAACTGGAAAAAATGAATGCGGAGCTCCAAAAGCAGCGTACCGCTAAAAACAATGTCATGAAAGGGCTCGTGGCAGATGAACACGAAGCACATGAACAAAAGCTGAGCCTGGAAGAAGAACAAAGCCTGCTTTCTTCCCAGGAAGCGTCCATTCAAGCAGCGATTCAAGCGGAACAAGCACGTATTGCGGAGCAGGAGCGTTTAGCGGCGGAAGCGGCGAAAAAGAAAGCAGAGCAAGAAGCGGCAGCTGCAAAAGCGGCCGAGGCAGCAAAAGCGTCTAAAGCAGCCCCAGTTCAAGAAGCATCTGTTTCCGAAGCTGCACCAGAGCCGGCTGTTGTCCGTTCAACCGTTCAACCATCTGATTCAGGCGGCATGTTTATGCGTCCGGCTCAGGGGACATTTACGTCAGGATACGGGCAGCGCTCACTGGGCGACCATAAAGGCATCGACATTGCCAATAGCGCAAGTGTGCCAATTGTTGCTGCTGCAGACGGCGTTGTGAGCCGTTCCTATTATTCAGATACATATGGAAATGCGATATTAATTTCACATTCTATTAATGGCCAGGTATATACGACAGTATATGCTCATATGTCTGAGCGTCTCGTCAATGGTGGAAGCGTATCAAAGGGCCAGACAATCGGCTATATGGGGAACACGGGCCGTTCGTATGGACAGCATTTGCACTTTGAGATTCACAAAGGTCCATGGACAGTTGGAAAAGAAAACTCTGTAGATCCGGCGCAATATATTAATTTATAATGACTAGTGCCTGTTCCTCACCGCTTTAATACAGTGGGGAACAGGTACTTTTTTATCGTTATAGACGGCGTGCTCTTCCGCCTTCCTTCTCCGTGCATGTAACGAACAGAGAGGTGGATTGGCATGAGCGAATACAAAGACAACGGCTACGGCAGCGGTTTCGCATTGGTGGCCGTGTTGTTCATTTTGCTTATCATCGCAGGCGCTGCTTACATTGGCTGGGGCAGCTGATGAATAAAAAGCCGCTGAACAGGCGGCTTTTTATTCTGTTGAAATAAGAGTTTGTCAATAAAGAATAGGTGACAAGTTCCTTCTTTTTGAACCACTGTGCTTGCGCCTCGTCTAGCAGGGCGGCTTCTGCAGGACTGCGCGTTCCTGGGGGCGGGTGGTGAGCTAACCTTTGCCACTGCCGCGTCAAAGGTGGATCTCATCTGACCCGCTGATCCCCATGGAGTCTCCGTCCTGCGCCAGCCGCCTTAGTGGGGAGGAGAAGCAGCGATCAAAAACGTTACATTCCCCTTCTTTATTGGCAAGAAAAGCGGTCCGAAAGTAAAGGAAAGAATGCTTTTTCAGAAGAAGACATTCTGTGTAAATCATAGGAGGCTTCCGCTTTTAGGACGATATGATTTCCCAAAAAGAATAGGGGATTCAAAGCAGGTCTTGTTCGCCTATTCGCTGCTTTTTTAGAACCACAACGGCGGAGGGCTGCCGGTGGAGACTTCCGCTGGACGAGCGGACAGGGTGAAACAGTCGGCACGAAGTGCGGGCTGGTTCACCGTTCGCCCAGCAGAAAAGCGGAACCGGCAGACCGCAGCCCCTGACGCCTCTTTTCCAAACAAACAGTCGATTTCTCGCTTGAAAAAATGGACGATTTCAGCAAAAAAATAATAAATCTTCTTGACACCTTTCTTTTTCAACACTATGAAAAGCCGCTGAACAGGCGGCTTTTATGTTTTATACCTATGTACGTATATACTGAATGGAAAAAGCTCATATGATATGATGGAAAGGATAAAATATGGACGTTATTCAAATTGGAAATGTGACGCTCCCTGTCGTGCAGCCAGCCGTAGCGCTCGCTTTATTTGGAACATGGCTGTATGCACGTTTAACACTCGGTAAAGCATTCTCAGAACAGGTGAGCAGTGCGGCATTTCTGTTTATTGCCGTCTGGAAATTAAGTATTCTGTTATTTCAGTTTGAACTTGTTATAAAAGCGCCATTATCCCTTCTTTATTTTAACGGCGGCACAAACGGTTTTATCCTTGGCATCATGGTGGCACTCGCCTATATGGGGATGAAAAAAATGCCTGCATATAAAGCGGCACTTGCCTGGGCAGTCGTTGTCGCTATTTATCCACTTGCATTTGCTCTTTTAAGTGGATCGTGGACCTATTGGGATGGAATTCAAACGGCAGGAAGCGTGCTCTTTTTCTTTGTCGCCAAAGAAGGCGTGGAGCGGGCACTTATTTTACTTTTGTTTTGGCAGCTGCTGTTTTTATCAGCTGATGGAGACGTTTTTAGCGTAGAAGCAATGGTTTATACATTGGTTACGGCTTATATCATCATGTGGAGGAAAAAGAAATGAGTAAAAAGTGGTTTGGCATCTTGCTGATTGCTTTCTTAATTGGCATTGCCGGCTTTAATTTGTACAATGACCGTAAAGACGTTACAGATATCGGAGAAGCAGGCATAGCAGTTAATAACGACCAAACAGGGATTGCTGTCGGTGACAAAGCACCTGATTTTACAGTCGGAAAAATGGACGGAAACGAAGTAAAGCTGTCAGACTACAAAGGGAAAAAAGTCTTTTTAAATTTCTGGGCGACGTGGTGTCCTCCGTGTAAAGCGGAAATGCCGCATATGCAGTCTTTTTATGAAGAAAAACCAGAAAACGTTGAAATTTTAGCAGTCAATTTAGAAGAAAGCAATAAAAAAGCGAAGGATTTCGCCGATCAATATAAATTAACGTTTCCCATTTTAATGGACGAAGACGGCACGGTGGGAGAAGCGTACGAAGTATATACGATTCCGACTACTTATGTTCTAAATGAAGATGGGACGGTGCATCAAAAAATTGTTGGACCGATGGACGTGCCAATGATGAAGAACCTTATCAAGTAACAGGCTGTTTTTAAAAGGCTAAGAAAATATTATATCCTTAATGATGTCCAGCTCCAGGCGCCATCAGCTCGAGGTCATAGGTCAAGCCCTTCTGGAGGCAAAAAGCGCCTCCTGAAGGGCTCGTCTTATGCTTGTCGCTGATAAACGGGCGCCTTGCGCTTTTCTCAAAGGCGGATTTGTTTTTGTGCAATTTTCGGAATATAATGAACAGGTGAAAAGGAGTGGGGATAGTGGATTCATTTAATACAAAAGCGGTGCATGGCGAAAAATTGCCAAAGCATATTCAAAGCAAAGTGACGCCGATTTATCAGACATCGGTGTTTTCATTTGATAGTTTAGAAGAAATGGAAGGCTATTATAACGGCGAAGCACCATACTTATATACGCGTGTCGGCAATCCGAACGCAGACGAGCTGGCTAATACCACGGCACGCCTTGAAGGCGCGCCAGCGGGTGTTGCTGCGTCTTCAGGACTTGGGGCGATTATGGCGGCAGTGCTTGCTGTAGCCAAAAGCGGCGATCATCTTGTGGCAGCACATGATGTATATGGCGGCACCTTTTACATGCTGAAAGAAGAATTGGCGCGGATGGGCATTGATACATCTTTTGTCAATTTTGAAGATGAGAAGGCCATTGAAGCAGCGATTCGCCCGGAGACTGTTATTTTATATACAGAATCCATTACAAATCCGTTTTTGCGCGTGGAGAATTTGAGCCGTATGTCAGCACTTGCCCAGGAAAAAGAACTTGTGCTTATTGTGGACAATACGTTTGCGACCCCTTATCTAGTTAAACCATTTGAACTGGGCGCGGACATGGTCGTTCATTCTGCGACAAAATACATTGGCGGACATAGCGACGTTTCAGCTGGTGTTGTCGTAGGAAAAGAAGAATACATAGCTGCCGCACGCAGCCGCGTTGTGAACATCGGCTTGAATTTGAGTCCGTTTGAGTCATGGCTTGCTTGCCGAGGAGCAAAGACACTCGGTTTGCGGATGGAACGCCAATCAGCGAATGCGCAGAAAGTGTCAGACTGGCTCAGCACGCAGCCGAATGTAAAAGGAGTATTTTATCCAAAAGGCGTATCCGAAAAAGGCAACGGCGCAATTGTCACGATTGAGTTAGCGGATCACACAGATGAAGCGGTCTTTTTCCGTTCGCTTGGCTGGATTCAAATTGTACCGTCACTCGCTGGTGTGGAGACGACGGTTTCGTGGCCCTTTGGCACGTCCCATCGTTCACTGAATGCAGAAGAAAAAGCAGCAGTTGGCGTATCGGAAAAAATGGTCCGCATTTCGATCGGTATTGAAGAAGCAGAAGATATTATCAGTGAGCTTGAAAAGGCGCTGAACGAAGCTTGACGAAAAAACGCCGCAAGTCTGTTAACGATTGCACAGGCTTTCTGATACAATAGAGAGAAAGATTTTTGTGCAACGCTCTGGAGGGACTTTTATGGCTTTGGACTGGCTTATGCAGCTCGGTGCTGCAGCAGGAAGATTATTGCTTCATCCTATCTTTTATTTTTCATTTGTTCTGGCTTTTATCGTTGGCATGTTTCGTGTCACACGTGAGCGCAAGGACTTTGACACGCGCGTGTATGACATATATCAGGAAATTCGGTTTATTTTGCCATCCAGCTTAGCGGTTGGTTTCATGTTATCGTTAGTTGGGCTCACACTTGGGCTGGCACTCCCAGCTGACCTATTAAGTTTTATGGCTGCATTGTTCATTATCTTCAGTATCGGCGGTTTTTTTCTCCTATCGCCCGCATGGACATTAACAGCAGCTTACGCCGTATTTGTGCTGTCTGAACAGCTTGGTTATTCGTTCATTTTATATAAGCCTCTTCAAATGAGCGCTATCTTGACCATTTTGGCGATCTTAACAGCTCTTCTCGTCATAGCAGAAGGCGTACTCATCCGTAAGCGGGGTCATCAAGGGACATCTCCCCGTATTGAAATAAGCAAGCGGGGGCAAAAAACAGCGGTTCATCTTGCCCGCCGCCTTTGGCTCGTGCCCGTATTTTTGCCAGTGCCAGCAAGCCGCCCGCTTGAGGCGTTTGGGGACTGGTGGCCGGTCATTCCGATTGGAGCAGAAAGCTACTATCTTGTGTTGTTTCCGTTTTTAATCGGCTTTTCAATGATTGTCCGCAGTACACTTCCGGCTCTCGCTGTGCAGTCAACGGGAAAAAGTGTTATTTGGGCAGGCATATTCGCTTTGATAATAGCAGCAAGTTCTTATTGGGTATGGCAGCTTTCGGCTCTGGCCGTTCTGTTTGCTGCCGCCGCCCGGTTCGCGATTACCCGTCGCCACTACGGCTATGAAAAGCACCGTCCTTACTTTTTTACGACGCAATCCAAAGGGATTATGATTGTTGGGGTATTGCCTGCAGCGCCTGCTCGAAAGATGGGGCTCAGCATCGGCGAGATCATCACAAAAGTAAACGATGTACCGGTCCAAACAGAGCCGGAATTTTACAAAGCGCTCCAAAAAAATGCGGCGTATTGCAAGCTTGAAGTCATTGGCTTAAACGGCCAGCTTCGATTTGTACAAGGCTCTATTTATGAAAATGAACATCACGAACTTGGGCTGTTATTCGCACCTGAAGAAAAAGAATATATGGATGACTCTGTGTTTTCCGATTAAACGTCCTCAATCAGGAGGACGTTTCATTCTGTTGAAATAAGAGTTTGTCAATAAAGAATAGGTGACAAGTTCCTTCTTTTTGAACCACTGTGCTTGCGCCTCGTCTAGCAGGGCGGCTTCTGCAGGACTGCGCGTTCCTGGGGGCGGGTGGTGAGCTAACCTTTGCCGCTGCCGCGTCAAAGGTGGATCTCATCTGACCCGCTGATCCCCATGGAGTCTCCGTCCTGCGCCAGCCGCCTTAGTGGGGAGGAGAAGCAGCGATCAAAATGTTACATTCCCCTTCTTTATTGGCAAGAAAAGCGGTCCGAAAGTAAAGGAAAGAATGCTTTTTCAGAAGGAGACATTCTGTGTAAATCATAAGAGGCTTCCGCTTTTAGGACGATATGATTTCCCAAAAAGAATAGGAGATTCAAAGCAGGTCTTGTTCGCATATTCTCTGCTTTTTTAGAACCACAACGGCGGAGGGCTGCCGGTGGAGACTTCCGCTGGACGAGCGGACAGGGTGAAACAGTCGGCACGAAGTGCGGGCTCGTTCACCGTTCGCCCAGCAGAAAAGCGGAACCGGCAGACCGCAGCCCCTGACGCCTCTTTTCCAAATAAACAGTCGATTTCTCGCTTGAAAAAATGGACGATTGTAGCAAAAAAAATAATAAATTTTCTTGATACCTTTCTTTTTCAACACTATGAAACGTCCTCAATCAGGAGGACGTTTTTTTTATTTTTTAAAAAATTTATTATATAACAGGTGTTGACTTATTTTATCTGTTATAATACAATAGGTTTAACAGCAATACATTATCTAAAAATTTAGAGGGGGTCATCAACATGATGCCATTAGAATTTTACCGTAACATTCCAGGAAAAGAGTGCTGCCAGTGCGGTGCGCAGATGGTGGAGCAGCACGAATCGTATCATGCAGAGTGTGAACGCTGCTTAAGCAAAATGGAGGAATAAACAATATTGGACAATGTAACCGAATTCATCTGAAAAATCTGCCTGTTTATTCAATAACAGAGCAGATTTTTCTTTTTTTTCTGTCTATTTGTCGGTACAATAGGCATCATAGCTTATACAAGAAGAGCACTTATACAGGAAGTATTGGCTTCTTCGTTATGCACAGGACGTGCATGTTCTTAGAAGAAGTTCACTTATACAGGAAGTATTGACTTCTTCGTTATGCACAGGACGTGCATGTTCTTAGAAGAAGTTCATTAATTGATAAAAAAGGAGTGGATATCATGGGGGTTCATACATATTTTAAAACGTTGTCAGATCTTGAACATTTATATCGCCTGCCGGGGAAATTTAAATTTCAATCGCATAACGTGGCGGCTCATTCATTTAAAGTGGCGAAAATCGCGCAGTTTTTAGGGACAGTCGAAGAAATGAACGGAGAAACAGTCAACTGGAGGTCGCTTTACGAAAAAGCACTCAATCATGACTATGCGGAATTGTTTACCGGTGACATTAAAACACCCGTCAAATATGCGACAACGGAATTAAAAGAGCTGTTTTCGCAAGTAGAAGAACAAATGGCGCGCCGTTTTATTGAAGCGGAATTTCCGACAGAATTTCACGAAGCATACTTTCGCCGTCTGAAGGAAGGGAAAGACAGCACGCTCGAAGGACGTATTTTATCGGTAGCGGATAAAGTAGATTTGTTGTATGAAGCGTATGGTGAAATTTTGAAGCGTAATCCGGACCCGCTCTTTTTTGAAATTTATGAAGAAGCACTTAATACAATCTTGAAATTTCAGGATCTTCATTGCGTACAATATTTTATTGATCATATTATGCCTGATATGCTTGCAGAAAAATTCATGCCCCATAGTGAGCTTCGCGATTTAACAGAGCGCATTATCAGCCGGTCTGAATAAATCTGGTCTTTTCGAATTCGCAAAAATCCAGTATGATAAAAGAAAACAGCTGGGAGGAAGATGATGGTTGATAAGATGATTCTGGCGCTGCTTATGCCTGCTTTGCTCGTTTTGCTTTTTTCACGCGTAACGTACAACCAGTTTCTCGGTCTTATTTTAACAGTCGCACTTATTGCCGCATCCGCCTATAAAGGATATACCCATACGTGGGAATTAATTATTATTGATGCTTTTTCACTAACAGCTGGTCTTTGGTTATCTAACCGGATGATGAAGCAGTTAAAAGTAAAGCTCAACTGACATCGAAAAATACTTCGGTGTTTTTTTGTTGTATTTTAATAGGGATTGGGTATGATTGAAGGCCGCTTAATAAGCTTGTTTTCAATAAATGGCTGGTCGCTGGACTCGCTTTCTTCGTTGGTATTGGCTCAGAGATTGTCGGAGCAGCTGGCGCATTTTTACTTGTACCGATTATGCTGGTCATCGCCAGCTTAATTGCGTCTCCACTTGGTGCAAAAGACGGACAAAAAATGAACGTCAAAATTTCACAAGGGCTGTTGGCGATCTTAATCGCTGGAACAGCGGTGAAAATTTGGCTGGATATTCTTTAAAAGGCAGCAATGGCATGTACTCCGAACAAGTGTGTGCTTTTTGTTGGCTTTTTTTGTTTCGATCATGTTAAAATGGGAAGTATAGTAGTAAGAAGAACGGATATGAGACAGAGGAGGCCTATGCGTTGGCGCAGGAATTTAACTTAGTTTCTAAATATAAACCGGAAGGCGACCAGCCGGCTGCAATCGCGGAACTTGTTACAGGGATCCGCAGTGGCAAAAAGCAGCAAACGCTGCTCGGTGCGACCGGTACAGGAAAAACATTTACGATCTCTAACGTGATACAAGAAATAAAAAAGCCGACGCTTGTCATTGCGCACAACAAGACGCTCGCCGGCCAGCTTTACAGCGAATTTAAAGAATTTTTTCCGGATAATGCAGTCGAGTATTTTGTCAGCTATTACGATTATTATCAACCGGAAGCGTATGTACCGCAGACGGATACATTTATTGAGAAAGACGCAAGCATTAATGAGGAGATTGATAAGCTCCGTCACTCGGCGACGTCTTCCTTATTTGAACGCGATGATGTGATTATTATCGCGTCTGTTTCGTGTATTTACGGCCTCGGTTCACCGGAAGAATATAAAGAAATGGTCATTTCGCTCCGGAACGGGATGGAAATCGCACGCAATGAACTGCTGCGGCGTCTTGTGGACATTCAATACGCACGAAATGATATTGATTTTAAGCGCGGGACATTTCGCGTGCGCGGTGATGTTGTAGAAATTTTTCCGGCATCACGGGATGAGCAATGCATCCGTGTTGAATTTTTCGGAGATGACATTGACCGGATCCGCGAGGTCGATGCGTTGACTGGTGAAATTCTTGGCGACCGCGATCACGTGGCCATTTTCCCCGCAAGTCATTTTGTTACACGGGAAGAAAAAATGAATATCGCCATCGGTAATATTGAACAAGAGCTGGAAGAGCGGCTGGCTGAACTGCGGGCCGAAGAAAAGCTGCTTGAAGCACAGCGTTTAGAGCAGCGGACGCGTTACGATTTGGAAATGATGCGGGAAATGGGCTTTTGTTCAGGTATTGAAAACTATTCTCGTCATTTGACTCTTCGACCACCTGGTTCAACGCCCTATACATTGATTGATTATTTCCCGAAAGACTTCTTAATGGTCATTGATGAGTCACATGTAACACTGCCGCAAGTGCGTGGTATGTACAACGGAGATCAGGCCCGCAAGCAGGTGCTGGTGGATCACGGCTTCCGCCTGCCATCCGCGAAAGATAACCGCCCGCTGACATTTACCGAATTTGAAGATCACATTAATCAAGTTGTCTACGTTTCGGCTACACCTGGTCCATATGAGCTTGATCTTACCCCGAAGATGACCCAGCAGATTATTCGTCCAACCGGCCTGCTTGATCCGACGATCGAAGTACGGCCGATTGAAGGGCAGATTGATGACTTGATCGGTGAAATTAATGAAAGGGTTGAGAAAAATGAGCGGGTGCTTGTGACGACATTAACGAAAAAAATGTCGGAAGACTTAACCGATTATTTGAAAGAAATCGGCATCAAAGTCCAGTATTTGCATTCGGAAATTAAAACGCTCGAACGGATTGAAATTATCCGGGACTTGCGCCTCGGCAAATACGATGTACTTATCGGCATTAACTTGCTGCGTGAAGGACTCGATATCCCGGAAGTCTCGCTTGTAACCATTTTGGACGCGGATAAAGAAGGCTTCCTGCGTTCTGAGCGGTCTTTGATTCAGACGATGGGCCGCGCGGCGCGTAATTCAGAAGGAAGAGTTATTATGTACGCGGACAAAATGACCGACTCTATGATAAAAGCCATTAGCGAGACGAAACGGCGCCGGGAAATTCAAGAAGCCTATAATAAAAAGCATGGCGTGACGCCAATGACGATTCAAAAAGATATTCGCGATGTAATCCGCGCGACACAAGCAGCGGAAGACACTGAAACGTACACGTCAAAAACAACTGGTAAAAAAATGTCGAAGCAGGAAAGACAAAAACTTATTATGAATCTCGAAGCGGAAATGAAAGAAGCGGCCAAAGCACTCGATTTCGAGAGAGCCGCGGACCTTCGCGACGCATTGTTTGAATTGAAATCAGAATAGAGGTGCTCATATGGCCATTGATCATATATCGGTAAAAGGGGCACGTGCCCACAATTTAAAAAACATTGACATTACGATTCCCCGCGACCAGCTTGTCGTATTAACGGGGCTGTCCGGCTCTGGAAAATCATCACTCGCGTTCGATACCATTTACGCGGAAGGACAGCGGCGCTACGTGGAGTCGCTTTCCGCTTACGCCCGTCAGTTTTTAGGCCAAATGGATAAACCGGATGTTGATTCGATCGAAGGGCTGTCGCCGGCGATTTCAATTGACCAGAAAACAACGAGCCGCAATCCGCGATCGACTGTCGGAACCGTAACTGAAATTTATGATTACTTGCGGCTTTTATATGCACGGGTCGGACGTCCTGTCTGCCCGATTCACGGCATCGAAATTACGTCACAAACGATCGGTCAGATGGTAGACCGTGTCATGGAGCTCGACGAACGGACGAAGATCCAAGTGCTCGCTCCAATCGTTTCCGGACGCAAAGGCACACATGCGAAAGTATTTGAAGATGTGAAGCGCCAAGGCTACGTCCGTGTCCGTGTCAACGGTGAGATGCGCGATTTAGAAGAAGAAATAGAGCTGGAAAAAAATAAAAAACATTCTATTGAAGTCATTATTGACCGGATTGCTATAAAAGAAGACGTGGGAGCACGCTTAGCTGACTCGCTTGAAACAGCACTTCGTCTTGGAGAAGGAAACGTTATTATCGATGTCATTGGCGAAGAAGAAATGCTCTTCAGTGAACATCACGCCTGTCCGCACTGTGGATTTTCGGTCGGTGAACTTGAACCGCGCATGTTTTCATTTAACAGCCCGTTTGGCGCCTGCCCGACATGCGATGGTCTTGGCATGAAGAAAAAAGTGGACGTGGATCTCGTTATTCCAGACAAAGGTCTTTCATTACATGAAAATGCGATTGCCCCGTGGGAACCAATCAGTTCTCAATATTACCCGCAGCTGTTAAAAGCTGTTTGCGCACATTACAAGATTGATATGGATACGCCGTGGAATGACTTGCCGGCTGAACAGACGGATAAATTATTAAATGGTTCCGGAAGGGATAAAATTCGTTTCCGTTATGAAAATGATTTTGGCCAAATCCGGGATAACTACATTCAATTTGAAGGTGTGCTCAGCAACATTGAGCGCCGCTATAAAGAAACAAGCTCTGACTACATCCGTGACCAAATGGAAAAATACATGGGTGAATCTAACTGTCCGGCATGTAAAGGCCAGCGCCTGAAAAAAGAAAGCCTTGCTGTGAAAATTGACAGCTTGAATATATCCGAAGTGACCGCTTTTTCCATTCAAGAAGCATCGGATTTCTTTAAAGACATCGTTCTGACGGAAAAAGAAATGCAGATTGCCCGTCTCGTTTTGCGAGAAATCTGCGAACGTCTCGGCTTTTTAATCAATGTCGGTCTTGATTATTTAACGTTGAGCCGCGCGGCGGGCACATTATCGGGCGGTGAGGCGCAGCGGATTCGGCTCGCCACGCAAATCGGTTCACGCCTGACAGGCGTTTTGTACATTTTGGATGAACCATCGATTGGTCTTCATCAGCGTGATAATGATCGATTGATTAAGACGATGCAAAATATGCGCGACATCGGCAATACGCTCATTGTCGTGGAGCACGATGAAGACACGATGATCGCAGCTGATTATTTAATTGATATCGGACCGGGTGCCGGTGTCCATGGAGGAGAAGTGATCGCGGCTGGAACACCAAAAGAAGTGATGGAGAATAAAAAATCGCTTACCGGCCAATATTTATCCGGTGAAAAATACATTCCATTGCCGGAAGAACGACGCAAACCGGATGGACGCTGGATTGAAGTGACAGGTGCGAAAGAAAATAACTTAAAAAATGTCAAAGCTAAATTTCCACTCGGTTTGTTTACTGCTGTAACCGGTGTATCAGGTTCCGGAAAAAGTACATTGATTAACGAAATTTTGTATAAGACGCTCGCCCAAAAGCTCAATAAAGCAAAAGCGCGTCCGGGTGTCCACAAAGAAGTAAAAGGGATTGACCAGCTGGAGAAAGTCATTGATATTGACCAATCACCAATTGGGCGGACGCCTCGTTCCAACCCGGCCACATACACAGGCGTTTTTGACGATATTCGTGACGTATTTGCACAGACAAATGAAGCGAAAGTACGCGGATATAAAAAAGGACGCTTTAGCTTTAATGTAAAAGGCGGCCGCTGTGAAGCGTGCCGGGGTGACGGGATTATTAAAATCGAAATGCACTTTCTGCCCGATGTGTATGTGCCGTGTGAAGTATGCCACGGCAAACGGTATAACCGTGAAACACTTGAAGTGAAATACAAAGGCCAAAATATTTCAGATGTACTTGAAATGACGGTAGACGATGCACTTATTTTCTTTGAAAACATTCCAAAAATCAGCCGAAAGCTCCAAACGATTGCAGACGTTGGCCTTGGGTATATTACGCTCGGACAGCCTGCCACAACGTTATCAGGGGGAGAAGCGCAGCGTGTTAAGCTCGCATCTGAATTGCACCGTCGTTCCAATGGCCGCTCGTTTTATATTTTGGATGAGCCGACTACCGGTCTTCATACCGACGATATTGCCCGGCTGCTCGCAGTATTGCAGCGCCTCGTAGAAAATGGGGATACTGTGCTTGTCATCGAACATAATCTCGATGTAATAAAAGCGGCTGACTACCTGGTCGATCTTGGTCCTGAAGGCGGGGATAAGGGCGGAACCATTGTGGCATTCGGTACACCGGAAGAAATTGCGGACACAAAAGAATCATATACCGGTTATTATTTGAAGAAAATTTTAGAGCGTGACAGGGAACGGATGGCTGTCCAGGCAAAATAAAAAATGAAACCTTTTGACAATGGATTCGTATAAACGAATAGGATATAAAAACGGGAGGTTCACATTTATGAGCGAAGAAAAGCTGCGAATTTTGAAAATGTTGGAGTCGGGGATTATTTCAGCAGATGAAGCAGTGAAATTGATTGAAGCATTAGAGAAAAGCAGCACAGCGACAAACACTGTTGCGGGTTCTTCGGCTAAATCAACGGAAAGCTTGAAAGGATTTGGCAGCATTTTTGAAGAGCTTGAGAAGTTTGGACAAAAAATAGCCGGTCAGCGCCCGAAAACTGAAACTGTCACCCAGTCAAAAGAGAAATTGTTTGAATTCATGCAGTCTGCTATGCAGCGCTTAAAAGATGTCGAGGTGCCGTTTGTTGGTAAAGGTGCTGAGTTCACCCACGTTTTTCATGAGCAAGGCATTGAACCGCGGCGCTTAAAGCTTGAAACAGCAAATGGTGCGGTAGCCATTCGTCCGTGGGATGGAGAAGGTGTTAAAGCGGAGTGCCATGTGAAAGTGTATGGTGCTGCAACAGAAGAGGAAGCACGAGAGTCATTCCTGAAAAACAGCATTTTTTATGCGCGTGAAGATAAGTTGTCCTTTTCTGTCGGCTTAAAATTGATGAAAACGGATGTTACGCTTTATGTACCATCTAGTGAGTTAGAGGATGTAACGGTCAAACTATTTAACGGCGCATTCGACATGCGTGATGTGCAGGCGGAGAAGCTTGAAGTTCGTTCCGGAAACGGAAAAATCGAATTAAAAAACAGTACAATCGCTGCACTTGAAGCGGAAACAGGCAATGGACCGATCCGTATTATCGACTGCGAAGGCGAACGGGCTGAATTAAACACGTTTAATGGCGCGATTCATATTGTCGGTACGTACCGTTTTGCTGATTTGCAGTCATTTAACGGAAATGTTCTATATGATGCAAAAACGGATAAAGCGGAAGCGGTTCGTGCAGAATCGATGACGGGCAATATTGAATTGTATGTACCGCAGGAATTGGCTGTAAGAGGCGAAATGCGGACAACAGCGGGACGGCTTACATTGCCGGAAACCGGTATGGCCAACGTAACAGAAAAAGACGAGCGCATTCAAAAATCATTAAAGTTTGAGAGTGATAACCTGCTTGATGGGCGCCAGCTCGTTGTGGATGCAGAAACAAAAACAGGCTCTGTTACACTGCGGATGGCGTCCTTGCGCCAGACACCGCCGGACGATTCATTTGGGGCAGGCATTTAATTTTAAAAGTAAGGGAGCGTTTTGATGATGGGCTGGCTGATTAGCGTGCTCATTAACGCAGTATTGTTTGTGGCACTGGCCGGTTATTTTCCGGGGCTGCATGTTAACAGTTTTTTAGATGCGATTATTGCCAGTCTCGTTTTGTCAATTTTAAATTTGATCGTCCGGCCAGTACTCGTTATTTTGACGCTGCCGATCACAATGATTTCACTTGGTTTTTTCCTGTTTGTGATAAACGCGATTACATTGCTTATGACAGACAGCATTATGGGTTATGCATTCGACATTGAAAGCTTCGGCCTTGCCCTCGTAATTGCGATCATTATGTCACTCGTCAATATTGTACTGCAAATGACCATTATACGAAAAAAGTAAAAGCAGGAAGCGGCCGCTTCCTGCTTTTTGCTGTGGGTCAATCCATTTTTTGAAGGGCGGATGCAATGGCATGTGCACATGTTTTTCGGTATGCTTTTGTTTTTAACAAAGCTGCTTCAGTTTGGTTGGTCATAAAACCAGCTTCGATTAAAATCGCCGGCATTTTTGTTTTGCGCAGTACATAAAAATTCGCTGTTTTTACGCCGCGGTCGTGCCGCCCTGTCGCCATAATGAGTTCACGCTGTACCGTGTTTGCGAAGGAAAGCGCCTTCACCGGCCGGGACGAGTGCACGTATGTTTCGATGCCATGCGGTTTTGTCCAGCCGATCCCAAATGCATTTGCGTGAATCGAAATGTATAAATCAGCATACGCCTCGTTTGCTTTTTGGACTCGTTCAGCAAGCGGTACATCACGTTCGTCTTCATGAACAAACAGTATGTCAAACGTTAATTCCCTTCGCAAAAACAAAGCTGTTTCATGGTTAAACTCATATTCTTTCATCCCATCCGGTGTTTGTTTTCCAGGTGTTGTCCATCCGTGCCCCGCATCAATCACTATTTTCATTTTTTTCCTCCTTTCTTTCGTTAAGTACAGAAGGATAGAGAAAATCGAAACCGAAACAGCAGTTTTTCAATGGAAACATGATACAATGGAGGCAATTCGTTTTGTGTGAAGAGGGAGGGAATAACAATGCCAAAAGTGCGTGCAGTAGATCTTTTGGAGAAATTCGATTTAGAGCTTGTCAGTGGTGAAGAAGGGCTTCATCGTCCGATAAAATTAAGTGACTTGTCACGACCGGGTCTTGAAATTGCTGGTTTTTTTGATTACTATCCAGCGGAGCGTGTTCAGTTAATCGGGATGACCGAGCTGTCATTTTTTCAGCGGCTCAGCCCGGGTGAAAAAAAAGAACGCATGGATAAGCTATGTGATTATGAAACGCCGGCCATTATTGTATCACGTAATTTGAGTGTTCCGGTTGAATTGATTGAAGCATCGGAAGCGTATTCGGTGCCGGTGATGCGGTCAAAAATGACGACAACGAAATTTTCGAGCCAGCTCACAAACTATTTAGAGTCCATGCTTGCGCCAACAACGGCCATTCACGGTGTATTGGTTGATATTTATGGCATTGGTGTGCTCATTACCGGCCAAAGCGGCGTTGGTAAAAGTGAGACGGCACTGGAACTTGTAAAGCGCGGCCATCGTCTTGTTGCAGATGATTGTGTCGAAATTCGCCAAGAAGACATTGGGCGTCTCGTCGGCAATTCCCCTGAACTGATTGAGCATTTACTTGAAATTCGCGGACTGGGCATTATTAATGTGATGACATTGTTTGGAGCGGGTGCAGTCCGTTCACATAAAATCATTACGTTAAATGTCAATCTTGAGTTATGGGACCCGGAAAAGCAATATGACCGCCTCGGCATTGAAGAAGACAAGCTGCCGATTTTAGATTCGGAAATCACAAAAATTACGCTGCCGGTTCGTCCAGGCAGAAATTTAGCCGTCATTATTGAAGTAGCAGCAATGAATTTCCGGCTGAAACGGATGGGTGTCAATGCAGCACAGGACTTTACAGATAAACTGGCCGGTGCAATTAACGATGCCGGTATTACTGAGAAGCAATAAGGGGTGGGGATGTTTTGGATTATCCGTTAAATCCGATCGCTTTTGAACTTGGCAATTTTCAGGTTCATTGGTATGGCATCATTATTGGGATCGGCATTGCGCTCGGTTTTTATTTGGCTTCAAAAGAAGGCGACAGAATCGGTCTGCCGCAGGAAACATTTTCAGATTTGCTTATTTGGGCAATTCCGATTGCTCTAATCTCGGCACGCATGTATTATGTGCTGTTTCAATGGGACTACTATTCACAAAATCCCGGCGCGATCATTCAGATTTGGAATGGCGGCATTGCCATTCATGGTGCATTGATCGGTTCTGTCATTACGGCGATTGTGTTTTCAAGAAAGCGCGGCATTTCGTTTTGGAAGCTGGCAGACATTGCGGCGCCATCGATTATTTTAGGGCAGGCGATCGGCCGCTGGGGCAACTTTGTGAACCAGGAAGCCCATGGGGGAGAAGTAACCCGGTCTTTCCTTCAAAACTTGCATCTCCCGGACTTTATTGTCAATCAAATGTATATTGACGGCGCATATTATCATCCGACGTTTTTATATGAATCCGTCTGGAATATTTTTGGATTGGCACTGCTGCTTTTCTTGCGCAAAGTTAATCCGAAACGCGGGGAACTGTTTTTGTCGTATGTGATCTGGTATTCCATCGGCCGCTTTTTTATCGAAGGCATGCGCACGGACAGCTTAATGCTGCCGGGTGACTTTTTGCGGATCGCGCAAGTATTGTCACTGTCGCTTATCGTCATAGCGGCTGCCATTCTTATATACCGCCGCGCGAAATACACACTGCCACGTTATGCGGATCAGACCAATCAAGGGAAGGCCGCATAATGAAGCAGACAGTTTTAAAAGGATTGCAGACTGGCCTGAATACAACATGGAAGCTCGGAAAGGTTATTTTTCCGATCACACTGATTGTGACCATTTTGCAGTTTACACCGGTACTGCCTTGGATTATCAGTTTGATCAGTCCGATTATGGGCCTTTTCGGTTTATCAGGCGACGCGGCCATTCCATTGGTCATCGGAAATGCCTTGAATTTATACGCGGCGATCGGAGCGATTTTGTCGCTGGAGTTGACGGTGAAAGAAGTATTTATTCTTGCGATGATGCTGTCGTTTTCGCATAACCTATTTGTTGAATCAACTGTCGCAATGAAAGTCGGCGTGAAAATATGGATTATTTTAGCGGTGCGTATCGGACTTGCGCTGACGGCTGGGATCGTCATTAACCTAGTCTGGCAGGGAGGCGGCGACATTGCTCAATATGGCATGGTCCCTGAAGTGACGGCTCAGCCGGAAACATGGGGCGCGATTTTGCTGCTTGGTTTGCAAAAAGCGGTTTTCGGCGTTTTACAGCTTGCCATGATTGTTATTCCACTTATGGTCATGATTCAAATTGCGAAAGATTTAAAATGGCTTGATGTGTTTTCAAAAGCAGTGGCACCAGTCACACGTTTTCTCGGCATGAAAGAAAATACATCTATGACATTGGCATCCGGACTCCTCATCGGTTTGGCAATGGGGTCCGCCGTGATGATTCAAGCGGTGGAAGAAGATGGTGTCAGCCGGCGTGACGTGACGCTCGCGTTTATTTTTCTCGTGGCCTGCCATGCTGTTATTGAAGATACGCTTATTTTTATTCCACTTGGAATTCCGGTTTGGCCGCTTTTTCTCATTCGAATCGTCACCGCCATCATTTTAACGATTGTGGTAGCGCGTCTCTGGGATCGGCCTGAACGGGCAAGAAGAAAGGAAACTGCACATACATGAAAAACATTACGACTTTATTATTTGATTTAGATGGTACGTTAATTAATACAAATGAGTTGATCGTTGAATCATTTCTTCATACGTTAAATCATTATTTTCCAGGGCAATATGAGCGTGAAGACGTGTATCCGTTTATGGGGCCGCCGCTTATTGATACGTTTGAAGCACTTGATAAAGAGCGCACGCCGGAAATGGTTGCCCATTACCGCGCCTTTAATCATGAAAAGCACGATTCGCTCGTCACTGAATTTCAAGGTGTGTATGAAACGATTCGTACGCTTCATGAAAACGGCTTTAAAATGGCGATCGTATCAACAAAAATACGTGAAACGATTATTAAAGGACTAAAGCTGACACATCTTGATCCGTTTTTTGATGTGATTGTCGGGCTCGATGATGTGGAAAATGCAAAACCGCATCCGGAGCCGGTGGAAAAAGCGCTGGCGGCTCTTGGTGTATCTCCGGAAGAAGCGATCATGATCGGCGACAACTATCATGATATCGAGGGCGGCCAAAATGCTGGCGTGAAAACAGCCGGTGTCGCCTGGTCGCTGAAAGGACGCGACTTTTTGAATACGTACAATCCGGATTACATGCTCCAATCAATGTCAGATTTACTCGACATTTTACAGGTCGGGGCAAAGCAGAAATGAGACGGACGAAACGGTATACATTAGAAGGCGGAGCTAATCCGCTTTTCCATATATACAAAACCGTTTCGTTCTGGAAAACATTCAAAAACACTGCAGTTATTGAAGCGGGACGATTTGTGCCATTTGCTCGCTTGAAAAACGCTTTATACCGGCGGCTCCTCGGTATGAAAATTGGTGATGGGACCGCTTTTGCGTATAAGGTCGTGCCGGACATTATGTTTCCGGAACAGATATCGGTTGGCCGGAACACAATCATCGGCTATAATACGACCATTTTAGCTCATGAATATTTAACAAGTGAATACCGGATTGGGCCGGTTGTCATTGGCAATAACGTAATGATCGGCGCCAACTGCACCATTTTACCCGGAATCGAAATCGGTGACGGAGCCGTTGTATCCGCGATGACGCTTGTGAATAAAGATGTGCCGCCTGGAGCGTTCGCCGGCGGAAATCCAATGATCATTAAACCTGTTTCAGCAAAAAGCTGAAACAGGTTTTTTTGTTGTTATTGCAGAATAAAATGTAAAAATAACGCTGTTAATAAAGAAAATGTGACAAATAGACAGATTTTTTAAAAAAAGGTTGTATTTTAATTTTTCGGAATATAAAATGATAAAACACTTAACGTTTACATCAGGGGGTTTTAGACGTGATTACATTTTTATCAGCTATCATTTTGCTCGTTTGCGGTTATCTCTTTTATGCAAAATTTGTCGAGCGCGTATTTGTCATCAATGATGCACAGCCGACGCCGGCTTATGAGAAAACAGACGGATTGGATTATGTACCAATGTCATGGTGGAAAGGCTGGTTTATTCAGCTTTTAAATATTGCGGGGCTTGGCCCGATTTTTGGCGCTGTAGCGGGTGCGCTTTACGGACCAGTGGCGTTTATTTGGATCGTGGCCGGCTGTATTTTTGCGGGTGCAGTACATGATTATTTTTCAGGCATGCTGTCATTGCGGCATGGAGGTGCTCAGTTTCCGGCACTTGTCGCAAAATACTTAGGCAATACAGTAAAATCAGCAGTGAATGTCATCTCACTTATTTTAATGATTTTAGTAGCGGCTGCTTTTACAGCAGGACCCGCGCAGCTTTTAACACAATTAACACCGCTTAGCTTTACGGCTGCTCTTATTCTTGTTTTTACCTACTTTTTATTGGCAGCTGTGCTGCCGGTTAATCAAATTATCGGAAAAATTTATCCGATTTTCGGTGTTATTTTGGTCGTCATGGCAGTATCGATTGGTGTGGCTCTTTTATTTGGCGGCAAGCCAATTCCGGAACTGACGCTTGCAAATCTTCATCCAGGTGAGCTGCCAGTTTGGCCGCTCATTATGGTAACCATCTCATGCGGGGCCATTTCTGGATTTCATAGCACGCAAAGCCCGATTGTTTCTCGGACACTAAAAAAAGAATCTGAGGGCCGAAAAGTGTTTTATGGAGCAATGATTGGAGAAGGCGTCATTGCATTGATCTGGGCAGCCGCCGGGATGACTTTCTTCGGCGGAACAGCCGGTCTTCAAGAAGCATTGGCGGCAGGCGGTCCGGCCAGTGTCGTCAATGAAATTTCCGTTTCGCTTCTTGGTACGTTTGGCGGCATCCTAGCAATTCTCGGTGTCATCATCTTGCCAATTACGACAGGCGACACGGCGCTTCGCTCATCGCGGATGATTTTGTCAGACTGGCTTTCTGGTCTCGTCAATATGGATCGGAAAGGGATGGTGCTGATTATGACGATTGTTGTCAGCGTTCCGACATTTTACTTATCGACTATTGATTATTCGTTTTTATGGCGGTACGTCGGCTGGTCAAATCAAGTCGTTGCGACGGTTATGCTTTGGACAGCGGTTTCGTACTTGTTAAAAGAAGGGAAAAATCACTGGATTGCCGGTGTCCCTGCGATGTTTATGACAGGTGTTGTGTGTACGTATATCTTTTACGCGCCTGAAGGATTTGGCATGGCGTATGGCGCATCGATGGCGATTGGCCTCACACTTGCTGCGATTGTGATTGCTTTATACGTAAGACAAATTTTCCGGTTTAAACGAATGGAATCGGATGTATCTGTTTCAGCTTCGTAAAAACAAAGGCGCTCCGCAACTGCGGGGCGCCTTTGTTCACTTTTTTCGTGTACCAGCACAATGGTGCTGCCATTAAAAATAGTCAACTGCTTTTCATTATTTTTCTTGCCGGCAGACAAAAAATCTGCCACGCTTAAAGAAGCGAGGGGAGACGAAAGCATGATTCGAAAAATAACGCTGCAGGCGCTGATTGTTTTGCTTGTCATTGCAGTGGTTACGTCCGCGCTTGGGATTACAAATTGGCTCATTGCCAATGATGTAGCGGAATCTAAACGGGCAGAACTAACCGAAACAGTCCGTACGACTTCCAAGCTGATGGCGGCTTCCGTAATCGTGCAAAACGGTTTGAGCGGCGGTGACGAAGCGGCGGTCCAGTCGTTTGCGGAAAAAACGAGAAAGCAGATTGGTGCCGATTACATTACCGTATTCGATGAAAACGGCATTCGAAAATCACATCCGAACCCAGATTTAATCGGTCAGCCGTTTCAAGGCGGGGATGAAGGACCTGCTCTTGACGGTGAAGAACATTTGTCGACTGCCGAAGGCTCACTCGGGCTGTCTGTTCGATATTTTACGCCTGTTTTTTCTGAACAGGGAGAGCAGATCGGCGCTGTTGCGGTTGGGATTACGCTTGAAAAAATTCAAGAAGCCATTGTGGACAGCAGGCGCATCATTTATGCCGGTTTAGCTGCGGGCCTAACAATTGGACTTATAGGAGCATTATTTTTAGGACAGCGCGTCCGTAAGGTGATGTTTGGTCTTGAACCAGTCGAAATTGCCCGGCTTCTTGAAGAACGAAGCGTCATGCTTGCATCAACGCATGAAGGAATTCTCGCGGTAGACCGGGCTGGATCCATCAAGCTGCTTAACGAAGCTGCGGCAGCGCTTTTGCGAAAAACAGGCTTAACGGGTCCGTTCGAGGGGAAAGAAGCAGGGGATCTCATGCCGCATATTCCGCTTGACAAAGTGCTGGAACGAGCTGAACGGCTAATCGATGAAGAACTGGAAATTAACGGGACATATTTTTTTATAAACAGCTCGCCATTAATCGTAGAGGATGAAATTATTGGAGCCGTAACAACGATTCGGGACCGTACAGAAATGAAAAAATTGGCGGAGCGGCTGAGTGGGACGGAAATGTATGCGGAAGCGCTGCGGGTGCAGACGCATGAATTTATGAACCGGCTGCACGTTATTTTAGGCATGGTGCATATAAAGCAATACGATGCACTGCCCACTTATATACAAGAAATTAATATTCGCTACCAAGATAACATCGGTTATTTATCGAAGCGGATTGCTGATCCTGTTGTGGCAGGTTTTTTGCTGGCGAAAATGAGTTTTGCGGCCGAACAGGGAAAAGAAGTCATCTTAGCAGAAGAATCGTTTTTGCCGGAACAACGAAGCAGCCGTATTGCTCATGAGTTAATCACAATACTAGGAAACCTTATTGATAATGCATTGGATGCGACAGAGCAAAAAGGCCGGCCGGTAACAGTTTTGATTGAATCCGATTCAGATCTTATGACGATCGAAGTAAAAGACCACGGCAAAGGGATGGAATCGACAGACGGTATTTTTGAAAAAGGCCGATCAGAAAAGGGTGACAGCCGAGGGTATGGATTGTTTCTCATCAAGGAAAGTGTTGATTTGCTGAATGGGGCCATTTATGTGCTTTCAAAAAAACAAAAAGGAACGATTGTCGAAGTGAATATACCGTTTGATAGAAAGGAATGAAAAGAATGATTCGTATTTTAATTGCAGAAGATGATCCAATGGTAGCGGAATTAAATCGCCGTTATGTTGATTCAGTAGTCGGTTTTGAAGCGATGGGCATAGCAAGCCTGCCAGAAGAAGTGCTGAATAGAGCGCTGGCTGAAAAACCGGATTTAATTTTGCTTGATATTTATATGCCGGGAATGACCGGGCTGAAAGTGCTTGAAAAGCTGCGGGCTGCCGGATCTCCAGCGGACATCATTATGATCAGTGCCGCCAATGATATGGGCAGCGTCCAAAAAGCGATGCAGCTTGGGGCGGTGGATTATTTAATTAAGCCGTTTCAATTTGAACGCTTTCAGCAGGCGCTGCTGGCTTATGCGCAGCGGTGGCATTTTTTCAGTGAGTCAACAGATATAAAACAAAGTGATATTGACGCATTGCTGTTTCAAACAGAACAAACCGCTTCGCCTTGCGAATTACCGAAAGGACTGACGAAAGAGACGTTGTCCATCGTCTGGAATGCGATTAACGAAACGGGTCAGTCAGATTTTTCAGCAGAAGATATTGCATTTGCGTCAGGGGTATCACGTGTATCCGTCCGGAAGTATTTATCTTTCTTGCAGGAAGCAGGATTATTGACGTCCGATGTATTATATGGAGCGGTTGGACGTCCTCAGTCTCGTTATCGGGTTCATAAATCGGAAAAAGACCGCATCTTTCTGTATATATAATGAAAACGTTTTCTTTTTTTATTTACAAAACTCTTTCTTTTCTTTTTTAATCTCTTTTTTGGTCGCTGATCGATTAGAATTCAGTTACGAATAAATTGTGACAACAAAAGGGGAGGGATTTGAATGCAGCAACTTGCCGCAAATGTATGGAATGAGTGCTGGAACGCACATGATAAAATAAAACAGCTTTTGTTTTTTGCTTTACCAAAGAAAGCGGATTCAAAAATGGTTCAAATGAATGAAGATGCCACGCCAGACACAAACGGTCCAAATGATCCAGAAAAAAGGTATATGAAGCCGTCACAATGGGTCGGGTTTTTGCTTGGTCCGCTTTTATTTTTCGCTATTTTATTCTTTTTTTCGGCGGAGGGGTTAAATCCCGAAGCAAAAGCCGTACTGGCTGTAACGGTTTGGGTTGCTGTCTGGTGGATTACAGAAGCGATTCCAATTCCAGTAACGTCGCTGTTGCCGATTATTTTGTTACCGATTACCGGTGCGCTTGACGGCGATACTGTTACTGCCGCTTATGGCGACCCAATTATCTTCTTGTTCCTTGGCGGTTTTATGATCGCGATAGCAATGGAAAAGTGGGATCTTCATAAACGAATCGCGATGAACATCGTTGTGTTAATGGGGACAAGCTCAAAGAAAATTGTTCTCGGTTTTATGATTGCAACAGGCTTTTTATCTATGTGGGTATCCAATACGGCAGCCGTTATGATGATGATTCCAATTGGAACCGCTATCACATATCAGGCGGCACAAATTGTGAAAAAATCAGGGGATAAATCGATTGATATTAGCAGCTTTGAAAAGACGATTATTTTCGGTATCGGATTTGCCGGAACAATCGGTGGGCTTGGCACGTTAATCGGCACACCGCCTAATATTATTATGGCTGCGGCTATCAACAGCTTGTACGGAATCACGATTTCTTTTGCGGATTGGATGTTCTTAGCGGCTCCTATCGTGTTGGTTTTATTGATCGTTTCGTGGCTGTACCTTGTGAATATTGCGTTTCCGGTTAAATTTAAAGAACTTCCAGGCGGCATGGAATTGATTCGTTCTGAGAAGAAAAAACTTGGCAAAATGAGTTCAGAAGAAGCACTAGTTCTTGGCGTCTTTCTCTTCGCTGCCTTTATGTGGATTACCCGCACATTCCTTTGGGTTGATATTATTCCAGGTATCAGCGACGCGATGATTGCAATTATAGCAGCCGTATTATTATTTATTCTTCCGTCCAAAAATAAAGGCGGGGCGTTACTGGATTGGTCAGTATCACGTGATCTGCCTTGGGGTGTCCTCCTTTTATTCGGAGGCGGCCTTGCGATTGCCGCTGGTTTTGGCGAAACGGGTCTTGCCGAATGGATCGGGAATCAATTAACGGTTCTTGATGGCTTGTCTATGTTCCTTGTTGTTGTTTGTGTGACGGCGTTCGTTTTGTTCTTAACAGAAATTACGTCAAATACAGCGACGGCAACGATGATTATGCCTGTGCTGGCTGCACTTGCACTTGCATTAAATGTGCATCCGTTTATTCTTATGATGCCGGCTGCAATGGCAGCCAACTGCGCATTTATGCTTCCGGTCGGCACGCCGCCAAACGCGATTATTTTCGCCACTGGCAAAATTACCATTCCGGAAATGGTGAAAGCGGGCTTTTGGATTAATATGTTTGCGATTGTAATGATTGTCGGTGCCATGTACTTAATTATGCCGCTTATCTTTGGTGTTGATATCTCCATGTTCCCAGCTGACTTTAAATAAGCTTTACAAAGACCGTCTTCATTTAAAAGGAGACGGTCTTTTTGTGGAACTATTTTCATGTCCATTCGTATAAGAAAGAAATGAAAAACGGAAGGAATCACAATGAATATGACCATCCTGGAGCAAAATACAGAGGTACTGCGCCGAACATCTGGAAAGTGGGTGGATAAACGGCTCGTTTTATTGACAGCTGCGCAGTTTGCTGCAAAGCAGGAGTCAATTGACGTCGAAGGACACAGACAAATAGCGCTTGAATTGAGAGGTTCTTCCACATTAAAATGGTCAAAAGATATGGCGATCACGCTGGCGTCCGTCTTTGCTTCTCAAGCGATGATTGAATCTTCTGCCAGCTTGACGGCCGCTGTCCAGGCGATGATTCAAGCGCAGCAAGCGGTCATTGCGGCATCCACGGCCAGTTTGGTAGCTGCATCGTCATCATCAAGTGACTGAACCGGGCCTGCCCGGTTTTTTATAAAGATTAAGAAAGTATAGGTTTTTGAACGATGTCTAGCTCCGGGCGGTCAGTCCCTCGAGGCCCACACGATGTGGGTCACAAAAGCGTTGCAGCAGGAAGCTGCGTTCTTAGCTTTTGTACCAAAAAGCCGTCACAGCTGTGTGGCAAAGAGCGCCACTTCTCTGGTCCGTCTTACGCCTGCCGGGCCTGGACGACCGCCTTCCGCTTGGGCCCGCAGGATGCGGGTCATAAAGGCGTTGCGGCACGACGCCGCGTTCTTAGTCTTTGATCCAAAGATGTCCAGCTCCAGGCGCCATCGGCTCGAGGTCATAAGCCAAGCCCTTTTGGAGGCAAAAAGCGCCTCCACCGGTTCCCGTCTTATGCTTGTCGCCGATAAGCGGGTGCCTTGCGCTTTTCGTACTTGACGTGAATTGTCAGAACCGTTAAACTACAAATAATAAACCTTTAGTACATTAGCGAACTAAAGCGAAAATACATGTGATCGGGTGATAAAAGATATGTCGAAGCTGTTAATGTTTGAAAAGCCAGTTGGAATGCGGGACACATTGCCGCACATTTATGAAACGAAACGAAAATTAAAAGAAGCGGCTGAAAGTGCCATGAGAAGCTGGGGATACCGTTTTATTGAGACACCGGCGCTTGAATATTATGAAACAGTCGGGGATGCATCAGCGATTTTAGACCGCCAGTTGTTTAAGCTTCTTGATCAGCAAGGAAATACGCTCGTCTTGCGTCCGGATATGACAGCACCAATTGCTCGTGTGGCCGCAGCGAAATTATTAAAAGAACGTGTGCCGCTCAGATTAGCTTATTCAGCAAGTGTCTACCGTGCCCAGCAGCGTGAAGGCGGCCGTGCCGCTGAATTTGAACAGATTGGCGTCGAAATGATCGGCGACGATACAATTAGTGCCGATGCGGAAGTGATTGCACTGCTTGTATCGGTCATGAAGCAGGCAGGTCTTGAAAAATTCCAGCTCTCCCTTGGCCATATCCGGTTTATAGATGAACTGTTTCGTCAAATTCTTGGGACAGAAGAGCGGTCAGAGCAGCTGCGCCGGTTTTTATATGAAAAAAATTACGTCGGCTACCGTGAGCATGTGAAAAGCCTGCCTCTGTCATCGATCGATAAGCAGCGCCTTCTTCAATTTTTAAGCTTGTCAGGCGGCATAGAGTGCCTCGATGAAGCGGTAAAATTGGTCGAAGGAAGTACGGGTATTGAAGCGCTTGATGAATTAAAATCGGTGTTCAGCCGCTTGCAGGAATACGGCGTGGATCAATACGTCACATTCGATTTGCCGCTTGTCAGTCATATGAGCTACTATACGGGTCTTGTCTTTGAAGTGTATACAGATGGTGTCGGAGCACCTGTCGGAAACGGCGGCCGTTATGATGATCTGCTTCAAAAGTTCGGCCGTCCGGCTGGTGCAACCGGCTTTGGCCTGCGTGTTGACTTTTTGCTGGAAGCACTGGAAGAATTAGAAGAGGAAACGGGCGTTCATTGTGTGCTATTCAGCAATGAACGGCGCGTTGAAGCCATACAGGAAGCCCAAAAACGCCGTGCGGCAGGAGAGTGTGTTTTGCTTCAAGACGTGGCGGGCGTAAAAGATGTCGATAAATTCACCGAAACGTGCAAAAGCGTAACGTTTTTTGTCGGGAAATCAACAGGAGGGAACGCATAAATGTCGATGTTAACCATTGCAATGCCAAAAGGACGAATTTTTGAAGAAGCGGCAGCTCTTATGCAGGAAGCAGGATATCAATTGCCGCCGGAATTAGATGAATCCCGCAAACTGATTATTGAAGTGCCGGAAGAAAATATGCGCTTTTTCCTTGCAAAACCGATGGACGTTGCCACCTATGTCGAGCATGGCGTGGCGGATGTCGGCATCGCGGGCAAAGATGTGCTGCTTGAAGAAGAGCGCGATGTATATGAGCTGCTTGACTTAAAAATCAGTCCTTGTTACCTCGCTGTTGCAGGACTCCCGAATACGTCATTAAATGAAGTGGCACCAAAAATTGCCACAAAGTATCCAACGGTCGCATCCGCTTATTTCCGGGAAAAAGGCGAGCAGGTGGAAATTATTAAATTAAACGGCTCGATTGAACTGGCCCCGCTTATTGGATTGTCCGACCGGATTGTCGATATCGTGTCGACCGGCCAGACGCTGCGGGAAAATGGGCTCGTTGAATATGAAACAATCGTCGGCATTACATCCCGCCTTATTGTGAATCCAGTCAGCTACCGGATGAAAAACGAGGAGATTGCCACACTTGTCAGCCGTTTGACTGACACGATTGAAGAAAAGGCGGTGCAATAATCGATGATTAAGATCAAAAATGTCACAGCAGGGCTTTCAATCAAGCGGTCAGTGGATGCTGGAACTGAAGAGCAGCAGCGAATTGTGCGTGAGATCATAAAAGATGTTCGTGACAACGGCGACCGTGCGCTTTATGCCTATACAGAAAAGTTTGACGGAGCGAAATTGTACAGCTTAAAAGTCACACAGGAAGAAATCAATGAGGCATACACGGCGCTCGATGACAACATGATCAAAATTATTCGTGAAGCGGCGGAAAACATCGCTTCTTTCCATGCAAAGCAAAAACGGGAAACATGGCTGTACACAAATGCGGACGGCTCGATTTTTGGACAAAAATTGACGCCGCTTGATTCAGCAGGCGTGTATGTCCCAGGTGGAACAGCCGCTTATCCATCTTCTGTTTTAATGAATGTCATGCCGGCGAAAACGGCCGGTGTGAAGCGGATCGTCATGGTATCACCGCCTGGAAAAGATGGCCGCCTCCCAGTGGGGGTCCTTGTTGCGGCTGACATTGCCGGTGTAAAGGACATCTTTAAAGCCGGTGGTGCTCAAGCTGTCGCGGCACTTGCATACGGAACGGAATCGATTAAAGCAGTCGATAAAATTACTGGACCGGGCAACATTTTTGTCGCTCTCGCGAAACGGGAAGTATTTGGTGACGTTGACATTGACATGATTGCCGGACCAAGTGAAATCGCGGTGCTTGCGGACGAAACAGCATCTGCGAAAGAAGTCGCAGCCGATATGCTGTCGCAGGCAGAGCATGATACACGCGCGTCCGCCGTTTTGGTGACAACGTCAGAGTCGCTGGCAAAAGAAGTGGCGCTTGAAATTGAACAGCAGCTGTCTACATTGCCACGCGAAGAAATTGCGCGTCCATCAATTGAACAGCATGGTGCTATTTATATTGCGGCGACGATGAAAGAAGCGATTCAAACCATTAACGACATTGCACCGGAGCACTTGGAAGTGATGACGGAAAATGCGCTTGAATATGTAAAAGATATTAAACATGCCGGCGCTATTTTCGTTGGGCGATATTCATCCGAGCCGGTCGGCGACTACTTTGCCGGTCCCAATCACGTGCTGCCGACAAATGGAACAGCCCGTTTTTCAAGTCCGCTCAACGTGGATGACTTTATGAAAAAATCGAGTATTATCATGTATAGCAAAGAAGCATTTGACAAGCACGGAGCGAAAATTGCTGCTTTTGCACGACTCGAAGGATTAGAAGCACATGCCCGCGCGATCGAAGCGCGTAACGAATCAAAGAGAGAAGGCTAAACAATGGGAAATCGGAATGCAGAACTGCAGCGTTACACAGGCGAAACAAAAATTGATTTGGCTTTTGAAGTGGATGGAGAAGGGAAATCCGATATCCAGACAGGTGTGCCATTTATGGATCATATGCTGGATTTGTTTACGCGCCACGGCCACTTTGACTTAACAGTAAAAGCAGACGGTGATGTCGAGGTAGATGACCACCATACAACAGAAGACATCGGTATCGTGCTTGGCATGGCATTGAAAGAAGCACTGGGCGATAAAAAAGGCATTAAGCGTTATGGCAATTTCTTTGTGCCAATGGATGATACATTGGCACAAGTGGTGGTTGATTTGAGCAACCGCCCGCATTTTGAAATTCGCGGCGCGGAATTCCCGTCTCAAAAAGTCGGCACATTTGATACAGAGCTTGTGCACGAATTTTTATGGAAGTTTGCACTTGAAGCCCGCATGAACCTGCACGTCATCATTCATTACGGAACGAATACACACCATATGATAGAAGCGGTCTTTAAAGCGATGGCACGTGCGATTGATGAAGCGGTCACGATTGACCCGCGCGTGAAAGGCGTACCATCAACGAAAGGGATGTTGTAAATGATCGGCATTATCGATTACGGCATGGGCAATTTGTTCAGCGTATCCAAAGCTCTGGAACGGATTGGCATCCCATATATCATCAGTGAATCACCAGAAGAATTAAACAACACAAAAGGTGTGATCCTGCCAGGTGTTGGCGCGTTTAAAGATGCGATGGCGCGCCTTCGTGAAAAGGAACTGGATCAGTTTATCCACCAATATGTCGACAGCGGCCGCCCGCTTTTAGGCATTTGCCTTGGCATGCAGCTTTTATTTGAAGAAAGCGAAGAAAATGGCCAATTTGAAGGCTTGGGTTTATTAAAAGGACGCATCGTGCGTATTCCGGACCGCGATGCAGACGGCGAACGGCTGAAAGTGCCGCACATGGGCTGGAACAAGCTGCATTTTCATCAAGAAGCACCCGTATTGGAAGGCATTGAAGACGGCTACGTTTATTTTGTCCATTCCTATTATGCAGATGGAGTAGATAAGCAGGCCCTTCTTGCCAGTGCGGAATATGGCGTACACGTGCCGGCGGTTGTTGGACGTGACAACGTATCAGGCATGCAGTTTCACCCGGAAAAAAGCAGCGCAACCGGCATGAAGCTGTTAACGAATTTTGCGAAAGCGATGGAACGATCGGAGGACATATTATGAGTTTTACGATTTACCCGGCAATCGATATGCGCGGTGGAAAATGTGTCCGCCTCGTGCAAGGCGATTATAATCAAGAAACGGTATATGGGGATTCGCCGTTTGATATGGCGAAATCCTTCGTGGAGCAAGGTGCAGAGTGGATTCATATGGTGGATCTTGACGGCGCCAAAGACGGCCAGCGCGTAAACGATACGTTCGTCATTGAAGCAGCCCAAAAGCTGAATGCGAAAGTGCAAATCGGCGGCGGCATCCGGACAGAAGAAGACGTGAAGCATTATTTAGAAAACGGTGTGGACCGCGTGATTATTGGCAGCCTTGCTGTGAAAGAACCGGAACTTGTGAAAAACTGGCTTCGTACATATGGAGATAAAATCGCGATCGGCCTTGATGCAAAAGGTGGGTACGTGGCGACACACGGCTGGCTTGAGACTTCTTCTGTAAAAGCGATCGATCTCGCAAAGGAATTTGCAGAAGCGGGCGCGGAGACATTTATTTTTACAGATATCGCAAATGATGGCATGCTGTCAGGACCGAATACAGAAGCAACAGCCGAACTTGCGCGGGCAACTGGCAAGAGCGTGATTGCATCAGGCGGCGTCAGCTCGTTGGACGATTTGCGCGAGCTGGCAAAATGGAAAAATGATGGGCTGTCCGGTGCCATTTGCGGAAAATCTATTTACACAGGCCGATTCACTGTAAAAGAAGCGCTGGAGGTGGCAGCCGAATGATGACAAAACGCATCATCCCATGCCTCGATGTAAAAGAAGGACGTGTGGTCAAAGGCATTCAATTTGTTGAGCTGCGCGACGCAGGTGACCCCGTTGAGCTGGCGCGTGTTTATGACGAGCAAGGTGCGGACGAGCTTGTTTTCCTTGATATTTCAGCTTCGGTGGAAGGACGGAAAACGATGGTCGATGTTGTGCAGGCGGTCGCATCTGAATTGGCCATCCCATTTACGGTCGGCGGCGGCATTAACGCACTAGATGATATGAAACGCATTTTACGTGCGGGCGCAGATAAAGTATCATTGAATACAGCGGCTGTAAACAATCCGGGTTTGATTAATGAAGGAGCCGCGTTTTTCGGCTCGCAGTGTATCGTCATTGCAATTGATGCGAAATATGATGAATCGATCGGAACGTGGCGCGTTTATACACACGGCGGGCGCAACCCAACAGAACGAACGGTTATTGATTGGGCGAAAGAAGCGGTCGAACGCGGTGCCGGCGAAATTTTGCTGACGAGCATGGATGAAGACGGCAGCAAGCAAGGATTTGATATCGCGCTGACGAAAGCGGTCGGTGATGCGGTCTCTGTCCCTGTTATTGCATCAGGCGGCGCCGGAAACGCGCAGCACTTTTTGGATGTGTTTACAGAAGCGCAAGCTGATGCGGCGCTGGCGGCTTCTATTTTTCACTATAAAGAAACCGGCGTTGGAGAGGTAAAACAATTTTTGCGAAATGCAGAGGTGAACGTTAGATGATTGACGAAGTGAAGTTTGATGAAAAAGGACTCGTCCCTGCAATTGTGCAGGATGCAACAACGTATGAAGTATTGACGCTCGCTTATATGAACAAAGATTCTCTCCAAAAAACGATGGAAACAGGCGAAACGTGGTTTTACAGCCGGTCCCGAGAAGAGCTTTGGCATAAAGGCGCAACAAGCGGCAACACACAAAAAGTCATCTCAATGCAGTTTGACTGCGATAAAGATGCTATTGTCGTAAAAGTGGAGCCAGCGGGTCCTGCCTGCCACCGTGACACAACGAGCTGTTTTGATGAGCCGTTTTACGGAGAAGACAATGGGTCATTGCCTTACTCGATTTTGCAGCAGCTTGAGCAAGTCATTGCCGACCGTGAGCAAAATCGTCCAGAAGGTGCTTATACAACGTACTTGTTTGAAAAAGGCGTCGATAAAATTTTGAAAAAAGTTGGCGAAGAAGCAGCGGAAGTCATTATTGCCGCGAAAAATCGCGACAAAGAAGAATTGCAGTGGGAAGCAGCCGATCTCTTGTATCATCTGCTTGTATTATTGCGTGAACAAGACTTGGCGCTTGATGACGTGCTTTCTGTTCTTGCACGCCGCCACGAAGGCAAAGGAAAAGAATAAAGGAAAGCCGGTCCAGCCGTGGACCGGCTTTTTGTCTGTTTTTCTTCCGATACGTATGCTATACTACATAAGTTAATCATATAGAACGTACGGAGGATTTTCATGGGAAATGACTCAATGCGCCGGAAACAAAAAGAGAATGTTGTCTCATTTTTTCCGACAGGAGAGTTTTATTATAAAAAAGGAATGAAGGCACTCGAAAAAAGAGAGCTGCCGAAAGCGAAAAAGTATCTTTCGCGCGCAATGGACCTAGAGCCGCTGGAACCGATTATCGCCTGCCAGCTGGCGATCGTAGAAACGGAGCTTGGACATTATGAACAGTCAAACGGTCTGCTTCATTTTGTACTCGACGATCTCGATCCGCATATGACAGAGTGCCATTATTTTCTTGCCAACAACTACGCGCATCTCGGTTCGTTTAAAGAAGCGTTCCGCCATACACAGATGTATTTGGACTTGGACGAGCAAGGCGAATATAAAGAAGATGCCGAAGATCTGCTAGATTTAATTACGCTTGACAGTGAAGAAGCGTTTGACGATTTGTCTGAGCAGGACGATATGATAGAAATGCAGGAAGAGTCGCGGTATTTGCTTGAAAGCGGCAATTTTGCAAAGGCCGCTGTTCATCTTGAAGAAACAGTGAAAAAATATCCTGATTTTTGGGCTGCTTACAATAATTTGGCACTGGCTTATTTTTACCTTGGTCAGTCGGAAAAAGCACATGGTGTACTTGAAGATGTACTGGAGCGCAACTCTGGCAACCTGCATGCGATCTGCAACAAGATTGTGTTTTATTTTTACGAAAAAAAGCAGGAGCCGCTTGCTGATTTAGCGGATCAATTGGTAAAAATCCAGCCGCTTATTCCAGATCAGCAATTTAAAATTGGTGCGACATTTGCGTTAATCGGACGGTATGAAGATGCATACCGCTGGCTGAAAAAGCTGCAAAAAAGCGGGTTTGAAGGAGAAGCGGGCTTTTATTACTGGCTGTCGTACGCAGCACATCATACCGGGCGGCCGCAAACAGCACGATCTGTCTGGAAAAAAGTGCTCCGGGACAACCCGGAAAAAGAAGGGCTCGAGCCGTGGGGTTCCGGAAAAGATAAAAGCGAAATTGAGCGAAATCCGGAAGTCATCGTCGGCTATTTAAACGGAGAACGCGATGAAGAACGGTTATTTGGGCTTTTTTTGTTATCGCTTGCCAGCGACCATAAAGAAGTAATGACCCATCCGGACTTTTGCGATATTGATCAATTGCAGCCGCATGAAAAAATTTATATGGCTGATATTCTTGGCATGCCGGTGGACAGCTCGCTTTTAATGGAAATGAACACACGCCTTGCGCACGAAACGGCGCTCGTTTTGTATCGCCACTTTCGGCCGCTTGGCCAGCAAGAAGCAGGACTGTTTCTTATGTGGTTTTCGATTTTTCTTGAGCTTCAGTATCAAAAAGCGAACTTGTCGAAGCCGGCCGGTCTTGCGGCAGCGGTGGAATATGTATGGCGGAAACTTCGCAATGAACCGTTTAGCCAAACAGAAGCCGGGGAAAAATATAGCGTCTCCGTTTCTACGGTGCAAAAATATGCGAAATTTATTCGCGAGCATCTTCTTTGAGCAGAATAATAGACGGAATGAATGAAATTCAGTACGATAAAAGTATCATCTCGAATATACGATTAAGGGTATTAATTTTGACCATAAAGGAGAATTGACTATGACGGCTGAAGAAAAAATTTATGACGTAATCATTATCGGTGCCGGACCTGCCGGAATGACGGCGGCTGTTTATACATCTCGTGCCAATCTTTCAACTTTAATGATTGAGCGCGGCGTGCCGGGCGGGCAGATGGCGAACACGGAAGAAGTAGAAAATTATCCGGGCTATGAGCACATTTTAGGTCCTGAACTTTCGACAAAAATGTTCGATCATGCAAAGAAATTCGGTGCGGAATATGCATATGGAGACATTAAATCGATTACAGAAGGCAAAGAATATAAAACGATTAATGCCGGCTCCAAGCAATACAAAGCGCGTGCGATCATCATCACTACAGGTGCCCAGTATAAAAAAATCGGCGTCCAGGGTGAAAATGAACTTGGCGGACGCGGTGTATCGTATTGCGCGGTTTGCGACGGCGCGTTCTTTAAGGAAAAAGATCTTGTTGTTGTCGGCGGTGGAGATTCTGCTGTTGAAGAAGGCGTTTATTTAACCCGTTTTGCGAAAAAGGTAACAATCGTTCATCGTCGCGACGAGCTGCGTGCGCAAAAGATTTTGCAGGACCGTGCGTTTGCAAATGACAAAGTGGACTTTATTTGGAGCCATACCCTAAAAGAAATCAAAGAAAAAGACGGCAAAGTCGGCAGTGTGACACTCATTTCAACTGAAAACGGTGAAGAGCGCGAATTTCCGGCTGACGGTGTGTTTATCTACATTGGCATGGTGCCGTTAACAAAACCGTTCCTTGACCTTGGGATTACAAATGATGAAGGCTATATCGTAACCAATGAAAAAATGGAAACCAAAATCCCGGGTATTTATGCAGCTGGCGATGTGCGTGAAAAAATGCTTCGCCAAATCGTTACAGCCACAGGCGATGGAAGCATTGCGGCCCAGGCGGCCCAGCACTTTATTGAAGAATTAAAAGAAGAACTCGGTGTTAAAGCGTAATCATAATTTTACGTTCTCGTCATCGTTTTGAAATATGCGGGTGGTATAGTAAGAGGGTAATCAAACTGCCCCCTGCAGCTTTTTTTACACAGGACTGTCTCGGTATGAGGCAGTCCTTTTTTTATGAGTATACAGCTATTCTGATTGAATAATATTTGATGAACAGCAAAAGTAACTGATAAAACTCTTCATTCGATCGGTAAAAGACTTGATCTGACCGATAAATGTTTTTTATCGGTCAGATCGTTTTGTTTATCAATCACTTCTTGCTTTTACCGGTCTTATCGGAAGAAATATGGGTTAACATTGTTCAGCTCCGGGCGCCAACGGTTCGAGGACATAAGTCTGATTGTCTATGTGGCAAAAAGCGCCACTTCGAAAGTTCGCCTTATGCCTGTCGGAGCTGAACGGCCGTTTCCGCTTGGGCTCACAGAATGTGAGTCATAAAGGCGTTGCGGCACGATGCCGCATTCTTAGCCTTTAATCCTAAAAAAACACCCGGCAGCGTTGAACTTCTTCCGGCGTACCTTTATAATAAAAGAAATATCTGTTGGCAGTTTGACGGGGGTGTTATTGTGCAGCGTGTCACAAATTGTGTATTAATGAAGGATGGACAAGTGCTTTTAATGCAAAAGCCGCGCCGTAACTGGTGGGTAGCACCTGGCGGGAAAATGGAGCCGGGTGAATCAGTGCGGGATGCAGTGATTCGGGAATATCGGGAAGAAACAGGCCTGTACTTGCGAAACCCGAACGTAAAAGGAATTTTTACATTTATTATTAAAGACGGCGAAAAAGTAATGAATGAATGGATGATGTTTACCTTTTTTGCCGATCAGGCAGACGGCAGTCCGCTTTCTGAAACGCGGGAAGGCGATTTGTATTGGAAGCCGATTGAAGAATTAAAAGAACTTCCGATGGCGGAAGGCGACCGTCATCTGCTTGAATATATGGTGCATGGAACAGGACTGCTCTACGGGGCATTTACCTACACACCTGAATTCGAATTAATTTCATATCGACTCGACCCAAGCTGAATGGAGAGAAAGGGGAATGATCATGGCGAATGATGTGCAGCTTGTAATTATCACAGGTATGTCCGGAGCCGGTAAAACGGTAGCCGTTCAAAGTTTTGAAGATCTTGGCTTTTACTGTATGGATAATTTGCCGCCGACGCTTTTGCAGCCTTTTTTGGCGCTCATGAAAGATTCCGGGCAAAAACTGAAAAAAGTAGCGATTGTGATGGATATGCGTGGCCGCGAATTTTTTGATCATTTGCAAACAGCGCTGGATGAAGCGGCTGAAACGCTTAATACGGCACCTCGTGTCCTTTTTTTAGATGCGGAAGATGAAGTGCTGGTGCGCCGGTATAAGGAAACACGGCGCACGCATCCGCTGTCGCGCGATGATCGCCCGCTTGACGGCATTCATCAGGAGCGTGAACTTTTAAATGATTTGCGCGGACGCGCCAATATGATTTTAAATACGTCAAAAATGAAGCCGAAAGATTTGCGTGAAAATATTATGCGCGAATTTTCGCCAAATAAGCAGGCTTCGTTTACTGTGAATGTTATGTCTTTCGGTTTTAAGCATGGGCTGCCCATTGATGCAGATCTTGTGTTTGATGTCCGGTTTTTGCCAAATCCTCATTATATCGAGCATATGCGTCCACGGACGGGACTTGATTCAGATGTTTCCGAGTATGTAATGAAATGGAACGATACGCAAAAGTTTTTAGAAAAAGTAACAGATTTGCTGACATTTATGATGCCTCATTACAAAATGGAAGGAAAATCGCAGCTCGTCATTGCGATTGGCTGTACGGGCGGCCAGCATCGTTCTGTCGCCTTATCCGAGTATTTGGCGAACTATTTTAAAGACGATTACAAAACACGCGTGACTCACCGTGATATTGATAAACGAAAGGCAGATAAGGCATGACACCGCTACAATCACAGCAGCCAAAAGTTGTCATTATTGGCGGAGGAACGGGACTGTCTGTGCTGCTTCGGGGATTGAAACGTCATCCAATTGACCTCACCGCGATTGTCACAGTAGCGGATGACGGCGGCAGCTCCGGAAGGCTTCGAACCGAATTAAATATCCCGCCGCCCGGCGATATTCGCAACGTACTCGCTGCGCTTTCAGACGTAGAACCGCTCGTTGAATCATTGTTTCAGCATCGTTTTTCAACAAATAATGAATTATCCGGTCATGCGCTTGGCAACTTAATGATTGCGGCTCTTTCCTCGATTACAGGCGATTTCGGGCATGCCATTCAGGAAATGAGCCGGGTGCTGAATGTCCGGGGGAAAGTGCTCCCGGCTGCGAATCAGAGCGTTGTGCTTCATGCGGAAATGGAAGATGGATCCGTTGTTTCCGGAGAGTCGAAAATTCCATACTCCGGCAAAAAGATTCACCGCGTATTTTTAACACCGGATAAAATTGAACCGCTTCCAGAGACGATACGATCAATTCGGGAAGCGGATATGATTATTCTCGGTCCCGGCAGCTTGTATACGAGCATTTTGCCGAATTTGCTCGTGCCTGGTATTGGCGAAGAAGTATGTGCAGCAAGCGCAAAAAAAGTGTATATTTGCAATTTAATGACGCAGGCGGGCGAAACGCTTGATTTCACTGCATCAGACCATGTTAAAGCCATTTATGACCATATGAAATGTTCGTTTATGGATACAATTTTAGTAAACAAAGAGCCTGTTCCGGCTGACATACAGGAGCTGTACAAAGAAGAAATGGCAAAACCGGTCGTTTATGATGTGGATAAGCTAAAGAGCCTCGGTTTGAATGCAATCTTTGATGACATTCTTACATACGAGCAATCTGCAATCCGTCATGATACGGCCAAAGTAGCCGAAATATTAGTGCGCCTCATCCCGAAACGGTAAGCGGACATCATGAGAGGAGTGGCTGATGGTGTCTTTTGCATCAGAAACAAAAAAAGAACTGACCACGATTGAAACGAGCGGATGCTGTGCCAAAGCAGAATTGTCCGCACTCATTCGAATGAACGGCTCCCTGTCGTTTTCAAACCGGCTGCTTGTCGTGAATATCCAAACGGAAAATGCAGCGATTGCCCGGCGTATTTACGTGTTAATTAAACGAAATTACGAAGCGGCTGTTGAACTGCTTGTCCGTAAAAAAATGCGTTTGAAAAAAAACAATGTATATATTGTCCGGTTAAAAGAGGATGCACAGAAAATACTGGATGACCTTGGCATAATTGAAGATGGGTTTTCATTTGTCCATCACATTTCTGACCGGATTACAGCAAAAAAATGCTGCCGGCGTGCATACTTGCGCGGAGCATTTTTAGCAGGCGGTTCCGTCAACAATCCGGAAACATCTTCGTATCATTTAGAAGTGTTCTCTTTATACGAGGAGCACAATGAAGCATTGTGTGCATTAATGAATACATTTGGATTAAATGCAAAATCGCTGGAACGGAAAAAAGGATTTATTACGTATTTAAAAGAAGCGGAAAAAATTTCTGATTTCTTTAGTATTACTGGAGCCCATAGCGCGCTTATGCGCTTTGAAGACGTCCGGATTGTCCGGGACATGAGAAACTCCGTTAACCGGCTTGTGAATTGCGAAACAGCAAATTTGAATAAAACGATCGGCGCGGCGTTGCGCCAGGTCGAAAATATAAAATTCATTGATCAAACGGTGGGTCTGGGCATATTGCCAGACCGGCTGCGTGAAATTGCGGAGCTTCGTGTTCTGCATCAAGATGTCACCTTGAAAGAACTCGGAGAAATGGTTTCAGGCACGGCGATCAGTAAATCAGGCATCAATCATCGCCTGCGTAAAATAGATGAAATTGCAGATAAAATTCGAGTCGGAGAAATGGCATCTGTGGAAAAATAAGGAAAGGGCGTGGCAGATATGGCGGAAAAAACAGTACAGGTACAATTAAAATCGGGCTTACAGGCAAGACCAGCCGCACTATTTGTACAGGAAGCAACTCGGTTTAATTCAGAAATTTTTCTTAAAAAAGACAACAAAAAAATTAATGCAAAAAGCATTATGGGTATTATGAGCATCGCGCTCAGCAATGGAGAAGAAGTAACGATCAGCGCAGAAGGCCGCGACAGTGAAGAAGCCGTTAAGACAATGGCGTCACTCATTGAACGGGAAGAATGGAGCTAATATTAATAGAGAAGCGCCCTGCCGTATTTGGCAGGGCGCTGTTTATATTCAGTAAGATGAAAATTTTGTGTTCACGGGCAGGACTTTCCGTTAAAAAGAAAATCCCCAGCCGATAGAGGTCACTTGAAGCCTTTAGTGATTAAGGACGTCCTCGGCAGGGATCTTTTTTATCCTTTCAACCCAATGTCCCCACTTTAAGTTTTTTCTCTTTAAGCTCAGAAACACATCTTTTCATTTATTTAACTATTTTTGAAGACTTATATTTATATTCCGATTTCGAAAATAAGTTTAATTTTTTTAACATGGAGCCTAATAAAAAAAATAAGCTGACTTCTAAAATTATTAACACTATGAAGATAAAAAGTTCTATTGATAACATGGTGAGCGGCCTCCAGAATAATAAGTCTAATCAAATAGATCAAATTTTAAATACCCACCCTGTAATAAGTTAAAACATCTTGCAAGTGGGCAGGGATATAGTGAGAAACAGAAACTAGTGAGCAGGAATAGCAGGGAAAGAGCAAAAAAAGCGCCAGGAGCGCTTTAATTAAACCGTTTATTCCTTCTGTTGAGCTTTTGACTGTTCTTTTGTGAAAACTCATAGTCGGATTCCGAAAACCATTTTAATTTTATTAACCAGGAAACCAGTGGATAAAGAAGGGTGATTTCCAAAACCGTTAAAATTTTCCATGTAAAAAGTTCGTTTGAGGACATATCGAGAAAACCTCCACACTAATATGTATCATCATTTAAACAAAATTTAATTTACCCTGTATAAAGAAAAATAAACAGTTTTGTTTAGTGGTCAAAAATTGAATTAAAAAAGCGGCTGTACATACTTTATACAGCCGCTCAATATTAGATGAATGGTTAAAGCAAAAGCTAGATTAATTCAAAAGGGTCTTAGAGACAATCTTTTGATACCTGTCAGTATCCGCCACCCATGAAAGATGCGCCAATGATGATTAAAAGAATAAACAATACAACAATTAGCGCAAAGCTAGATCCGTATCCACCACCGTATTGGGAACCCATAATTTTCACCTCCTTCTGCATATAGTATGAAAAAATACAAACAAATCTTGTACGAATGTTTCTATCAAAATAAAAAAGTATTATCGGCAGGAGGATGAGGACAACAATTCTTCTGATTTGTAAAACAAAGAAATGAAAGAGGGTTACAATTATTACAGAACAAGCGGTTGAAAATTGAAGTGTGAAGTACCAGGCACTTCTCAATCATATTAATCAGTTGTCTGGCAAGCATGGTGTTCCTATTGCTTTTCTGCTCATTTGACGCTCGTTTTTGCATCAAGAACGCATAGCAATCAAGCCGGGAAGTTGAAAGGCTGTAAAGATGTGATAAACGGGCAGCGTGAGTATTCACGAAAGGAGTGGAGAGTGTGAAATATGGATTCGTCATCAACGGAGATAAAGTTGTTGCAACTTTTCATGGAGAAGGACAGAATTTCGACATGGCAGCTCACGTCTTTATGATGTCCGGGTACGGGATAAAACGAGTAACCGCTGAAGAATACCAAGCAGAAAAAGAAAAGGAGGGAGGCTAAACATTTTGGCCGGCCGCAATGAGAAAAGCCGAAGAGACTACATAAAAAATCCCCGAAGCCGTATTAAGGGCATCAGGGATTTTTAAACTTAACATATCGAGTTGTGGTAATGTCCTCGGCAGGAATCGAACCTGCATTTCAAGCTTCGGAGGCTTGCGTGCTATCCGTTGCACCACGAGGACATAATGATAAGGATTCGCCTAAATTCCGCAGGCCTCTACGTTGTTTTATCCGCAGGCGTTTCGCGGTATTCGTCCCGAACGCCTCTTTTCCATTTCATAGTAATCGATGTAGAGTTCGTTTGTCAATTTACTTTATATCGTTTCTTTAAGCAACCGTCATAAGCGTAACCACGGCGGAAATTAACGTTTACAAGTAGGTTGTAGGCGAATCGAGACGCGAATTAAACGGTGAATTTACGGTGGCCGATGAGCGAAAATGCATAAAAAAAGCCACGGGGATCCGTAGCAATAAAAGGAAATGTGCGAGTGGTAAATTGTGCCGCATATTAAACGTTACCCGCTGCGAAGAAGAATAAACCGTCTATAAAAAAAGCGGCCCTTGTGCAGCGGCCACTTGAATTAGATATTCGATGGTTGTGGGTGTAACTAATAATACCGTCTGCCCGTCTGAACTATTGTATGTATCCGTGTTAGAAACGTGAAAAGAGCGCAGCTACCTATCGTGATAGCCACGCTTGAAAATAGTGCCATTAGGAGAAGACAAATCAATATATGCACGGCTGGATCGTTTTAGTACATCCTAAATCCGAATCACAATGATAATGCTTCCGTATACAGGGCGCCAATTATCCGCAAATACGCACGATAAGACCGCTTGATTAGGTATCCGGAGAGTTATATGAGTAACCAGGCATTTTCTCATTTATTTTATTTATCCTTATTAGAAACATGAAAGAGTAGCTGCGCGGCGGCGATAGCTACTCTTTCAAACGAACATGCAGTTGGAGGGCGAGAATCGATAATGTCATTGCCTAATCAATATATGCGTGGCTGGATCGCTTTAGTATGCTACCACTATTACAAGTGCACTAAAGACGCAGCTACACTGACAGAGATATTCGGTCATGCGTCGCCACGCATAACGAAAAGATATATCGGAAGCAATGACGACGAGATCGCGGACTCATTAAAAGACTTCTGTTTATAAGCAATGCGAAGAAGCCGAACGGTTATATGCCGTCGGCTTTTTTCGTCCGTATTTGCGCTGGCCCCGTATGTTGCGTAAAAACATAAAAAAGTCAGCTCGAAGCGATTCTAGCGGGTTTCTATCAATTATTTAAAAATATTTGAAAATAGTTAATTGAATTAAGCTGCTTTCCTTCTTTGCCATAGTATAAGGAAAGGAGGTAAATAAATGGATAATTTTTTTGAGGAAATTACCATGTCATTAGAGATTTTAAACCCTTATAATGACGAATCCATTACTTTTAGAGGAATAGTATTGAATTGGTTTATGGAAGGATCGAATCCTGAAGGACTAGAACAACTCCTTTTCTACCAAGCGGTACAAGGTCAAGGTACTGGAAATATGGGAAATAAATATTTTTTTGCGGGGATTGCCAGTGAAATTATAAATCTAAACCCTCGAGAAATAGAGGCAGCCGAGGTTGTAGCAATGAATAAAGTAATTTCTGAAGATCCTGCACCAGGTTTTACATTAGTAATTAAGAATGAAATAACTATTAATCCAAATGGAGACATAATTACGGATACTAACTTTTATTCTGGATATTGATCATGCACACAAAAAGCCCGGCGCCTGGGTGCGTTCCGGCGCCTTTTTTGCGTTGTGGCGAAAGTTTTTCGAATTATTTTCGCCAAAAGTGTCGAGTCGATAGTAGTTTTCGTTACATACGTAATAGAAGGCGAAAAAAGTTCGTGAAAAAATGTGTTGATCGGAAACTCGCGCAACAAATACGGTGTAAGGCAAAAAAGTCACGCGGCAACGTGGCGGATAATCGCCGTTATACAGAAGTGCACTTGCTTACGCAAGGCGTCGGTTTCAGCCAATAACGGGCTTCAACCTTCCGCAATATTATTATCGAACGTTCTTATTAACGTTCGGAACAAATGTGCTTGATCGACCTGTACGAAGGCGACCACAACCTTCATGGAGAACCCTATTTTTCATTTTCGCGTAACTGGATGGATCGGCGTACTCCGGATGAATTAAAAGCTATTCAAAAAAGCATCTATTCGTATGTCCGGCGAGTTACAGACGCAAAGTCAAAGGACGTGCTGTGGACGACATACTGGTTTGACCTTCAAGGAAGGGGCTATAGCAAGGGTTTTCTGTCCAATAATATCCGCGCCACAAACGATTTTGCAGATCGGTCAGTGTTGATATACGCATACAGCCGCTTTATGACACCGCATGAGAAGTCGTTCTTTCAAGACCATGGCGTTACAGTGAACCAGGATTTACTTGCGCTTTCTGACATGCTGCAGTGATTGTGGTAGTCAAGGATATGGAACGGCGAGCCGATTAAAGTTTACATCCCGTCGAGCCGGATGCGTCGGTTGCTTAACGAATGGACCAATTACGAGATTTGAAGGAGGAATCGCATTCTCGCGCATCGAACGTTGGTGTGACGGGGGGAGGTTGGGCGTTTAATTGCGGGGTGGCTTCGGCTGCTCCGCGTTTTTTATTTATTTGGATCTGTTGAATTTATAAAAAAAGGATCCGTTTGGATCCTTAAGAAAATTTCTTAACACTCTGAGCAACCTTGATTATTCTCCATTTCATTAAGTTTGTCGTTTATCTCATAAAGTCTCCTAGCGATTTGTCTGCAAATTTCACAAGTATTTTGGTTCGAACTTGTAAAACCAGTTATAACGGTGTAGATTTGTCTCGGTGGACATACTATTTCCTGCTTATCTTGAATCGGAAGACATTGAGTTGAAAAACGACCTGTAATATTGTTTTGATAAATACAGCATCGAAATTGTCTTAGTGTCAAAATTAATCACCTCCTATTTTAGTAGATGCAATAAGTAGGAAGGTGCTTGTACATTTATGCGAGGAATGTATTTGAATTAACGGCATTCCGTCAATCAAGGCGCTGGAATTGTTTTATAAACTTAACGGCAAGATCACGCAGGCCGGAAAAGGTATCCGTTTTAGGAGTGTCAAGCAAACGCTGAAGTTGCTAACGGCTAAATGTGGCTCCGACTTCACGTCATACTTTTAAGTTAACGATATTCTGAACGGGATGAGACGCCGTGATGCCTTTACTTATGCAGTAGGCGAAAAACGTACGCAATGCCCGCAGCCGTGAATTGATCGTGCGGCTGGGTTTACGGAGTGCTGCGGTGGTCTTTTCATTGCGGATGGCCTCCTCGCCGTTTTAGCGGAGTAGTGGAATACCGTAAAATACACAAAAAAGTCCCTACGTATAAATAACGTAGAGACCGTCTATCCTATCAAATTATGTCCTCGGCAGGAATCGAACCTGCATTTCAAGCTTCGGAGGCTTGCGTGCTATCCGTTGCACCACGAGGACATGCGCTTTACAGTACAATTTAAAATTATAGAGGAAGCTGGAGAGAAAAGCAATAGACATTTGAAAAAATATTCACAGAAAGAAAAAGGGGCCTGTTTAGCAGGATTTTTGCAAGAAAGAGAAGAAAACGTACAAAGAAGAAAGCATAATGTTTGACCTTCATTGACCATGAATTGTATGATGGTTAAACAATACAGTTATTTATAAGGAGGAACCACAGTATGAATTTAATTCCTACAGTTATTGAGCAGACAAACCGCGGTGAGCGCGCGTATGACATTTATTCCCGTTTGTTGAAAGACCGCATCATTATGCTTGGAAGCGGCATTGATGATAATGTGGCGAACTCGATCGTTGCCCAGCTTTTATTTCTTGAAGCAGAAAATCCGGAAAAAGATATCTCCATTTATATTAACAGCCCGGGCGGCAGTATTACAGCTGGTATGGCGATTTACGATACGATGCAATTTATCAAGCCGGACGTACAGACAATCTGCATCGGGATGGCTGCTTCAATGGGTGCATTCCTGCTTGCAGCCGGTACAAAAGGCAAACGTTATGCGCTTCCGAACAGTGAAGTCATGATTCACCAGCCGCTTGGCGGAGCGCAAGGACAGGCGACTGAAATTGAAATCGCCGCAAAACGCATTTTATTCCTTCGTGAAAAATTGAATGGCATCTTGTCTGAGCGTACAGGCCAGCCGCTTGAGGTGATTTCGCGCGACACAGATCGCGACAACTTTATGACAGCGGAACGTGCAAAAGAGTACGGTCTTGTTGATAATATCATTACGCGAAGCCAAGCGACTCTAAAAGAAGAAAAGTAATTTATGAAAAGACCTGCGGCAGCGGGTCTTTTTTTCTTGCTGTCCAGCTCCAGACGCCATCAGCTCGAGGGCTCACAGGATGTGAGTCACAAAAGCGTTGCGACGACGATCTGGATGATCTAGTCGGGCGAATGCCACAGGACGTGGCAGTTTTAAAGCGCGGCAACAGGAAGTTGCGGACTTAGCTTTTGCTCTAAGCCAAGCCTTTCTGGAGGCAAAAAATGCCTCCGCCAGTGCTCGTCTTATGCTTGTCGCTGATAACCAGGCGTCTTGCGCTTTTCTTAAGCCAAACTGTATAATAACAGTGAGGGGGAGATGTGATGAACATGCAGATGAAACCGGGGCTCTGGCAGCAGCAAACGATGAAGCTCGCCATGACACAGGAATTGACCCAGGCGATTACACTGCTTCAATATTCGGCGCAGGAGCTGGCAGCGTTTTTGGAAACGAAAGCCGTCGAAAACCCGTTTATCCAATTGGAAGCGCCTGATTTGAAAGCGCTTCATAAAAAAGAGCGTTCTCATTCAGTGTCTAGACCGTCTGATGACAAAAACTGGGTCGAGCATATTGCCGATTCCTCTTATACAATAACTGATTACGTACACACTCAGTTTCAGTTAAAGAAACTGTCCGACGAGCAAAAGGGCGTCCTTGATTTTCTGTTGAATAATATGGATGAAAATGGCTATATGACAATTGGCAGCTCGGAAGCGGCCTGCCTGCTTAGGGAAAGTGAAGCAGAGGTTAGGACAGTCATGAATATGATCAAGTGGATGGAGCCGGCGGGCATTGGCGCTTTTGACTTGCAGGAATGTCTGATTTTGCAGGTTGAGCGGCGTTTGGACGCCCCGTTTTTAGCAGAAGTCATTCTTCGCCATCATTTTACCGAATTTGCCAATAAAACGTGGAAGCCGCTCGCGAAACAACTGGGTGTTGAGCTGAAAGAGATTCAGCAGGCAGCTGATTTTATTAAAACGTTAAATCCGAAACCAGGTGCTTCGTTTCAGCATAGCTCTTCCTGCTATGTGCTTCCTGACGTGTCAGTGACGCTTGCAGGGGATTTTATCGAAGTGCACTTGCTTGATGAGGATTTGCCAAAAGTGGTATTTGAAAAGAAGTACTTTAATGAAATGGCTTCGTATGCCGATAAAGAAGTGAAGCGTTTCGTGAAAGAAAAAGAAAAAGATTACCAATGGCTGATGAGAAGTCTTGAGCAGCGCCAGCAAACGATTCAGCGCGTCGGCTTGAAAATCGTTGAAAAGCAGCGCAGCTTTTTCTTTTATGGACCGGGCTCGCTGCAGCCGCTGACGATGAAGGAAATCGCGGATGAGTTATCCATTCATGAGTCCACAGTAAGCCGGACAGTGCGTGGAAAATATATGCAGACGCCGTATGGCATGTATGAATTAAAATCCTTTTTCCCATCTGGCATGACCGCTTCACAAGAAACAGGCGAAGCAACTTCCTCGAATCAAGTAAAAATCTGTATTCAAACGCTCGTCTCAGCGGAAGATAAACGGAAGCCGCTATCGGATCAGGCAATTTGTTCTGTGCTTCTTGAAAAAGGGATGGCCGTTTCAAGAAGAACGGTCGCAAAATACAGGGAACAATTAAACATCCCGTCTTCATCAAAGCGAAAACGGTATGAATGAAGGAGAAAAAATGGACGTTTATTTTTACACAAGACCGGGCTGTCACTTATGTGACGAAGCAAAAGCAGTTGTAGGCATGGTTGCTGAAGAGTTCAGCCTGACGGTACTTGAGCGGAATATTGAAGAGAATGATGAGTGGACTGAGAAATACGGATTAATGATTCCTGTTGTAGAAGCGGCTGGGGAAATGATCGCGTATGGCCGCGCTGATTATGTATCCATCTTCATGAAACTTAAACAAAAAGTTAACAAATAATTTAAAAAATAACGGTCTCTTTTCGTTGATTTTTAAATAACGCCCTGCTACAATGAATTTGTAAGCAGGGAAAAATTTTTTTCGACCAGGTGGGACGTTTAATGTTTTGCTTGGGACGAAATTAAACCCAAAAGACCGAAGAGGAGCGCGGGATATGAAACCGATTTTAAATATTCAACAGCAGCTCGTACCGGACCTGCTTGACATCATGCAAAAACGCTATCGCCTTTTGCAAGCGGTCAGGATTGCCGGGACGGCAGGAAGACGTACACTTGCCCAGTCACTGAGCATGACAGAGCGCGTTGTTAGAAGCGAAGCGGAGTTTTTAAAAGAACGCGGATTGCTCGATTTTAGCGCATCAGGCATGAAACTAACGGAAACGGGTATGGATGTGGTGAGAGAGCTGGAAGAGTTAATGCTTGAATTAAAAGGCATTGATTCAATGGTGGAAGAACTAAAGGCTCGCTACAACCTATCAGAAGCTGTTATTATCCCTGGTAATTGTGATGAATCGGCATTCGTGAAAAAAGCAATCGGTGAAGCGTGCGCAAGCCGCATAAAGAGCCATCTTAGCGGAAAGACTATCATCGCTGTGACAGGCGGCTCAACAATGGCGGAAGCGGCACGGACGATGAAACCGGATTTTGCAGAAGGAAAACACGTATTATTTGTGCCGGCACGAGGCGGAATTGGCGACGACGTCCGCAATGAAGCAAATACCGTCGCCGCATTAATGGCACACAATACAAATGGCACGCACCGTGTTTTGTACGCACCGGAGCGAATTAGCCCGGATGTACGCGAATCCCTTCTTCAAGAGCCGGCCATCCAAGAAGCTGTCAGTATGATCCAATCGGCAGACATCGTGCTTCATGGTGTCGGGAATGCGATTTCGATGGCGAAACGCCGAAAAACACCTGAAGCGGAACTTTCATTGCTGGAACAAAGTGAAGCGGTAGCAGAAGCATTTGGCTACTATTTCAACAAGGAAGGCGAAGTGATTCAAAAATTATCGACAATCGGCTTGAAACTGGAAGATTTACAGCATGCAAAAGTCGTCATTGCGGCAGCAGGCGGTGCATCAAAAGGGAAAGCGATTCGTTCTTATTTAAACGGGTCACCGAAGCTTGATATTCTTGTGACAGATGAAGCAGCCGCACGGGAATTACTTGAAGCACAATAACAACGCGAACATCCGGCAGTTCAAAATGGACTGACGGTTTGATAAACAATTTCAAGGAGGAAACACTCATGACAGTAAAAATTGGTATTAATGGTTTTGGACGTATTGGACGTAACGTATTCCGCGCAGCACTTAAAAATCCGGAAGTTGATGTTGTAGCAATCAACGACCTTACAGATGCAAACATGCTTGCACACCTTTTGAAATACGATACAGTTCACGGCACACTTGACGCAGATGTAACAGTTGACGGCGATACAATCGTTGTAAACGGCGAACGCGTAAAAGTAACAGCTGAACGCGATCCAGCGCAAATTCCTTGGGGAGCAAACGGAGCTGAAGTAGTTGTTGAATCAACTGGCCGTTTCACAAAACGTGCAGACGCTGCGAAACATCTTGAAGGCGGCGCGAAAAAAGTCATCATCTCTGCTCCTGCATCTGATGAAGATATCACAATTGTTATGGGTGTTAATGAAGATAAATACGATGCAGCCAACCACCAGGTTATCTCAAATGCATCTTGTACAACAAACTGCCTGGCTCCATTTGCAAAAGTATTGAACGACGAGTATGGCATCGTACGTGGTATGATGACAACTGTTCACTCTTACACAAATGACCAGCAAATTCTTGACTTGCCGCACTCTGACTACCGTCGTGCACGTGCAGCAGCAGAAAACATCATCCCAACTTCAACTGGTGCAGCGAAAGCCGTTTCTCTAGTGCTTCCTGAACTAAAAGGCAAATTGAATGGTATGGCAATGCGTGTTCCAACACCAAACGTATCTGTTGTTGACCTTGTTGTTGAACTTAAAGAGAATGTAACAGCTGAGCAAATCAATGCATCTTTCAAAGCAGCATCAGAAGGCGATATGAAAGGCATTCTTGCTTACACTGAGCTTCCGCTTGTATCAACTGACTACAACGGCACAACAGCTTCTTCAACGATCGATGCTCTTTCGACAATGGTAATGGAAGGCAACATGGTAAAAGTTCTTTCTTGGTATGATAATGAGAATGGCTATTCAAACCGCGTTGTTGACCTTGTTCAATACATCGCAGCAAAAGGTCTTTAATTAAAAACACGCTGTTTTTCAGGCTATAACTTGGAAATCAACAGTTCACCATCTATAATGAAAAGGTGAAACGGGGAGCGGGATACAATCCCTGCTCCCCTTTTTTTGTCTGTTCCATTATGTCTGGCTGTGGGCGTTAGAGGCTCAGGGGCTGCAGGATGCAGGTCACGAAAGCATTGCGACAGGACGTCGCGTTTTTAGCTTGTGTTCCGACTCTTGTGCCTGTCGCCTCTAAACAAACGCCCTCCGCTTTTCATTTGTGTCTAGCTGCAGCGGCTAGGCTCTAGGGCTAGAGGATGTAGGTCACGAAAGCGTTGCGACAGGACGTCGCGCTTTTAGCTTTTGATCTGCCCCTTGTGCTTGTCGAGCCTGGGCAAGCCGCTTCCGCTTTTCAACTAACGATATGGAGGTCTTTTACATGAACAAGAAAACGATTAAAGATCTGGATTTGAAAGGGAAACGCGTTTTTTGCCGTGTTGATTTCAATGTGCCGATGAAAGATGGGGAAGTGACGGATGATACACGCATCCGCGCAGCACTTCCAACGATTCAATATTTGTCTGAGCAAGGCGCGAAAGTGATTTTAGCAAGCCACCTTGGCCGTCCAAAAGGCGAAGTAAATGAAGAAATGCGTTTGACAGCTGCGGGCAAGCGTTTAGAAAAACTGCTAGGCCAGTCGGTTACGAAAACAGATGAAGCCTATGGTGAAAGTGTTAAAGGTGCAATTGCCGAATTAAATGAAGGCGGCGTTCTTCTTCTTGAAAACGTTCGTTTTTATCCGGGCGAAGAAAAAAACGACGAAAAGCTTGCGAAAGAATTCGCGTCACTTGCTGATGTATATGTTAATGATGCATTCGGTGCAGCTCACCGTGCGCATGCATCAACAGAAGGGATTGCGAAGTTTCTTCCATCGGCATCCGGATTTTTAGTGCAAAAAGAATTGGATGTACTCGGTAAAGCATTGTCTAATCCGGAACGTCCTTTCACGGCCATTATCGGCGGTGCGAAAGTAAAAGATAAAATCGGTGTAATCGACTATCTTCTTGATAAAGTAGATAACTTAATCATTGGCGGCGGACTTGCGTACACATTTGTAAAAGCTCTTGGCCATGAAGTCGGTAAATCACTTCTTGAAGAAGATAAAATTGATCTTGCTAAGCAATTTATGAAAAAAGCCGAAGACAAAGGCGTTAAATTTTTAATGCCAGTTGATGTCACAGTAGCAGACGATTTTGGCGAGCATGCCAATACAAAAATTGTGCCAATCAATGAAATCCCGGCTGACTGGGAAGCACTTGATATTGGTCCGAAAACAATCGAATTGTACGCAGAAACAATTAAAAATTCGAAGCTTGTGATCTGGAATGGCCCAATGGGTGTATTTGAACTAGATAAGTTCGCAAACGGCACAAAAGGTGTCGCACAGGCACTGGCTGATTCAGGTGCATATTCTGTCATCGGCGGCGGCGATTCAGCGGCAGCTGTTGAGAAATTTAACCTGGCAGACAAAATGAGTCACATTTCGACTGGCGGCGGTGCAAGTCTTGAGTTTATGGAAGGCAAAGAACTTCCGGGCGTAACAGCACTGGACGACAAGTAATTTATAGAGTTGAAGGGAGATTTTTTCATGCGTAAACCAATTATTGCAGGAAACTGGAAAATGAATAAAACGCTTGGCGAAGCACTTGAATTCGCAAACGATGTAAAAGGAAGAGTACCATCTTCAGAGAAAGTCGACAGCGTAATCGGTGCACCGGCACTATTCCTTGGCCAGCTCGTTGAAGCGGCAAAAGGAACAGAATTGAAAATCAGCGCTCAAAATGCTCACTTTGAAGACAACGGTGCATTCACAGGCGAAACAAGCCCGAAATCATTGTCCGATCTTGGTGTAGAATATGTGATTATAGGTCATTCAGAACGCCGCGAATTATTTAACGAAACAGACGAGTCGGTTAACAAAAAAGCGAAAGCCATTTTCAATCATGGCATGACACCGATCATTTGCTGCGGTGAAACATTGGAACAGCGTGAAGCGGGCGAAACGAACGCATTCGTTGCCGGCCAAATTAAAGCGGCACTTGAAGGCTTGTCTGAAGAGCAGGTAAGCAATTCTGTTATCGCTTATGAGCCAATTTGGGCGATTGGAACAGGCAAATCGTCTTCATCAAACGATGCAAACGAAGTATGTGCAGAAATTCGTGAAACAGTTCGCGGTCTTTATTCAGACAAAGCAGCTGATTCTGTCCGTGTTCAATACGGCGGCAGTGTAAAACCTGAAAACATTGCAGAATACATGGCTCAGCCAGACATCGACGGTGCACTTGTCGGCGGCGCAAGCTTGGATGCAGCATCGTACCTTGCACTTTTGGAGGCTGTCAACAATGGCTAAAGGACCGGTTGCGCTCATTATTCTCGACGGGTTCGCCTGCCGGGCTGAAACGAGCGGAAATGCGGTCGCGCAGGCAAATAAGCCAAATTTCGACCGTTACTGGAATCAATTTCCGCATTCTCAGCTCATAGCAAGCGGGGAAGCAGTCGGTTTGCCAGACGGGCAGATGGGCAATTCGGAAGTCGGCCATATGAACATCGGCGCCGGCCGTATTGTGTATCAAAGCTTAACACGTATTAACATTGCGATTCGTGATGGTGAATTTTTTGATAACGAACAATTTTTAAAAGCTGCTGCTCACGCGAAAGCAAATGGAACGGCTTTGCACTTGTTCGGCCTGCTGTCGGATGGGGGCGTACATAGCCATATTGAGCATTTAAAAGCCTTGCTCCAATTTGCGAAGAATCAAGGCCTTGAAAAGGTATACGTTCACGCGTTTCTCGATGGACGTGATGTTGGACCGAAAACAGCAAAGAGCTACATTGAAGATGTGCAGGCAAAAATGGATGAGCTTGGTGTCGGACAGTTTGCGACAATTTCCGGACGCTACTATGCGATGGACCGCGACAACCGCTGGGACCGTGTTGAAAAAGCATACAGCGCAATTGCGCAAAACGACGCACCGAAGTTTCATGATCCGTTAGAAGCACTGGAAGCATCGTATGCAACCGGTGTGTATGATGAGTTTTTTGTTCCAACCGTTATTACGAATAAAGAAGGTCTTCCTGTTGCAAAAGTACAGGATAACGACGCGGTTATTTTCTTTAACTTCCGTCCGGACCGGGCCATTCAGTTGGCAAATGTCTTTACAAACGAAGACTTCATGGGATTTGATCGCGGCGAGTTCCGTCCGAAAAACTTGTTCTTCGTTTGCATGACACCTTATTCGGAAACAGTGAAAGGTGTCATCGCGTATAACAAAACAGATTTATCAAATACTGTCGGAGAAGTATTGGCTAACAACAACCTTCGTCAGCTCCGTATTGCAGAAACAGAGAAATACCCACATGTTACGTTCTTTATGAGCGGCGGACGTGAAGGAGAGTTTCCAGGTGAGAAACGCATTTTGGTCAACTCGCCGAAAGTAGCAACGTATGATTTGCAGCCGGAAATGAGCGCATATGAAGTAACGGACGCGTTACTTGCGGAAATCGAAGGCGACAAGCAGGATGCAATCATCTTAAACTTTGCTAATCCGGACATGGTAGGCCATTCTGGAATGCTGGAACCGACCATTAAAGCGATTGAAACAGTTGATGAATGCCTCGGGCGGGTAGTAGACTTAATTTTGTCAAAAGGCGGAACAGCGATCATTACAGCCGATCATGGCAATGCTGATGAAGTCACAACAATTGAGGGAAATCCGATGACAGCTCATACGACAAACCCAGTACCAGTGATAGTCACAAAAGAGGGCGTAACACTGCGTGAGGGCGGTATTTTGGGCGACTTGGCACCGACGATTCTTGATCTATTGAACGTAGAACTGCCAGTTGAAATGACTGGAAAAACATTAATCCAACAATAAGGGAGAGACAAAACTATGCCAGTAATTACAGACATTTATGCACGCGAAGTACTTGATTCACGCGGAAATCCAACAATCGAAGTAGAGGTATATACAGAGTCCGGTGCATTCGGACGCGCAATGGTTCCATCAGGTGCTTCAACAGGCGAACATGAAGCAGTTGAGCTTCGTGATGGCGATAAAAGCCGCTATCTTGGCAAAGGTGTCGAGCAGGCTGTGAAAAATGTAAACGAAGTAATCGCACCGGAAATCGTTGGCAGCTTCGTTGTAACAGATCAAATCGGCATCGACAAAGAAATGATCGAGCTTGACGGTACAGAAAACAAAGGGAAACTCGGTGCAAACGCAATTCTTGGTGTGTCAATGGCTGTTGCACATGCAGCTGCAGATTACCACGGCGTCTACCTTTATGAATATCTTGGCGGTGTAAACGGCAAGCAGCTTCCAGTTCCAATGATGAACATTGTAAACGGCGGCGAGCATGCGGATAACAACGTTGATATTCAAGAATTCATGGTTATGCCTGTAGGTGCAGCTACATTCAAAGAAGCGCTTCGCATGGGAGCGGAAATTTTCCACAATTTGAAAGCAGTTCTTCAGGCAAAAGGCTTGAACACAGCAGTGGGTGACGAAGGCGGATTTGCACCAAACCTTGGTTCAAATGAAGAAGCTCTTCAAACAATTATCGAAGCAATTGAGCGTGCTGGCTACAAGCCAGGTGAAGAAGTGAAATTGGCAATGGATGCCGCATCTTCAGAGTTCTACAACAAAGAAGACGGCAAATACCATCTTTCAGGCGAAGGCGTTGTAAAAACTTCAGCTGAAATGGTTGACTGGTACGAAGAAATGGCTAACAAATACCCAATCATCTCAATTGAAGACGGTTTGGACGAAAACGACTGGGATGGCCACAAATTGTTGACAGAACGTCTTGGCGATCGTGTTCAGCTTGTTGGTGATGACTTGTTCGTTACAAACACAAAAAAATTGTCTGAAGGCATTAAAAACGGCGTAGGAAACTCAATCCTAATCAAAGTAAACCAAATCGGTACATTGACAGAAACCTTCGATGCGATCGAAATGGCAAAACGTGCAGGCTACACAGCGGTTATCTCTCACCGTTCAGGTGAAACAGAAGATGCAACAATTGCAGACATCGCAGTTGCAACAAACGCTGGACAAATCAAAACAGGTGCTCCGTCGCGTACGGACCGTGTGGCGAAATACAATCAGCTTCTTCGTATCGAAGACAATTTGGCTGAACTTGCACAATACCTTGGCAACGACACGTTCTACAACTTGAAAAAATAATGATGCATCTGAAGCCCGGCGGCCGCCGGGCTTTTTTTGCGCAGGCAGGAAAAGTATGTTATAATACAGTCATCTATATGTTCGTCTTTAATGGAGGTAAACCACATGTTGCATACAGTGCTTATCGTACTGCTCGTGATTGTGACGATTTCGCTTATTGCGGTCGTTTTGCTGCAATCTGGGAAAAGCACGGGACTTTCCGGCGCTATTTCCGGCGGTGCAGAGCAATTATTCGGGAAACAGAAAGCGCGCGGCATTGATCTTGTGCTGCACCGCATAACGGTCGTCCTGTCCGTATTGTTTTTCGTTTTAACCATTGCACTCTCTTATTTTGATTTGTAATAAAAAAGGCGATTCGGCTGAATCGCCTTTTTTTGTGCCTGTAAGGCTCTTAACAGAAAAAAGAAAGGATCGATCAACTTGAAATTAACACTGCCACAACCATTTACATTTGAAGCAGGAAAGCGGGCCGTGCTGCTTTTGCATGGCTTTACCGGAAATTCATCCGATGTGCGCATGATTGGGCGCTTTCTTGAGAAAAATGGATATACATCACATGCGCCTCACTATAAAGGGCATGCGGTTCCGCCGGAAGAATTGGTCAAAACCGGTCCTGAAGATTGGTGGAAAGATGTGCAGGACGGCTACAATCACCTCATCGATCTCGGCTATGAAGAAATTGCGGTATGCGGGTTGTCGCTTGGCGGTGTTTTTGGGCTGAAACTCGGTTATACTAAACCTGTAAAGGGTATTATTCCAATGTGTGCCCCCATGTCGATGAAAGACGAGCAGACGATGTACAACGGGGTAGTGGAATATGCACGTGGATTTAAGAAATTTGAAGGGAAATCCGCTGATGTTATTGAAAAAGAAATAGAAGCGTTTAAACAAACACCGATGAATACGCTGCATGCGCTCCGCGACCTTGTACAGGATGTCCGCAGTCACATTGACCACATTTATGCGCCTGTATTTGTTGTTCAGGCACGCCAGGATCAAATGATTGACACGAACAGCGCCAACATTATTTTTGAAAATGTCGAAACAGATGAGAAACAATTGAAATGGTACGAACAATCCGGCCATGTCATTACACTTGATAAAGAAAAAGAGCAGCTGCACGCAGACATTCTCACATTTCTTGAACAGCTTGACTGGACGGTGTAACCTTGGCAAAAGGAGGCGGGTCATAATGGACCAGCACATAGAGAAAATCGTTGAACGATTATTGACGTATATGAAAGAAGAATCGTATAAGCCGATGACGGTACAGGAGCTTGAAGAAGTACTCGGCATTGAAGGATCAGAAGGATTCCGGGATTTTGTTAAGTCACTCGTCTACATGGAAGAACGCGGTCTTGTCGTCCGGACGCGGGCAAATCGGTACGGTCTGCCTGAAAAAATGAACCTTGTACGCGGAAAAATTTCCGGCCATGCAAAAGGTTTTGCGTTTTTGCTGCCGGATGAGAAGGATATGGACGACGTATTCATTCCACCACATGAAACAAATGGCGCGCTGAATGGTGACGTTGCCCTTGTGCGTGTCACGAAAGAAGACGAAAGCGGAACGCGTCGTGAAGGCACGGTCGTCCGTATATTAGAACGCGGTCAAACAGAGGTGGTCGGCACGTTTGTCGATAAAAAAAGCTTTGGTTTTGTGGAAACGGACGACAAAAAATTTACAGCCGATATTTTTATTCCGATAGAAAAAACAGCCGGCGCGATCGACGGGCATAAAGTGGTTGTCCACATTACGCGCTGGCCGGAAGGAAGACAGGCAGCGGAAGGCGAAGTAAAAGAAATTATCGGGCATAAAAATGATCCCGGTGTCGACATTATGTCGATCATTTACAAGCATGGCCTGCCACAGGAGTTTCCGGATGATGTGCTTGAACAAGCCAACGCCGTGCCGGATCAAATCGATCCGAAAGACATTCAAAACCGCCGCGATCTTCGCGAGGAAGTAATCGTGACCATTGATGGTGCAGATGCAAAAGATTTGGATGATGCGGTAACAGTGACAAAGCTTGAAAATGGCAACTACAAGCTCGGTGTTCATATTGCCGACGTTAGCCATTACGTAACGGAAAACTCCCCGATTGACCGGGAAGCATATGAACGTGGGACGAGTGTTTATTTAGTTGACCGGGTAATTCCGATGATTCCGCATCGTTTGTCAAATGGCATTTGTTCATTGAACCCAAAAGTGGATCGCTTAACACTGTCGTGTGAAATGGAAATTAATGGGTCGGGCGAAGTCGTCAACCATGAAATTTTTGACAGTGTCATTCGGACAACGGAACGTATGACATATTCAGATATAAATAAAATTTTAAACGATAAAGATGAAGAATTGCGTGCGAAATACGAGCCGCTCGTGCCATTATTTGAACGAATGGAAGAGTTGGCAGCGGTTTTGCGTCAAAAACGGTTTGACCGGGGTGCGATTGATTTTGACTTCAAAGAAGCAAAAGTTATTGTCGACGAAGAAGGGCATCCAACTGATGTTGTTATTCGTGAACGTTCTGTTGGGGAAAAGCTCATCGAAGAATTTATGTTAGCGGCGAATGAAACGATTGCTGAGCATTTTCATAGGATGGATGTTCCATTTATTTATCGGATTCACGAAGACCCGAAAGAAGACAAATTACAGCGCTTTTTTGAGTTTTTAACGAATTTCGGCTTGAACGTAAAGGGAACAGCGAATTCTGTTCACCCGCGGGCCTTACAGGAAATTATTGAAAATGTAAAAGACACACCGGAAGAAACAGTTATTTCAACTGTCATGCTTCGATCAATGCAGCAGGCGAAATATAACGCAGACAGCTTAGGTCATTTTGGTTTGGCTGCCGAGTTTTATACGCATTTTACCTCGCCAATCCGCCGGTACCCGGATTTAATCGTTCATAGACTGATCCGTACGTATTTAGTTAATGGGGATCTCACTCAGCCGACACAAGCAAAATGGGATGCGCGCCTTCCGGAAATCGCTGATCATACGTCAAGCATGGAGCGCCGTGCAGTCGAGGCGGAGCGGGATACAGACGAACTGAAAAAAGCGGAATATATGCTTGATAAAATTGGCGAAGAGTACGATGGTGTCATTAGCTCAGTGACAAACTTTGGGATGTTTGTTGCGCTTGAGAATACGATTGAAGGACTTGTCCACGTTTCGTATCTGACGGATGATTATTACCGTTATGATGAACGGCATTTTGCGATGATTGGCGAACGGACCGGCAATGTATTCCGAATTGGTGATGAAATCACGGTGCGTGTCCGCGATGTCAATAAAGAAGAGCAGTCGGTTGATTTTGAAATTGTGGGCATGATAAAGCAGCGCCAGCGTCCAAAACGCATGGACGGAGCAGCCGAAAAAAAACCGCGCAGCCGCGGTAAAAAAGCACAATTGTTAAAAAAAGATGACACGCCGTCGAAAAAACCAGCACGTCCGGATATAAAAGAGGGCAGCGGCGAATGGTCAAACCAGCCGCAAAAGAAAAAGAAAAACCGAAAGTTTTACGAAGGAATTCCGAAGAAAAAGAAGCGCAAGTAAGAAAGTGAGGACCCACCAATGCCAAAAGGAGAAGGAAAAGTGCTCGCGCAAAATAAAAAAGCGCGCCACGATTACTTTATCGAAGAAACGTACGAAGCAGGCTTGGTGCTGTTAGGAACAGAAATTAAAGCAATCCGTGCGGGACGTGTGAATTTAAAAGATTCATTCGCCCGCATTCGGAACGGCGAACTATTTGTTCACAACATGCACATCAGCCCATACGAGCAAGGAAATATCCATAATCATGAACCGCTCCGCACGAGAAAGCTTCTTTTGCATCGGAAGCAAATTAATACACTCATCGGTGAAACAAAAGAAGCGGGCTATTCCATTGTTCCATTAAAGCTTTATTTAAAAGATGGTTATGCCAAGCTGTTGATCGGACTTGCAAGAGGGAAAAAGAAATATGACAAGCGTGAAGATCTGAAGCAAAAAGAAGCAAAACGCGATATGGATCGTGCTTTCCGTGATCGTCAAAAAGGTTGAGAAGCTAATCTATTTATGTTATAATAGATTCTGTCACAATGAAGCAATCTTGCTTCGAACGATACCTTCAAGCGATGTTCTGATGTAAAGAACAGCTTTTCCTAACGGGGACGTTACGGATTCGACAGGGGTAGTTCGAGCCTGGGCTGCGGGTCAGAGGGTCGGCTCTGTCAAAACGCACTTGCCTATAATAACTGGCAAACAACAAACACAACTACAAGCTGCCTAATTAACTTTAGGTTAGCCTGTGCTCCTCCCGCTGTTGTCCGTGCAGTCGGGTAAGGGGCCCACTTTCAGCGGACTACGCTCGATTCCTCCGTCTGGGGATGACAGAAGAGACTAATCAGACTGGCCGATCCAAACGCCTGCTGTGCGGCAGATGGACCGGCGAGACTCAAATAGCATAGCTACACCCGTAGACGCTCAGGTGCCGTTATCTTTGGACGCGGGTTCGACTCCCGCCGTCTCCATACATGTATGGAGCACACAAAAAAGCCTTGCAAATTTTGCAAGGCTTTTTTGTATTTAGATAGAGCATTTCAAAGCCTATATTCAATCATTAAACCATGAATAAAAAGCCGGTATACAGCAGAAATCTCTGGCATGTATCAGATTTTCAGAAAATTACAATTAGCGGAAGGAAGTCATTGAAAAGAAATGGGCTGCATACATTTATAAAACAGTCCGCAAAGAACTTATTTGAAAAAGAAAACTAGAAATTTGCTTTATTGAATAATCATTCTTTTGCCTATTCCCTTGGTTAGAATATATGTTAGGGAAAAATACGATTTTTTGCCATCTATGCTGCATCAATTGAAACAATTTTAAAAAGAATTGAATAGCTGGGGGTGATTTGAATGAAAAAAATCATCATTATTGGTGCAGGGGGGCATGCAAGTGTTTTGATAGATGCAATCGAAAAAGAAAAGAAATATTCAATATATGGAATTATCGATCCAGTCCGTCCTGTTAATACAATTATTTATGGATACCGGGTCATTGGAACAGAAGGTGTGCTGCTGCAAATAAATAAGCACATTCACGGGGGGATCGCTGCGATCGAAGATAACTGGAGCCGGAAAAAAATGATTCAAACCATTCAGGCACTTGTCCCTAACTTTTCATTTATTTCATCTATTCACCCATCAGCGTATGTCAGCAGTGATGTCAAAATAGGAGATGGAACGATTGTTATGGCCGGAGCTGTCATTAATCGGAATACGATTATTGGAGAGCAATGTATTGTCAATACGAATTCCTCTGTTGATCATGACTGCATTTTGGGTGATTACGTCAGCATTGCACCGGGAGCAACACTTGGAAGGCAGGTAAAAATAGGCAACAGTGCGGTTATTTCGTTAGGTGCCAATGTCATTCACTCGATCCGCATTGGCGAACATACTATTATTGGAGCGGGCTCTACTGTCTTGAAAAACATAGACCCCTACAGTGTCGCATACGGGACACCCGCGAAAATAATCAGGTCCAGAAATCAAGAAGACAGCTACTTATCATGAGTAAAGAGAATGTCTGAAAAAAGCAAGGATAGGGAAAGTGGAAAAATTCTATTTGCTGCAAAGAAAAAGCAGCGCATCACCCACCGGTTCGATGACTGGAAATAAAATACTCATGAAGTTCGATGCTGGTTCACTTTATAGGAAAAAGAATCAATCTGATAAGCGGGTACGATTTCTTTTAGAAGTTTCTTTATTTCATCATTTCTCTGTTCTGCTCCAGGCGAATAAACGAGGTTTTCCAGCTGGCGGATCCAAAGCAGTATATCCATTTCAGTTAAATCAGCCGGTTTTGCCACATAAATAAGTTCATGTTTGGATGCCATATTGCCTTCTTCTGCTGTAAATAATTCTTCGTGCAATTTTTCTCCCGGGCGTATTCCTGTATAACAGATGTGAATGTCTTTATCCGGTGTCAGGCCGGACAGCGTAATTAAATTTCGGGCTAATTCACTGATTTTGACCGGCTTGCCCATATCGAGAATGAAAATTTCTCCACCCTTTGACAAAGCCCCTGCTTGAATGACAAGCTGCACAGCTTCTGGAATGGTCATAAAGTAGCGGGTCATATCAGGATGTGTGACCGTAACCGGCCCGCCGCCTTGTATTTGTTTTTTGAATAAAGGAATGACACTGCCCCTGCTTCCAAGCACATTCCCGAATCGCACGGCGACAAAGTTAGTATCGCTTTTTTGATTCAGGTTTTGAATGATCAGCTCTGCGATTCGTTTTGTTACACCCATGACGCTCGTCGGGTTCACCGCTTTGTCTGTTGAAATTTGAACGTACGTCTCAACATTGTATTGATGAGCACATTCTGCCAAATGTTTTGTGCCGAAGATGTTATTTTTAATTGCTTCGGTCGGGTTATGTTCCATTAAAGGCACGTGTTTATGGGCGGCAGCATGAAATACAACCTGAGGGCGGTGAACAGAGAAGATATGCTCCAGCCGATTTTTATCTTGAATATCGGCGATAAGTGCTTTAACAGAGAGGTTTGGACATAATTGTTCAAGCTCTTTTTCAATTGTATATATACTATTTTCTCCATGACCGAGCAGGAGCAATTGTTTTGGTTTAAAAGAAGAAATTTGCCTGCAGATTTCTGAACCGATTGAGCCGCCTGCTCCGGTAATTAAAACCGTTTTTTCTTGTACATAATGAGAAATACTGAGAACATCTAATTGAATAGGCGGCCGGCCGAGCAGATCTTCGACGTTTACTTCACGAATCATATTCAGCGTAATACGGCCGTTAATAATATCCGTGATCCGCGGCAGAATTTTCACATCTACACCGCTTTTTTGGCACGCTTTAACAATCTTGGTAATGTCGCTCCCCGAAGCAGAAGGGACTGCAATGACAGTCATTTCTATATTGAATTTTTTGATGACTCTTTCAATGTCCCGGCTTGTGCCGGCGACAGGCATATTTCTGACATGAAGGCCCAGTTTTTCTGGATCATCATCGATAAAGGCCACGGGATACAGAGATGAGTTAACAGATTTTTTTAGTTCTTTTACGACTAAAATACCTGCACTGCCGGCGCCGATAATTAATGTTCTTTTCCCTTTTTTATTGAGCATACCCTTGTTTTCATTGATGGACCATAAAATAAGGCGTGAAAATAAGAAAGCGAACAATGTCACGGCCCACGTCATCAAAAGAAGAGAGTGGGGTAAGCTGACCATATTCCATTCAGAGAAAAGAAGGTGAAGGGTACCGGCTGTGATAAGCGTGAACACAAAACTTTTACTGATGACCTTCGTTTCACCCATACTAGCAAAACGCCATAAATGACGGTAGTGGCGGAACAAATGAAATCCGACAATCAATGTGGTCCAAAACAGCAGGAAGATGTAAGTAATTTCATATAGGGTAATGTTTCCGTTGTTTTCATAAAAGATAAAGCAGGAGCTGATGACAGAAATAAATACGATCATGGAATCCATTAAAAGCGCTAGTGCATATATTTTGTTTCGACTCATAAAAACACCCCCCCTTCAATTCTTTTTATTTTCTTTACTGTATATGAATGCAGAGAAGGGAATGTGATGAAATTTCTAAAAAATGGGAATTAGCCTAGTGGAGAGAAGAAGAAACTGAAGTTAAAACAAGAGCGAAAACTTAATAAACGTAAAAAAGAACTTGCGGGGACGAGGCAAGTTCTTTTTTATAGGTGAATGATATTATTTTCTCATGTTGTTTTGAATGCCAAAGCGTGCATTCAGCTGTCCTTTGATCATGCTCCGCTTTAGTTTTTCCTGATCTGGCTTTTTCTTCATTTCCTGCCTGATTTCAAATGTTCGTACACCATCTTCCATCTGATTGGCGATATCCATTAACGTTTCCACATCACCAAAAGAATATTTTCTCGTTCCGCGCTGGGAACGATCAGGGAAAATGAGCTGTCGTTCTTCATAATAGCGGATTTGACGCTCGGATAGACCAGTCAGTTCGCTAACAACGCCGATCGTAATGACCTTTTTCGCTTTATAACTTTTTTCTTCTTCTGTCATAAGATCACCTCGAAATGGGATACATTCACTATTATATATTACTTCCGGAAAATATGTAACAAGTTTATGTTATGTTTTCTTACAATTAAACTTTTGTGTTAGATTATATAACATTTATCATGACTACTTCTTTTATGTCTCTTATAATCAACACTATCAACAGCCACCAAGGAGGATGTTCAGATGACAAAAGAAAAAATCGTATTAATCGGAAATGGAATGGCAGGTGTCCGGTCTATTGAAGAATTGCTGAAAATCGATCCGAACCGCTTTCATATCACTATTTTCGGTGAAGAGCCTTATCCAAATTATAATCGTATTCAATTGTCCAAAGTTCTCCAAGGGGACACGACGATTTCTGATATTACATTAAATGACTGGAATTGGTATGAAGACCACAACATCCAGCTTTACCCGGGAGAAAAAGTAACACGGGTGGATACGGAAAACAAATTGGTTCACACAACGAAAGAGCGCGCGGTTGCATACGACAAGCTTATTATCGCGACCGGCTCACTTCCATTTATCATTCCGGTGCCAGGCCACGAAAAAGAAGGCGTGACGGCATTCCGTGACATTAAAGACTGTGAAAAAATGATCAACACGTCGAAAGAATACAAAAAAGCGTCTGTCATCGGCGGCGGCCTTCTCGGCTTGGAAGCGGCGCGCGGCTTACTCAATTTGGGAATGGACGTCAATGTGATTCATCTTGCGGAATTTTTGATGGAGCGCCAGTTGGATGGAACAGCTGGAAAAATGCTTCAAAAAGAACTGGAAAAGCAGGGTATGACGTTTTTAATGAATAAGCAGACAGCGGAAATTCTAGGAGAAGATCGGGTAGAAGGCATCAGGTTTGGAGATGGGGAGCAAATTGAAACGGATCTTGTCGTCATGGCCGCGGGTATTCGGCCGAATACTTCCCTTGCAAAAGAAAGCGGCATTGCTGTCAACCGGGGGATTCTCGTCAATGATTATATGGAAACAAACACCCCGGACGTTTATGCGGTCGGCGAATGTGCGGAACACCGCGGAGTCGTTTATGGATTAGTCGCCCCGCTTTATGAGCAAGGAAAAGCAATGGCCGCACATATTTGCAATGAGCCGCCAGCTGGATACGAAGGCTCTGTCTTATCCACTCAATTAAAAGTGTCAGGCGTTGACGTGTTCTCGGTTGGTGAAATCGTGGAAGACGAAGAAACGAAAACAATCAAAATATTTGATGACTGGAAAGGCATGTATAAAAAGGTTTTAATCCGTGATGGGAAAATGGCCGGAGCTGTTCTGTTTGGCGATACGAGCGAAGGAAACAAGCTGCTTCGCCTTATTAACAAAAAAGCGGATGTAGAGGAATACATCGGGGCGGCGGAAGAAGCGGCCAGCGGCACAAGTCTGGTCGCGTCCATGGATGACAGCGAACTGATCTGCGGCTGTAACGGTGTGTCCAAAGGCGACATTGTCTGCGCCATTAAAGAAAATGGCTTAACGACTGTGGATGAAGTAAAAGGCTGCACAAGTGCGTCGCGTTCATGCGGCGGCTGTAAACCGCTTGTGGTCGATCTTCTTGCCGATACACTTGGCGATGGGTTTGACACCTCTACTCAAAAAGAAGCCATCTGTGGCTGTACGATACTTTCACGCGATGAAGTCGTGGAAGCAATTCGGGAAAAAGGCTTGTCGCATACACGTGAAGTGATGAATGTGCTCGGCTGGAACACAGACGGCGGCTGCTCGAAATGCCGTCCGGCGCTGAACTACTACCTCGGCATGATTAAGCCGACAGAATATGAAGACGAAAAAGAATCCCGCTTTGTCAATGAGCGCATGCATGGCAACATTCAAAAAGACGGCACGTATTCGGTTGTGCCACGGATGTATGGCGGTGTCACCTCAGCGGAGGACCTGCGGAAAATTGCCGATGTCGCCGATAAATACAGCGTGCCGCTGATTAAGGTAACTGGCGGCCAGCGGATTGATTTGTTCGGGGTGAAAAAAGAAGACCTGCCGGGCATGTGGGCGGACCTGGATATGCCATCCGGCTACGCATACGGGAAAACACTCCGGACTGTAAAAACATGTGTCGGCGAAAGCTTCTGCCGATTCGGCACCCAGGATTCCATGAGTTTGGGTGTCCGGATGGAAAAGAAATTTGAGCGCATTGGCACGCCGCATAAATTTAAAATGGCGGTTTCCGCCTGCCCGCGCAACTGTGCAGAATCGGGCATCAAGGATCTCGGTGTTGTTGGTGTGGACGGCGGCTGGGAACTTTATGTCGGCGGTAACGGCGGCACGCATTTACGAGCGGCTGACTTATTCTGTAAGGTCAAAACCGATGAAGAAGTGATGGAAATGATTGGCGCATTCATGCAATATTACCGAGAGGATGCCGTTTATCTCGAACGGACATCGGTTTGGGTAGAGCGTGTCGGGCTGGATCACATTAAAGAAGTGCTGGCTGATAAAGCGACACGGGACGCACTAAATGCCCGGATTGATGAGGCATTGTCTGTCACGAAAGAGCCATGGAAAGAAGTTATTGACAGCGAAAAAACACGCAAAGAATTATATGAAACTGAACTCGTCAGCGCGACAAAATAAAAGGGGGCCGTGAACATGGAAAAAGTAATGGAAAAGGTGCGGATCGCCTCGATTCAGGATCTGCCGGAGAAAATGGGCAAAACTGTTCGGATTGGGGAGCTGGAGCTGGCCGTCTTTAAACTGGGAAATGGAAAGGTAAGAGCGATTGAAAACCGCTGTCCGCATAAAGGAGGCGTACTCGCTGAAGGAATTGTCAGCGGCGAGCACGTTTTCTGCCCGATGCACGACTGGAAAATCTGCACGACCGACGGCCAGGTGCAGGCACCGGATGTCGGCTGTGTCTCAACGTATAAAGCGGTAGTTGAAAATGACGACGTGTTTCTATTGATCTAAAAAGGAGGCGGACCAAGATGGGGGCTGTATATATTGTAGGAGCAGGACCGGGCGACCCGGAACTGATTACCGTAAAAGCACTGAAAGCGATCCGGAAAGCGGATGTGATTTTATACGACCGACTGGTCAATAAAGAGCTGCTGGATGAAGCGAAGCCATCGGCGGTCCGCGTCTTTTGTGGCAAGTTTCCAGGCAATCATATTATGACGCAGGACCGGATTAACCGGCTGCTTGTGAAATTCGCCTCAAAAGGGAAATGTGTCGTCCGGTTAAAAGGCGGCGATCCCTTCGTGTTCGGCCGCGGCGGTGAAGAAGCAGCGTATGTGAGAAGCTTCGACATTCCGGTTCAGGTGATTCCCGGCATTACAGCCGGCATCGCCGCTCCAGCGTATGCGGACATCCCGGTGACGCACCGCGAATACGGCAATTCATTTGCGGTCGTCACCGGCCACCAAATGGACGGCAAACAAGAAACCGACTGGGCGCAATTGGCAACCGCTGTCGACACGATTGTCATTTATATGGGCATGAAGAATCTAGCCGGCATTGCCGAGGCCCTCATACAGCATGGCCGGAGCGGTGCAACGATGGCAGCGGTTATTGAACAGGGTACAACCTCTGCACAGCGTGTCGTGACTGCACCGATCAGCCACATTGCAGAAGAAGCCCGGAAGCAGAAAGTAGGAAATCCAGCGGTCATCGTAGTCGGAGATGTGGTCAATTGCCGCAAGCAGCTGCAGCATGAAATGGCTGCTGCTGCATATTAAAAGTAAATCCGTTGACTCGCCATTGTTTGTGCTGTACCATTATCTTTAATTCGAGATAATGAGCCGAGAAGGGTGGAGGCAACGTGAAATATTTATTTCAAAAGGGATCAAATAGCCGTGTGCTGCTTTTGCTGCACGGAACGGGTGGAACGGAGCAAGACTTACTGCCGCTTGCCGAAATCATTGACCCGAATGCATCTGTTTTGAGTGTCAGAGGAAACGTACTTGAAAATGGCATGCCGCGGTTTTTCAGACGGCTGGCGGAAGGTGTATTTGATGAAGAGGATTTAGTTTTCCGAACGAATGAATTAAATGAATTTTTACATGATGCAGCGAGCGAGCATGGTTTCGATCGGAATGAAGTGATCGCAATCGGCTACTCGAACGGTGCTAACATAGCGGCAAGCCTGTTGTTTCATTATGAGAATGCACTAAAAGGCGCAATTCTGCATCATCCGATGGTGCCGAGACGCGGTATTAAACTGCCGGATCTGCAAGGCGTGCCGGTTTTTATTACTGCTGGAAAAAATGACCCAATTTGTCCTGCTATGGAAACGGACGATTTAAAGCAGCTGCTGGACGGCGCCGGTGCCAAAGTGGATGTTCATTGGGAAATGAATGGCCATATGCTGACAGGCACGGAAGTTCAGGCAGCCGCTGAATGGTATAAACAGACACTATCTTAATAAAAACCAGAGAGAAGCATGCCTTCTTTCTGGTTTTTTTATTGAATTATCGTGTTTTGACAGTGAAAAGGGAATGTGAAATAGTAGAATTATCATAAATAAAAAGAGGTGGCTTATGATTCAAGTGAAAGCAAAACGCATAGTGGACGGGCAAGGGCGGGTCGTATTGCCGAAAGCGGTGCGTAAAAAGCTGGACATTCAACCGGAGGATCGTGTGATAGTGAAAGTAAAACAAGATGAAATTGTCATTAAAAAACACGTAGACCAAGTAGAAGAAGAGAAGGTTTGCTATGTCACAGGGGTCGCCTCAGCAGAGTGCCAGCCATTTAGCGGCGGCATTGAATTAAGTAAAGAAGCAGCGCTCCTTCTTCTGGAAGAAATGAAGTCTAAACAGTAAACAATTGGCGTATAGTTAAAAGTATGCTAATTTAAAGAGTGGAAATCGAATGAAGGAGAACTAAAATGGATTTTATCACTCTACTAAAAGCAGTTATTCTTGGCCTTGTCGAAGGGCTTACGGAATTTGCTCCGGTCTCGTCCACGGGACACATGATTATTGTCGATGAGATGTGGCTGCAATCACATCAGTTTTTGGGAAAGTATGCGGCTAATACGTTTAAAATTGTCATTCAACTCGGATCGATTTTAGCTGTTGTCGTAATGTTTCGAAACCGATTTATTGATTTACTGGGTTTGAAAAAAGAAACACGCGGGCAGGAGGGGCGTCTTCGGCTGACACACGTTCTTGTTGGCTTGCTGCCAGCTGGAATACTAGGTGTTTTGTTTGAAGATTTTATTGATGAACATTTGTTTTCAACAGAAACGGTATTGATTGGTCTTGTTATCGGCGGGTTTTGGATGATTGCTGCTGATTTGCTCGGACGGAATAAACGGACAGTGGAGACAGTTGATCAAATTACATACAAACAGGCCCTTACTGTCGGGATCATTCAATGCCTATCGCTTTGGCCGGGCTTTTCACGATCTGGTGCTACGATCTCAGGCGGTGTTATGCTTGGCATGAGCCACCGGGCAGCGGCGGACTTTACCTTTATTATGGCTGTCCCGATTATGGCTGGAGCCAGTTTCATTTCACTGTTGAAAAATTGGCAGTATTTTACGATGGACGCACTGCCGTTTTTTGTTATTGGCTTTATCAGCGCATTCATTTTTGCGCTTATCTCGATTAAATTTTTCTTGAAACTTATTAACCGTGTAAAACTGATTCCATTCGCCATTTATCGAATTGTGCTGGCGGCGGTCATTTATTTTATCTTTCTTTAAACGGAGACACTTGTCTCCGTTTTTTTATGTGGAATAATTAACTATGCTTGTATAATGCGAGAAAATCGAAAGAAGTGGTATGATAGGTTTCATTACGCAGAAGACGTGAACAGCAGAAGAAGCAGCGAAGCGGATTGGCGGAGGGCTGCAAAAAGAAAAACTCGGCGTTCTTTGATTTTTCGACGTCAAAAAAATTAAATGAAAAGGGCTCGATTCCGATCAATCATATAAGATTTTAGAGGTGTACAATCCTGCGGAAGAGAAAAAGGTATTATATAAGTTGACCTTATCACTTTTCCTTCTGCTTTTGTGTGAGCGCCGTTTTGGATTGCTGCTGACGATACAGTGCAAGCAATTGTTAAAAATGCAGAAGCAAATATAAAAGCGGTCATTGACTGAGTTTGATTTAGGGAAAGCGGGCATGATAAAATTACAGCACGAATGGATCCCGCAGGCAGCTGTCTGCGGTTTTTTCACAATGGAGGTTTATATGAACGAAACAAAAATCGAACAGTTAAAAGGAATTACAGCCGGTGTCAATACGGACAATGGCGACGACTTTCTTTATTCAATGGAAGAATTGAAGAATTTGGCCGAAGCGTGCGGCATTGATGTGAAAGGTGAGCTGACACAAAATTTGCCGCGTGTCCATTCGGCGCTTTATATGGGAACCGGGAAAGTGGAGGAATTGAAAAACCTTGCTGAACAGATGGAAGCGGACGTTGTCATTTTTGACAGCGAACTGTCGCCGTCGCAAATTCGTAACCTTGAAAAAGAACTCGACTGCGAAGTCATTGACCGGACGATGCTCATTTTAGACATTTTTGGCCGGCGTGCAAAAACGAAAGAAGCGCAGCTGCAAGTGGAGATGGCAAGGCTTCAGTACATGCTGCCGCGTCTTGTCGGCACGTATGTGGCCCTTGGACGGCAGGGGGGCGGATCAGGTTTTAAAAACCGTGGTGCCGGTGAAACAAAGCTCGAGCTCGACCGCCGGAAAATCGAATCGAAAATATCCTATTTGCGCAAAGAACTGGCAAAAATTTCTGAACAGCGGACGGTGCAGCGCAGACAACGGCAAAAAAATAATATGCCTGTTGCCGCGCTTGTCGGTTATACGAATGCAGGGAAATCGACGGTCATGAATGCGATGCTCCAGACACATGGCGGAGACGGAGCGGAAGTATTTGAAAAAGATATGCTGTTTGCGACACTTGATACATCCGTCCGCAGTATCGAGCTGCCAGATAAAAAAGAATTTTTGCTTGCCGATACCGTTGGATTCGTGAACAAGCTGCCTCACCATCTTGTTAAAGCGTTTCGTTCAACACTTGAAGAAGCGGCGGAAGCAGATGTGCTTGTCCATGTGATTGACGTATCAAGCTCTCAGTTTGAGACGATGATGGACATTACCGAAAAAACACTCGCCGATATTGGCGCAAAAAACATGCCGGTTATTTACGCGTACAATAAAGCCGATCTTGCTGGCATTGAGTATCCGGAAGCAGCCGGTGATTCGGTTTATTTATCCGCAAAAGAGCGGGCCGGTATTACGGAGCTGACCGATGTGCTGAAGCGTCATTTATTTAAAGACTACGTTCGCGCTACATTGCTTATTCCGTTTGATGAAGGGGAGGTGGTTTCTTATTTTAATGAACATACCGCCGTTCTTAAAACGGAATACGAGGAAAATGGGACGAAGCTGACGGTAGAGTGCAATCAGGCAGATTATGAAAAATATAAGTCATTTATTGTGAAATAATGAACCAGTACGTCTTTTGAGTGCTTTTGTGAGTGTAAAGAAAATAAAAGGTGATATGTTAGGCAGCAAGAGTCCTGTTTTCATACAGGATTTTGCTGCCTATTTTTGGGTACAGCCACTTTCGGATATAGGAAAAGGAAATTACTTCACGAACGGAGCTCTTTTTAGAAGAAGGGGTATAAGTAAAAATTTTCTTATTTGTCCTTCAAGAACTTTTTTTGAATATTACAATAAAGATTTTAAAAAAACAAAAGCAATATTTTAAAAATATAACCTTTATGAATGCGTTATCATTATTTTATGAACTGAAAACGCTTTCTTAATATAAGCATTCATTTTGATAAACACCTATTTAGAAAGAGGAGGATTTTATATGGAAGGAAAAGGAAAGATTTCGTTGCCGGCAAGTGTTGAACAATCATGGGATGTGCTGATGGATCCCGAGGCATTAAAAAATAGTATCATGGGCTGTAAAAAACTTGATGTGATAGCAGAAAATAAATATGAGGCAGACATTTCAATGGGAGTAGCTGCTGTAAAAGGGGATTACTTCTCAACGATTGAATTAACAAATATTCAAAAGCCAGAAAGCTACCGAATGATTATTAAAGGGGATGGAGCTTCAGGGAGCATCGAAGCGATTGCGGATGTAAGCCTGGAAGCAGTAGATGAAACAAAAACGATTCTTCATTACTCATATGAAGCAGAAGTTGGCGGGAAAGTGGCAATGGTTGGCCAGCGTATGCTTGGCGGAGTTGCAAAGCTTGTGATTAAAGATTTCTTTAAGAAATTTGAAAAAGAATTAAAAAAAGTAGAGTCAAGTCGCTAATTATTATATCAATCGGCAGAAAGGGGCGCTTTTTGAATGAAATTAGGAACAATGTTGAATTTTGCTGTTAAAAGATATCCAGACCATATCGCTTTAGTTCAAGATGATAAATCTTACACGTATACTCAATTAAATGCAGAGGCGGAGAAGGTGGCGGCTTCTCTGCAGCACATGAACATTCAAAAACAGGATCGCGTTGTTGTTATATTGAAGAATCGAATCGAAAATATCATGATTTATTGGGCGTTGCAAAAAATTGGCGCTATTTATACGCCATTGAACCACCGTTTATCCGCAAAAGAAGTGGAATACTGTGTAAGTGACGCTGAAGCGAAAGCGGTTGTATATGAAGCAGCAAGCCGGGCTTCTGTACTTGGCGCAAACTTAAAAGATAAACCGATTTTGATCGGGATTGAAGACGGGGACGGTGTGGACATTTCTTATCCGGAACTGGTAGAAAAAAGCCCGGGGAGCTACGAAAAACCAGATCTAGATGAAAATGATATTTCGCTCATGCTTTACACATCAGGAACAACAGGGCGTCCAAAAGGGGTTCCGAGAACTCACCGCAATGAATACGCGGCAGCGATGGCACACATTGTTCAAAACCAATACCAACTATGGGAAAGCACTCTTGGGGTCATGCCGCTTTACCATACAATGGGTGTGCGTTCGCTTCTTTCAATGACATTCTTAAATGGAAAGTTTGCCCTTCTGCCAGACTTTGATTCAAGAGATGCGTTATCGATTGTAGAAAAAGAGAAAGTCACGTCTTTATATTTAGTTCCTACTCTTTACCACGATATGTTAAATCACGCTGAATTTCATAATTATAACCTTTCAAGCCTTAAAAAAATTGGCTACGCGGGTGCAGCGATGACAACGACACTCGCTAACCAGTGTGTAGAGTTATTAAAACCGGACATTTTTGTGAATCATTATGGCAGTACGGAAGTATACACATTCACGATTTGCCCTGATGTACACAGCAAGCCTGGAAGTGCAGGGAAACCGGGAATTCATCAAGAAATCCGTTTAGTAAAACCTGATCCGGATGGTCTTTCTACCCCTGATGATGTTGTCGAAATAAAAGAACCTGGTGAAATTATCGTAAACCTGGAATCCATCGAAGCGTTTAAAGGGTATTGGAACCGTCCGGACGCGACAAGTAAAGCCATTCGAGATGGCTGGTATTTCACAGGTGATATCGGTTTTCTTGATGAAGACGGGGATTTATTCGTCGTCGGCCGTGTAGATGATATGGTTATTTCTGGAGGGGAAAACATTCATCCACTTGAAGTGGAAGATTGTCTCGCGCAACATCCGAAAGTATTGGAAGCAACGGTTATTGGGGAACCCGACGGTCGCTGGGGACAAATTGTTTCTGCTTATATTATTCCGAAAGATCCTACTGTAACGGCACAGGAGTTGGATGAGTTTTGTAAAAACCATCCCAACATGTCGAATTTCAAAAGACCTCGTAAATATACATTTGTAAAAGAAATACCAAAAAGCCCAGTCGGCAAAATTTTACGCAGAAAATTGCGCGATGGGGAGTTTGTAGAAGTGAATGATTCAAATGAAGCAGTCAGTCAATAAAATTTAATTTCAAATGGGGGACGAAAAAATGTCGGTTACGGAACAAACATACGACCATATTCGAATTGAGAAAAACGCAGAAAAGAAAACAGCAGAAATTATCTTTGACCGCCCGGAGAAAATGAACTACATCAGCATGGCAGGAAGAGACCAGCTCGGCGGCATTTTTGATCTGCTAAATGCAGATGATGATGTTCGTGTTATCATCCTAAAAGGAGCAGGTGACGTTTGTTTCTGTGCCGGAGGAAGCATTCCGGAATTCATGACGACACATCAGGAAAAATTATCTCATTTAGCGGATAATGTAGCAGCACCTGAGCGTTCGCCGAAGCCGGTTATCGCGCAGCTGCAGGGGTATACATTTGGCGTTGGCCTGGAGCTTGCGATGGCGTGTGATTTCCGAATCGCAGCGGAAGACACGCTGATGGCGCTGCCGGAAATGAACCTGGGGATGATTCCGGGAAGCGGTGGCACACAGCGTATCGCGAAGACTGTAGGGTTAACACGTGCGAAAGACATGATTATGCGCGCGCGCAAAATTCCGGCGGATGAAGCCTACCAGTGGGGCCTTATAACAAAAGTGGTGCCGAAAGCGGATCTTCAGGCAACAGTAGATTCCTTGGCGGAAGAACTCGTTCAATTCTCTCCTGTTGCACAGCGTGTAGCGAAAGAAGTCTTGAATGCATCGGAAGAAAGCCCGCTCAGCGCCGGCCTGAAAATTGAAGGAAAAGCATACGGCCTTCTCCGCACAACAGAAGATTTCAAAGAAGGCGTAGATGCGTTTGTTGAGAAAAGAAAGCCTGTATTTAAAGGAAAATAAGAACGTGTATTCACCGGCTGAGCATCGCCGGTGATTCACTTTTTCTGAAAAATTGAGATAGAGGGAGTGAAGACAGTGAAGGATAATCATGAAACTTCAGGAAAAATGAAAGGGTTTTCAAATAGTTTCAATATAAATACAGTCAGTGCTGGGACGCTCGCAGCTATTTTTGGCTGCACAGGTCCAGCTCTGATTATTATTAATGGTGCGACAAACGGGGGGCTGACACAAGCGCAGACTATTTCCTGGCTATTCGCTGTCTATTTTTTTGGAGGACTAATTGGACTATTTCTCGGACTCCGTTATAAGCAGCCGATTGCGGGCGCATATTCTATTCCTGGCGCTGTCCTTGTAGCAGGAGGATTAACTAACTTTTCTTTAAGTGATGCCGCCGGCGCTTATTTAGCGGCAGGAATTATAGTATTTGTTTTAGGAATTACAGGTGTTATTGGTAAAGTAACGAAATGGATCCCAGTTCCAATAGTTATGGCGATGATTGTAGGAGCGATGATTCGATTTGGAACAGATATGATTCTTTCAGTCGAACAGGCACCTCTGGTTGCTGGAACAGCCATCCTTGTATATCTTTTTTCAACCCGTTATATAAAAAAGGTTCCGCCTATTTTATCGGCATTTTTAGTTGCAGTTATATTATCTATTTCAACGGGACAATTTCAGGTACAAGAAATGGATTCGGCTTTCAGTCTTCCGCAAATGCTCTTTCCGACTTTTAACCTTGATGCGATTATTTCAATTGGGATTCCGCTTGCGCTGCTCGTTATTGGTGCTGAAAATGCACAGGCAACCGGTGTATTAATGGCTCAAGGTTATAAGCCGCCAGTGAACGCCATGACCATTATCAGTGGTATTGGCGGGATTGTAACATCCTTTTTTGGAGGACATAATGCGAACATTGCAGGTCCGATGACAGCGATTTGCTCATCAAAAGAAGCAGGTGAAAAACAAGGAAGGTACGCGTCGGTTATTGTGTGTGGCGTGCTATTTTCCGCTTTCGGTCTATTTGCAGGTGTTGTACTGCCCTTTGTAACGGCTATGCCAAAAGTATTGATCGGCACGATTGCAGGGCTGGCAATGATTGGTGTTTTGTTAAATTCATTGCAGAGTGCATTTGCGAAACCACGATTTCAAATCGGTGCTTTTTTTGCTCTTGTCATTGCCATGTCAGGAGTGAGTTTTTTTGGTGTAAGTTCTCCTTTTTGGGCAATATTAGGAGGTATTGCCGTATCCTTGATTATTGAGAAAGTGGATTTTGCAACGATCAGCAATGATCAAGAAGGACAAGGTGGAGAGGACGAAATATCTGCATAAATGAATATTTTATTATTTCAATAACAAGCTGAAGCTCTTAGTTTATCATAAGAGCTTCTTTTATTTGGAAAATAAATAAATACAGCAATAAATTGAGAACAAGTTGTGGAAAGGTCGAACCACAACTGGTAAGGTAAATAGACAGGGAAGGTGATAAATATTTATAAAAAGTTCCTTAAAATTTTAAAACTCAAGACTAGTTTGTTTTTTTATAATGAAGCTACTTTAAATAAAAATATCCGGCAGGCAGGGGTTGAGAGAGACAATGGCTGAGTTATTAATTGTAGATACCGATTACAGATCGATCAATGACATTCGTCAAATTGTTGAAAACAGCGATTATAGTTTTTTACGCATTTACCAGGCGAACACAGCACAAAAAGCATTTGATATCCTCAAACAATCCCAGCCGAGTGCCCTGCTGATGGATGTCTCTCTTCCCGATATGGATGGTATTGAATTTGCCAAGACAGTTCTTCAGCTTTACCCGGATATGCCTGTCATCGGGATTAGCGGGTTGAAGATGTTTGAGATTGTTCAAAGTGCAATTAATGCAGGGGTTTCAGGGTATTTGTTGAAACCGCTTTCTAAGGGTGAGCTTTTGAACACATTCGATCGTGTTTTAAAGTCTGTTATTAAAAAAGAAATGAATCAGACTGTAAGTCAAGATAGATTTGAAATGGATCTTCGAAAGCCGATTCAAAGTGCGGTTCAATATATTCAGCTTCATTACAATGAAAGCTTAACGCTCAAAAACATTTCGGACAAAGTGTATTTAAGTCCTTCTTATTTCAGCAAGTCATTTAAAGAAGAAATGAAAATGACATTTGTTGAATACTTGTCCTGGATTCGCGTTCAAAAAGCAAAAAGTATGCTGCGGATGACCTCACTGCCAATTGATGTTATTGCGAATAATACCGGTTTTGCCAATTCCAGTTATTTTGCGACGACCTTCAAAAAAATAGAAGGGCGAACACCTACACAATACCGGGAATACTTTTACTTGGAACGAACAAAAAATGCACAATTAAAGTAATGCGATTAAATCTGCAGCCCAAGGAGGGATTACCGTGCTGACAATCATCGATGAGATGTTGAGATGTGACCGGGAAGCAAAAAAAGGAATTTTAGCAACAATCATCAATGTTCAAGGGTCCACCTATCAAAAAGAAGGAGCAAAATGCTTTCAAGCCGAAGACGGGGGCCTGATCGGCTTATTAAGCGGCGGTTGTGTTGAAAGCGATATCATTGAGCATGGCCGTGAAGTACTGGCAAGCGGTATTCCGAAAACGATTCATTATGATTTTCGGGATGAAGGAGATCAAATTTGGGGACTTGGTGTAGGATGCAATGGGGCACTGGACATATTTATTGAGCTATACGATCCTGCTGTCCAGCCTGAAAAATGTGACTATATGAAAAAGGTTTTTACAGCGAAGTCTCCATTTTCGATCGCTACAATAACAAAAGCAGAAAATCCAGAAACATTGGGGGGAAAATGGATTGTAAACAATGAGCAGGAAGAAATCTTTGGCGGCTCTTTGTCACTTCCTGACAATGTAAGAAAAAGAAAACCAATGCTTACAGCTCTTAATGCCGACACGGAAATATTTTTAGATTATATTGATCCTGTTCCTGAATTAATTATTTTTGGAGCTGGACCGGACGCACTGCCTCTTGTAAGGACAGTAAAAAACTTAGGCTGGACGGTCAAAGTAGCGGATCATCGCCCGGGGTATGTTACAAAAGAAAATTTCCCGATCGCAGACGAACTCTTTCACGCACGTCTTGGGGAAAAACCGAATGTTTCATTACATGAGAATGCATTTGCGGTTATCATGAGCCATCACTTTGAGCAGGACCAAGCCATGCTGGGTTTTCTTTTGCAGTCTAACATCCGCTACATCGGCGTGCTCGGTCCTTCAAAGAGAACGAAACAGCTGTTAAAACCGCTGCTCGATCGCCATACAGTCGAATCGCTTCGTCTCGACCGTATTTACAGTCCAGTTGGAATCGATATCGGTGCTAAAAGCCCAGAAGAAATCGCGTTAAGCATGGCAGCTGAATTGATTAATATATACCGCAGTGGCAACGCCGTCCACTTAAAGGAAACAAAAGGTGAAAGTCTGATTAATGATTCGAACGAAACAAAACTGCATGTGCTGGCAACATGAAAACGGGCGTTGCAGGTGTTATCTTAGCCGCAGGTTTGTCAAAAAGAATGGGACGTCCCAAAATGATGCTTCCATATAACAAAAAAACAATCGTCCGTCATGTAATCGATGCAGCGCTCCGATCCCGATTGGACAGCGTACATGTTGTCATTAATCCGCAAATTGAAGGACTTCTTCAGGAAGTGTCCGTTGATGGTGTAATGAAAGTGATATCAAATGATTCCTTTCATTTAGGCATGTCCACTTCTGTTAAGAAAGGAATTCTGGCTATGCCGCACCATGCGGAAGCAGTGGTTTTTCTTCTGGGTGACCAGCCCGGAATCAGTGAGCAGGTTATTAATCAAGTAATAGGGACATACCAAGCTCATGATAAGCCGTCTATCGTTCGTTCCGCTTTTTGGAATGATGAGAAAGGTCATCCTGTTTTATTTAAAAAAATCATGTTTAAGCACCTTTTAAAAGCGGAAGGAGACAGCGGCGGGAAAGCGGTTCTTCAAAGGTTCAGCAGCGAAATCGTTTATGCTGAATTGAATCAGGCAAACATTCCGGATATTGATACTCTTGAAGATTATGAAGTGTTGGTAAAAGAAAAAGGAGGGTGAAGCATGACAAACGTAATTGGAAAATCAGCAACACGGGTAGAGGATAAACGGCTGTTAACAGGCCAGGGAAAATATATCGATGATCTGGGCACAAAAGTGAGCACTGGGCACGCGGCTATTTTACGGAGCTCGCATCCGCATGCATATATCAAATCAATAGATAAAGAGGCAGCCTTAAAAATGCCGGGAGTAAAAGGGATTATTACAGGTGAGGACATACGCGGTCTTGTAAAACCTTTCAGTGTGGGTGTTATGGCGCCTGTAGAGTATTATCCGCTTGCGATTGATAAAGTGCGGTATGTCGGAGAGCCCATGGCCATTATTGTGGCAAAAGACCGGTATGCAGCTGAAGATGCGCTTGAAAAAATCAAAGTTGTGTATGAGGCGCTGCCCCCTCTTGTCGGTATTGAAAGAGCGCTGGAAGAGGATGCACCTATATTGCATGAAAATGTTGGATCGAACATTGCCAATCATCGTGAATTCAATTATGGGGATGTCGACAAAGCTTTTGAGGAAGCGGACCGTATTGTTAAACATAAATTTAATTTTCCGAAATATACAGCAACGCCAGTTGAAACATACGGTGTGGTTGCAGAATATGACCCTGCGCATGATCAATACACTGTGCAGGCCAATTTCCACGGCCCGTTTGTTATTCATTCCATTATGGCGCAGGCACTTCAAATTCCAAGTAACAAATTGAGAATTATTGTGCCGAAAGATATCGGCGGCAGTTACGGGATCAAGGCTGGAATTTTCCCTTACATCGTTCTTTGCGGACTGGCAAGCAAACTGATTGGCTGTCCGGTGAAGTGGATTGAAGACCGGCAGGAGCATCTTTCCTCAAGTGCGAGCGGGACGGACCGAGTGACGTATATCGAAGCGGCTGTTGAAAACAGCGGCAAAGTAACAGGTCTTCGAATGAAGATGATTGATAACGTAGGTGCCTATATCCGCGCACCGGAGCCGGCTTCCCTTTACCGCAATCATGCCAATTCAACAGGCGCATATGATATTCAAAACTTACATATCGATGCGTATGCAATTATGACCAATAAGTCACCGACAGGCTTAATTCGGGGTTATGGGGGCCAGGAGCTGTACTTCCCGTTAGAGCGCATCATGCAGGAAGTGGCAAAAGAGCTGAACATGGATCATGCAGATGTGATCCGCAAAAACTTGGTTAAAGAAGCCCAATTTCCGTATAAAACGGCTTCAGGCGGTACGTATGACAGCGGAAATTACGAGAAATCATTTGAATTAGCTCTTGCAACAGGGAAATATGAAGAGTTCAGAAAAAAACAGGAAGAAGCGCGTAAAAACGGCAAAATACTGGGTGTCGGTCTCGCATGTATCGTTGAGCCGTCCGGTTCGAACATGGGATACATTACCGTCGCGTTAACGCCGGAAGAAAGAGCCGGTTCACTGCCAAAATCAGGCGCAGCAGAAGCGGCGACGGTCTCAATGGATCCGCTTGGCAGTGTGAATGTCCGAATTAGCACGACGCCATCAGGGCAGGGGCATGAAACCGTTGCAGCACAAATTGTTTCCGAAGTGTTAGGTATTCCGCGCGAACAAATTAATGTTGTCGCTGAATTGGATACATCAACAAGTGCCTGGTCGATTGCATCCGGCAGCTATTCGAGCCGGTTTGCGTCATTGGGGTCGAGTGCGATTTATTATGCGGCGCATAAAGTCCGTGCAAAATTATTTAAGATTGCAGCGGACCAGCTTAACGTAAAGGAAGCGGACCTTGAACTGGAAAAAGGATCGATTTTTGTTAAAAATAATCCGGACAAAAAGTTTTCTGTAAAACGTGCAGCTGGTCTTGCACACTGGCATCCAACTTCATTGCCTGATGGAATGGAGCCGGGAATCTATGAAACATATTATTACACAGCTGACGTGGCCCAAGCGCCGAATGAGCAGGATATGATTAATTCATCTGTGACATACGGCTTTGTTGCTGACATGGTGACGGTTGAAATTGATCCGGATACAGCGGAAGTGAAGATCATTGATTACTTTACTGTTCACGATGCCGGCAAGCTTTTGAACCCACTTATTGTTGATGGGCAAATTATGGGTGGCCTTGCACATGGATTGGGCGGTGCTTTATATGAAGAACTCGCTTATGACAAAAACGGCCAGTTTTTAACCGGTTCATTTATGGATTATTTATGCCCGACAGCTCCGGAAATTCCAAACGTGACGATTAAACATACAGAATCACCATCTCCTCTTACGCCACTTGGGGCAAAAGGTCTTGGAGAAGGAAATACAATGAGTGCGCCGGTTGCTGTTGCCAACGCAGTCAGTGACGCACTTGCTCATCTCGATATTATGATTGATGATCTGCCGTTAAGTCCAACACGCATTTGGAAACTAATGGGCGAAGCAAAAGAAAAAGTAACAACACCTTAAACAAGCAACGGAAGGGATGTAAAACATGAAGCCGCCAAAGTTCGAATATTATAAACCTGCAACCCTTGAAGAAGCATTAAATCTTTTGGAAGAAGCCGGCGATGATGGGAAAATCATCGCGGGCGGCCAAAGTTTAGTGCCGATTATGAATATGCGTCTTGCATCGCCAAAATGCTTAATTGACATTAATGGGTTAGAAGAGCTCAGCTACATTAAAAATGAAGACAATACATTAAAAATTGGCACATTAACACGTCAAAGCGATGTGGAACAATCAGAAATGGTTGCCAATGTTTGCGGCTTGCTGGCAGAAGCGATCACACAAATTGGCCATGTACAGACGCGGAATAGAGGAACAATCGGCGGAAGCATTGTACACGCCGATCCAAGTGCAGAACTTCCACTTGCCTTACTGACGCTAAATGGCTCAGTACAAATAACGTCAAAAGATGAAGTCCGTACCGTGGCAGCAGAAGACTTTTTCATTACGTACTTAACAACAGACATTATGCCGACTGAAGTGTTAACAGAGGTAACGATTCCTTTAATGGAAGAAAAAAGCGGTTATTCGTTTCAAGAGATTGCAAGAAGACATGGAGACTTTGCATTGGTAGCTGCAGCATGCCATATGACAGTGGATGACGAGGGCCTCATTACTGCGGTCAGATTGGCTCTTGGCGGCGTTGAAGCCATCCCATTGTTAATTGGGGACGCAGAGGACATTCTCACAGGCGAGCAGCTGTCGGATTTGTTGATGGAGCAAGTAACTGAAAGTGTTGAAATGGAATCCGATCCGGAGTCCGATCTTCACGCTTCAAGTGAATATCGCATGCATCTTGCTAAAGTATTAACAAAACGTGTTTTAACACAAGCATATGAAAGAGCAAGGGGGTAAAGAAGATGGGCAAACATGAAATCGAAGTAACGATAAATGGGAAAGTATTTCAGGAAGAAGTAGAGCCCCGTATGCTGTTAAGTGATTTTGTACGCGATGTATGTGGACTGACGGGTACGCACGTCGGCTGTGAGCATGGTGTGTGCGGTGCTTGTACAATCAATGTGAATGGTTCAGCAGTGAGAAGCTGTCTTATGTTTGCAATTCAGGCTGATGGCCAGCAAGTTCAAACGGTCGAAGGCTTGACCAGCAATCATGAATTAACAGATTTACAGAAAAACTTCATTGAGTGCCACGGGCTGCAATGCGGATTTTGTACAGCGGGCATTTTAATGTCAACGGAGGACTATCTTGAGAAAAATCCGAACCCGTCCTCAAAAGAAATAAAAGAAATGCTTTCCGGTCATTTATGCCGGTGCACTGGTTATGACGGTATCGTAAAAGCAATTGAAAAAACAATTGAAGAAAGAAATCAATCAGTTCTATCTTAATACGAAGGAGACCATACAATGACCATTACGGAACAATCTTACGATCATATTCGAATTGAGAAAAACGCAGAAAAGAAAACAGCAGAAATTATCTTTGACCGCCCGGAGAAAATGAACTACATCAGCATGGCAGGAAGAGACCAGCTCGGCGGCATTTTTGATCTGCTAAATGCAGATGATGATGTTCGTGTTATCATCCTAAAAGGAGCAGGTGACGTTTGTTTCTGTGCCGGAGGAAGCATTCCGGAATTCATGACGACACATCAGGAAAAATTATCTCATTTAGCGGATAATGTAGCGGCACCTGAGCGTTCGCCGAAGCCGGTTATCGCGCAGCTGCAGGGGTATACATTTGGCGTTGGCCTGGAGCTTGCGATGGCGTGTGATTTCCGAATCGCAGCGGAAGACACGCTGATGGCGCTGCCGGAAATGAACCTGGGGATGATTCCGGGAAGCGGCGGCACACAGCGTATCGCGAAGACTGTAGGGTTAACACGTGCGAAAGACATGATTATGCGCGCGCGCAAAATTCCGGCGGATGAAGCCTACCAGTGGGGCCTTATAACAAAAGTGGTGCCGAAAGCGGATCTTCAGGCAACAGTAGATTCCTTGGCGGAAGAACTCGTTCAATTCTCTCCTGTTGCACAGCGTGTAGCGAAAGAAGTCTTGAATGCATCGGAAGAAAGCCCGCTCAGCGCCGGCCTGAAAATTGAAGGAAAAGCATACGGCCTTCTCCGCACAACAGAAGATTTCAAAGAAGGCGTAGATGCATTTGTTGAAAAAAGAAAGCCTGTATTTAAAGGGAAATAAGGAATAAAAGAGTGAAAAAGATTGCAGGCTGTTGACAAACGCTCGCTTTCGGCGTTGCTTGCCAGCTGTGAATGCTCATGACCCTAAAAAGGTCACTCCGCTTCCCATCCGGCTGCGCGTCTTGAAAGACAACCGTTTTCAATCAGCCTGCTTTTTAACTTTGTCCACACGCTCATAGATTTTTTCGTTTTTGGACAAAACAATTAGGAATCTATTTTTCCGGGCTTGTAGAGAAACGAACCATCTCTACAAGCTTTTTTTATGAGCAATTCAATATAAAGGGAGGCAGTAAAAGTGGATATTCATTCAAGAGTAAAAACGATGGCGGAAGGTAATGTGTGGAAGTTATTTGGTGTTAATGTGTTAAAAGGCACTGACGGAGAATGTGAATTGGAAATAGAGATGAAAGAAGAATTTAAACAATCCTACGGTTCGATGCATGGGGGGGTTATCGCAACTGCGCTTGATATGTCAATGGCCGCAGCGATCTCGACAACGTTAGAGGGCAACAAATACTGTAATACCATCGATTTGTATACGAGCTACCTTCGACCGATGGCTGGAAGCCGGCTTATTGCAAAAGCAGCTATTGTGAAAAATGGAAAGCGTGTAGCTGTTTTGAATGCGGATGCATTCAACGAAGAGGGTAAACATATTGCCACAGCCAGAGGCACATTTATGATATTGGATAAATAGTTTTTAAAACCTGCCTAGATAGTAATTGAAAATTTTAAAAAAACAAAAATTTAAAATAATAAAAATACAATAATGAAATTAAACAACTCGAATTCGAGATATATTGTTAATGAAAACGCTTACTAATTTCAGGGGCAGGGAGTGAAGCATGTGTTAACAAAAGCAGCTGTAACGTATGGAAAAGGGGAACCGTTTCAAATTGATGATATTACCATCGACAAACCAAAAGACGGGGAAGTGCTCATCCGTATTAAAGCGGTCGGTATTTGTCACACGGACTTAATTGTGAGGGATCAGTATTATCCTGTTCCATTGCCAGCCGTACTCGGTCATGAAGGATCAGGTATTGTGGAAGAAGTCGGTACAGGCGTTACAAGTGTACAGCCAGGTGATCACGTTGTATTGTCTTTCAGTTCATGCGGGCAGTGTACGAAATGTTTGTCCGGCAACCCTTATGCGTGTGAAACATTTTTCGAGTTAAATTTCACAGGCACGATGGGGGATGGCACATGCCGCTTGCACAAAGACCATCAAGACGTATCGAACTTTTTCGGTCAATCAAGTTTCGCCCACTACTCCGTCGTGTCAGAACGTAATGTCGTAAAAGTTCCGAAAGATGTACCGCTGGAAATTCTAGGTCCGCTTGGATGCGGAATTCAAACAGGCAGCGGTGCTGTATTAAATAAATTGCAGCCAGCTGAAGGATCAAGCATTGTCGTATTTGGCTGCGGTTCTGTAGGCTTAAGCGCAATTATGGCTGCGAACGTTGCCAGCTGCACAACAATTATTGCAGTTGATCTTCAAGAAAGCCGTTTAGAACTTGCAAAAGAATTGGGTGCAACACATACCATTAACCCGAAAGACGTCGCCAATACAGTGGAAGAAATTCAAAAAATCACTGGCAGCGGAGCTAATTATTCTGTTGAAACAACAAGTATCCCTGCTATACTGCGTCAAGCGGTTGACTGCCTGGCGACATTAGGAAGAGCAGCAGTCATTGGAGCACCGCCGGTTGGGACAGAAGTTTCCTTAGATGTTAATACGCTTCTGTTTGAAAGATCTGTTACTGGAGTTTTGCTTGGATCGGGCGTCCCGCAGACGTATATTCCAAAATTGATTGACTTGTATAAAAAAGGCAAGTTTCCATTTGATAAATTAATTAAATTTTACTCTTTGGAAGAAATCAATCAAGCCTGTGAAGATTCTGAAACAGGAATAACGATCAAGCCAATTTTAAAACTTTCTTAATTAGAGGAGGAAAATATATTGGAAACAAAAACAGCGAAATACACAGACTGGAACAAGCTAATCATCAATGGTGAGTGGAAAGATGGTTCAAGCAGCAAAGAGTGTGTTGTTGAAAACCCTTACAACAATGAGGTGCTGACAAAATTTAAATATGCAAGTAAAGAAGACATTAATGAAGCATATGAAGCGGCTGAAAAAGCGCAGGAGCATTGGGGCGCGACTTCTGCTTATGAACGCGTGGAACTGCTTGAAAAAGTAGCGGCTCTTTTTGAAGAAAGAAGAGAAGAACTAGTCCAGCTTTTAGTTGAAGAATCAGGAAGCTCGCAATTAAAAGCAAACGTCGAAGTCAGCTGTTCCATTGCTGACCTTAAAGAAGCGGCAAAATATCCGCTGCAAATGGAAGCATCCATCCGCGCTTCAGCCGTTCCAGGAAAAGAAAACCGTGTGTACCGTGATCCAATCGGTGTTGTGGGAGCGATTACACCATGGAACTGGCCTCTTTATTTAACCATTCGTGTTGTGGCTCCAGCCATTGCAACAGGCAACAGCATTGTTGTTAAATCCGATTCACAGACGCCAATTACGGGCGGCCTTATCATTGCTAAACTCTTTGAGGAAGCTGGTCTTCCAAAAGGCGTATTGAGTGTCTTGGCAGCGGATCTTGAAGAAGTGGGCGATTATTTTGTTGAGCATCCTGTCCCACAGGTTATTTCATTTACTGGCTCAACGGCAGCAGGCAGACACGTTGGTTCACTAGCCGTGAAAAACGTGAAAAAACCAGCACTTGAACTGGGCGGAAACAATGCGCTTATCGTTCTCGATGATGCAGATGTTGACTTAGCGGTATCTGCCGCTGCATTTGGGAAATATATGCACTCTGGCCAAATTTGTATCGCGCTGAACCGTATTATTGTAGACCGCAAGATTTATGATTCATTTGTGGAAAAATTTAAAGCGGCAAGCATTAAAATTAAAGCCGGAAACCCAGCAGAGAGCGACACAATTATTGGGCCGCTAATTAATCGGAAGCAGGTAGACCGCGCGCTGAATCTTGTCGAACAAAGTATTGGTGAAGGCGCGAGAATAATTTTAAAAGGCGAAGTAAACGGAAATGTTGTAGAACCAATCATTTTAGCGGATGTCACAAATGATATGGCTGTTGCTCAAAATGAAGTGTTCGCGCCTGTCGCGGTTATTATTCCTGTTGATAGTGAAGAAGAAGCCATAAAAGTCGCAAACGGCACGCCATTTGGCTTGAGCGGCGCGGTATACTCAGGTTCCATTGAAAGAGGCATCAATGTTGCTAAAAAAATCAAAACAGGCATGATTCATGTGAACGACCAGTCTATTAACGTAGAGCCAAATGTTCCATTCGGCGGGGAAAAGCTCTCCGGAATTGGTCGTTATTGCGGCGAATGGGCCATCGATGAATTTACAACAGTTAAATGGCTATCCGTCCAAAAACAACCACGTGAATATCCATTCTCTTAAATCATTTAGAAGTAAGCCCGTTGGATAGAATTGTCCAACGGGCTTAACTATGCAGATAACCTAATTGGTGGCGCCAGTACTTACTATTTGGCACCGCCTTTTTAATTCTGTGAAAAATCCCCCCGTGAAGAATAGGAAGCCGCTTTATTTTTTTACTTAGTGAGTTTGTCCCAATCATTTTTTGCTTTTTTTCATAAGATAAAATTGAACAATTAATACAAGGTGCTGATGTATATATAAATATTTGCCACTGCGTATCACCTTAAACTAAAAATACAAGGATTAACGTACAATCGTTTCATTCCTGGCTGCTTTTGATTATATATGTTGTGTCGTTGCCGGCTATCAGAAGACTGCTAAAAGAAAGGAGGTGAAAAACAATGCCATTTTTTCCTCAGAATCCTGGTTCAAGACCGTATTCGCCTTATCCGGGACCTTATCAACCATACGACAGACGATACCCACCTTATCAAGGATCGTATCGGCCATATGGCGGCAGACCATACCGGCCTTATCCAGGCCCCTATCAACCATATGGCAGACCATATCCGCCGAATCCTATGTCACCTTACCGTAACCCTGGCCCAGGTCCGGGATCTGGATTTTTTACACAAGGTATCAATCCTTTCTCACCCCAAGGAGAACCTTACCAACAGAGACCTAGTACGTGGGGGAATATCAGCCAGATTATGACGAATGTAGGAGACTTATCAAATGGGATTAATGCGCTAAGACAAATGGGTTCTTTTTTTAATATACTACGTTAAAAATAAAAAGATCTGTTTGCTTTTCAATTGCCTCTGAGGCCTTGAGTTCACTTTTAGTTTGCGTCTTTACTCGTATCACTTGTAAAATAGTTTATAATTAACGCTTAAATTTCCCCAACGAACAGATACACGTTACATACCTTTGTTATTTGAAGTATATGTGGCGGTACTGAGATTGGGGAATTTTTTTTATAAGAACTTTATTTGTACAAGCAGTGTACAAAAATAAGTTCCTCTACCTGTGTTTTCATTTATCTGGTCTTATAAATAACTGTATATAAGGAAAAAATAAAGATACTGGCATGGAATCTTACTAAACAAGCAAAGGGTGTGCATAAGGGTGGAATTTTATCACGGACAAGAAACACTTACCGTCATTCAGTGGGTGTTAAGAGCCATTACCGCTTTTTTATTTTTACTGTTTGCAGCAAAAATGATGGGGCAGCGATCGATTGCTCAGTTAAGATTACTTGATTTTATCGTCGCGATATCAATTGGCAATATTATTGCCCATCCCTTGTCAGATGAAAAAATAGGGATAAAAGGAACACTTGTTACGATGTCTGCCTTTGTCGTTTTATATATATTCGGGGTCATGTTAAGCATGAAATGGCAAAGGTTTCGAAATTGGGTTGAGCCTTCTCCTTATCCGGTCATAAAAAATGGGCAAGTAATTGACAAAAATCTAATAAAAGCGAGAATTTCCATTGATTTCTTATTGTCAGAACTCAGAAAAGGGCAAATTGATGGGATTGAAAAAGTTTCACTCGCTTTATGGGAACCTGGTGGTGCCATTTCCTTTTTTTTAAGCCCTCAGCATCAGACAGTAACTCCGGCGGATTTGAGCTTACCGACAAAACCATTTTCCTTTCAGAAAACCGTTATTAAAGAAGGAAAAGTGGATGTTAATGAATTGAACAATTTGGATAAAGATGAAATCTGGCTGAAAAATAAAATAAAGAGTACATACAATGTTGAGGTAAAAGATATTTTACTGGCAACTGTTGATAATACTGAAAATGTAAAAATCTTTTTGTATCAATAATCATCATAACTCAGAACAACGGAGAAACACATTTTCCGGACAAGAATTGGTCTCCTTTTTCATTAAAAGTAAAATTTTCGAGATGTAAACTGTTACAGATTTTCTAACTTTAAATCAATGTAAGGTTGCTCTGTATAGCATATACAGAGCAAAAATGCTTACGCTTACTATTATTATACCGGTGGTCGATCAGGGCTTTTAAATTGAGTGAAAAACAGGATAAAGATAATGATGGGAAGTGCGACAAGAAAAAGGCTGCCTTTAGACGGTCTAATCGTTGGAGTATCTGTTAAAGCCACGGTTATCACCTCCCTTTAATTTTTTTGTAAATCCAGGTCAATGTCAAAGTGCTTCGACACAACGGTATTAAATTCTTTAAAGACTTTTGGGGCATTAGGCAGAGTTGGATCGGGTTTTTGAGTTCCAAAAATGGGTCCGGCGATGGTGAAACTAAACCCGTCAGAACTAAGCGCTATAGCGCCAATTCCAACCTTGCCGCTGATTAACAACATAGCAAGAAGAATATCTATGGCATCAATCGTTGCATCTACTGCTTGATTGTTGTTTTTCGATTCTATTCGCGATTCTCCGGAAAGGGGGCCGCCAACTGCAAGCGCAAACCCGTTTGGAGTAATAAAAATTCCAACAATGGTAAATTGTCCGGCTAATAATAACCCAGCTGTTATGATATCCATGTCGCGTTGGATAGCACGCAGTATAGAGAGCTCGTGTTGGGTTTTTCTTTTATCGTTCATCTCACACCTCCCCTTATAACATATGTTATTCCGATTGAAAGTAATTTGTATGATTAATTTGTATCAGCGCTGTTCTAGTTGTCCGGCTTTTTTTAAGTTGTGCAACGATACATGAGGAACAAATTTCAAACAATTTTCATATCCTTTATTATAAAAATTAATCCTCATGTGCGAAGGGGAAATAACAGCTCAGATTTTGTCGTGCATTACCCTCGGCAGTCACCAGATCATGACCACCAGCAAATTTCTTACTCTTGTGCATAGATATATAAAGGAAAACGAGAAGGAGAATGATTTTGCGTGAAAAAAATTGTATTTGTGAGCGGTGCAAGCGGTGTGGGAAAAACTACTTTGTGTGAGATTTTAACAACACAAATAGGACCGTCTTATAATGATGAAATTGCTGGAATCGATATGGATGAGGTGTATAAATTTGTGGATCGTAGGTTTCGTAGTCCGCATGGGGGCCGCTTATATAAATTGGCCCGGCATAATACAGGATGCTTAACCAATAATTTTCTGGAAAATGGAATTCATACGGTATTTATATTTGGAATTGAAATTTACAATAAACTGAGGGTGAATGATGTGCTGGAGTATGTACAAATAGATGAGCAAACGCTTGTGTATCATTTCACACTTACCCCACCGAAAAGAAAGATCATCGAGCGGCTGTTGAAAAGGCAAAACCATGTTCCTGAATGGTTTCACATGCATTTACTGGAAAGAGAGTATTACTATGATGCAAAATGGACCATCCCAATTGATAACTCCAACCTAACCCCGCGTAAAACAATGGATATCATCATGGAAAAAATACAGAAAACACAAGGAACGGATTATTTTACGACAAGATAGTAAAGCAGCTCAGCTTTTAGGTTTCGAATAGAATAAGGGAATGCATGCTTTGCGGGTAGAAAATTCACTATACATTCCCTTTGGTCACTTATTAGAAACACTGATAACCTCTTATGTTCGGATATGTCTCGTTATACTACTGTATGCTGCTTATTTGCAAGCCGGATTCGGTTCGGGAAAATATTTGAAATTGGTGCATTTTTTTAGAAAGGCTGTTAATTCCAGTCATTTATGTTCCTTCATTATATATGTGTTGTTACTAAAAACGCTGTAACCTCCACGATTTTAATCATTCGATTTCATTTTAAAGAAGTGCCGGTCATATAAATACGTGAAGACACACGTAAGAAAACAATAAAAGGCTGTTGGTGTCTATTTGACCCGAAGGTACCGTGGAAAGAGGGGCAAATAAAATGATTCAGGGGAGGAGAAGATGGATATCATCGGAAAAACAGTCTCGCGAAAAGATGCATGGGAAAAAGTAACAGGACAAGCAGTATACACAGGAGATAAAAGCGAGTCCGGAATGCTTTATGCAGAAAAGGTGATAAGTCCTTATGGGCATGCGCTCATAAAGAATATGGACCTTTCCAAAGCGAAGAAGATAAAAGGAGTAAAAGCAATTATTACGGGGGGGAATTTACCTTTAACCGGGGAAGAAATTCAAGACCGCTACCCTATTGCCTGTGAGAAAGTCCGTTATCATGGAGAAGTGGTAGCTCTTGTTGTAGGGGATACGCCGAAATGCGCCAGGCAAGCGGCGGATCTCATTCGCGTTGTGTATGAACCTCTGCCTGTTGTGAACACGCCGGGACAAGCTTTCGATCCAAACGCACCTCTTGTTCACGAACAACTGGAGCAATATAAAAAAAAATCTACCGTCTACCCGGAGCCCGGAACGAATATTGCCAATCGTTCTAAAATTAGAAAAGGGGATATCACAAAAGGATGGGAAAAAAGCGATGTTGTAATAGAAAAGCGTTTTTCATTTAATCCTTCTGATCACATAGCTATGGAAACCCGTTGTGCATTAGGGAGAATTGAAGCTGACGGAAAAGTTTTGATCACCTCATCCTCGCAGGCCCCATTCATGATTAAACGCTTAATAAGTGAATACTTTGGAATCAAAAATGGGAATGTGATTGTCAATACGCCACTTGTTGGAGGAGGATATGGAGGAAAAGCTTCTATCCAGCTGGAGCTTCTTGCTTATATTGCATCAAAAGCTGTAGGAGGCAGGCTGGTAAGGGTGCAAAACACCCGTGAAGAAGATATCTTAACTTCTCCCTGCCATATCGGACTGGAAGCAACCATTAAACTTGGCTGTTCGCAAGAAGGACTTTTACAGGCGGCTGAAATCCTTTATCTTTGGGACGGGGGCGCTTATTCAGATAAAGCAACGTCCCTAAGCAGAGCGGGTGCAGTGGATTGTACGGGCCCCTACCATATTGATAACGTTTGGTGTGACTCGCTGTGCATGTATACGAACCACCCGTACGCGTCCCCTTACAGAGGCTATGCCCATTCAGAAGTGTTATTTGCTTTTGAACGTACAATGGACGGTTTGGCAGACAAGCTCAGGCTCGATCCCCTTGAATTCCGGCACAAAAATGCAATTCGTCCTGGAGACACAACGCCTACACAAGTTTTGCTGAACAAAAGTAATGTTGGCAATTTGCCGGAGTGTATTGATCGATTGAAAACATTGATGGAATGGGAAAAAGGGCAAAAGATCGATCTCGGTCATCATAAAATGAAAGTGAAGGGAATCAGCTGTGTTTGGAAGACATCAACTATTGACACAAATGCAGGCTCCGGGGTTATTTTAACATTTAATCCCGATGGCAGTGTGAACCTTTTATCCGGAGTCGTTGAAATCGGGACGGGAACCAAAACGGTACTTGCTCAAATTGTTTCAGAAAAGCTAAAAATGAAGTTTGAAAACGTACATGTCCAAATAAAAGTGAACACACAAAACACGCCGGAGCATTGGAAGACAGTCGCCAGCCGTGGAACCTTCATGGCGGGAAGAGCCGCATTGCAGGCAGCTGATGATGCGATCGGCCAGTTAAAGCACCTGGCTTCGTGTGTGTTAAGAGCGCCTGTTGAAGATTTTGAAATCGGGAGAGAAAGGGTTTATCTCCGGGACGACCCATCTATCGGATTATCGTATAAAGATCTTGCCTATGGGTACACATATCCGAATGGAAATGCCATTGGAGGACAAATCATTGGCAGGGGACATTATATACTTAGGCATCTCACCTATTTAAACCCTGAAACAGGCGCAGGAAAGCCGGGGCCGGAATGGACAGTCGGTGCACAAGGGGTTGAAGTGGAGTTTGATACGCGGGAGTATACGTACAAAATAACAAAAGCCTTCTCTGTCATCGATGCTGGAAAAGTACTGAATCCTAAAATGGCTGAAGGACAGATAATGGGTGCCATGAGTATGGGACTTGCGTTTGGGGGAAGGGAAACATTTTATTTCGATGATCTCGGCCGAGTGCTGAATCCTCAGTTAAGAACCTATAGGCCGTTACGGTACGGTGAGAATCCTGAATATATTTGTGAATTTGTTGAAACACCGCAAATAGACGCGCCATATGGTTCAAGAGGGGTTGGAGAGCATGGACTCCTCGGTATGCCGGCAGCACTTGGCAATAGTTTGTCTTTAGCTGCAGGCGTTTCCTTAAACCAATTACCATTGCTTCCTGAATTGATATGGCGAAAAAAGGAGGCGGCAAATAGAGGTGATTCCTTATGACTTTCGTTACTACAAACCAACATCAATTAAAGAAGCGGCTCATCTATACCAAACCATAACCGCTGAGGGCGGGAAACCTGTCTACTATTCAGGCGGCACTGAGATCATTACGCTTAGCCGGTTAAATCTCGTCTACACCGATGCGGTGATCGATATTAAATCCATTCCTGAATGCCAGGAATGGGGGTTTCATCATGAAGAACTCATAATAGGTGCTGCATTGCCTCTCAGCTTTTTTGATGAAAAAAGAGATTTTCCACTCCTAACCGAGACAGCAAGAGAGATTGCGGATTATACGGCACGAAATAAAATTACAATTGGCGGCAATATTTGCGGGCAAATTTTTTACAGAGAAGGCGTCCTGCCTTTTCTCTTATTGGACAGTCAAGTCCTTATTGCCGGAGAAAGCGGAGTGCGGAGGCAATCACTGAAAGAAGTATTTATTGAAACGTTAACGCTGAAGGACGGAGAATTTCTTGTTCAGCTCACAACAAAAAAAATAGATTTACGATTGCCTTCTCTTAGTGTGAAGAAACGTCAGCAGTGGAAGACCGGGTACCCGCTTTTGACAGTTGCATCTGTAAAAAAAGACGGCCTCCTCCGGTTTGCGTTCAGCGGGGTTTGTCCGTTTCCATTTCGATCTGAACAAATGGAAGTTGTTTTGAATGACAGGAAGAAGCCGTATGAAGAGCGTGTCTTAGACTCTTTCAAGTATTTACCGAAGCCCGTTCTAAACGATACGGAAGGATCAAGTGAGTACCGGTTATTTGTTTTGAAAAATACAATTATTGATTTTTTGAAGAAATTAGAAGGTGATCAGCGTGAGTGAGAAGAAGTCAAAAAAAGTCACGATTGACATGAATATTAATGGAGAAAAAGTTGAAACAGATATTCTGGCAGCTGATCTTTTACTGGATGTAATACGAAATAATTTAGGGTTAACGGGAGCGAAGCCCGGTTGTTTAAATGGGGACTGCGGGGCATGCACCGTCATAATAAATCAAAAGCCAATGAAATCGTGTCTTACGCTGGCTATTGAAGTAGGAGATAAGGAAATCACGACGATTGAAGGACTGCTCCATTCACCGGTCCAAAAAGCCTTTGTGGACGAGTTTGCTTTTCAATGCGGTTACTGTACGCCGGGATTTATTTTAAATAGCCATGCGCTGCTTATGAATGATCCGAATCCTAATAAAGAAAAAATAACAGAATGGCTATCTTCCAATATTTGCCGTTGCACAGGATATAAGGAAATTGAGAACGCTATTCAGGCTGTCATGACGAAAACACATAATAAAAATGATTCAGACTGATTGGAGAAACAATGGCTTGGAGCTGTCTCTTTGTTTTGGGACAGCTCCAAGCAAATTATAACGATTTATAAACAACCTCTCTGGTTTTTGTGAAATGTTGGTTTTTATAAAATTGTTTTGCATACGTGTTTTCAGTCCAATATTCGAGTTCAATCAGGTCGATATTTAATTTTTTCGCTACGGTGTATACTTCCTCCATTAATTTTGAGCCGTAGCCCTTTCCTCTATGCGTTTCTGTGATGCTTAACTGATGTACATATACAGAATTTAATTCTTTGTTAAAAGCCATTTCTGGATAATTTCGTATCTCTAACCAAGCATATCCAAGGGGTTCGTGATGATCTTCTAAAATCAAAAAAACGAAACGGTCGATATTGATGACACTTTTGAAGAATTCTTTCACATCATGATGATCATACTCTTTAAAATATTCCGGATACAGTTTTGCATGCACATCGTGAACAGATTCACTTAACTTTGCGATTGTCTCAAAATCACGACTTTGATAAATGTTCATAATGCCTCCTATTTCCCCTAATATTTTTTCCTTGAAAAACAATACGTAAGGCGAAAAGGGGTCAGGTGAAAATTTTTTGAGCACGTAAAATTCTATCTTTTCTAACCTGCAAAATTTGTATAGTTCCTGAAATAAATATATGTAAGGAAACGATCATTACTACTTGAATAATGACCGTTTCCGGATTAAACAGGGACCGAAATGTTAAAACGGGAGGTTATTTTTAGTAACCGTATCCGCGACTGAATGATGCGCCGATGATGATTAAAAGGATGAATAAAACAACAACCAATGCAAAGCCGCTGCCGTATCCGCCGCCACCGTATCCTACTGCACTCATATCTGTCACCTCCTTTAAAATCCGAGGAATTTCTTGATTATTTGAGAAATCTCCCGGTTTTTTAAGTTTATGGACGTGGAAAATGGAGTCCTGCCATTTGCTCATATGAAAAGCTGGCTTTTAACTAGAGAGATTCATTGAATCTAGGCAATGAACCTTCTAGATCGTTCATTAGCAGTAATACCCATGATGGCCATGATGACCGACCAAAGAAGCCCCAACAATAATGAGAAGAATAAACAGCACAACCACTAATGCAAACCCCCGGCCAGCTCCATAGCCAGGTGAAACAACTTGACTCATGGAATTTACACCTCCTTTTCTACATAGTATGAGAAGTTACATCTGTTGGTTGGGCAGAGAGGTAGGAAAATGAAAAATCGTTCATCCTTTTTAGGATCGCAGCCGGGAAGTGATTGACGCTCTTTTTACCAGAAGAACGCTGATGCTAAGGCAAATCCACCAATTGCAGCGAGTGCGATTGGAACGCCATATCCATATCCGCCATATCCATATCTATAACCAAAACCATAACCGAATCCTCCCAGTCCTCCAGCAGGATGGAGCCAAACGTGCTCATGTGTAACCCGCGTGATTCTCCCTGTATAAACCTTGCCATCATGACATGTGAGCCGTACCATTTTTCCAACATGCTTACAGCAAACATGATACATATGTGGATGAGACATATCTCTTTCCCCCTTTTCATTTAAATTTGCATTGGCTATGCATAATAGTTTATGCGGAAAAGAAAGTTCTGTATTAGACAAAGGCCTGCGAATGTAAATTATCGTAATCTAAGTGAAAAAATGCGCTTCTATTAATAAGAAATAGTTATGTACATAAAAATAAAAAGAGTATTGAAAAGGAGGGGGCGGCATCTTGCCTGTATTAGACACTCGAACATGGATGTATGATTTCTTGAAAGCCTGCAAAGAACAACACCTTAAGAATCCTTATTTTATTCAGTGTGACGTTTTGTGCTCTTCACTTGAAAATTTATTTCCTGAGATAAGTGTTGAAGAAATTCATTACCATTTATTAACTATCGGACTGTTTGAGCCCTCGGAATGGAAGGATATTGAACAGACCGTTTATCGAATGGAGAAAAGCAGTATGTGGGAGCTTGTGAGTCAGGAATATGAACGATTAAAAAGGAAATGGAATGGTCCAGAGATACCGATCATCATTTTTCCAATTAGAAATGCTCATCTGACAAGAAATAAAAACACTGTTTCAAAAAATGGGGCGGCTTTTAAGGAAGCAATCTTTTTGTTTCTATCGCCTGATTTGCAAAAAGAAGAGATAATGGCTTTATTGGCACATGAATATAACCATGTGTGCCGGCTAGCGTATTTAGGTAAAGATGAAAAACAATTATCTCTAAAAGAAGCGCTCATTATTGAAGGGTTTGGGGAATTTGCTGTGAAAGAATTATATGGGGAAAAGTGGTTAGCCCCCTGGATTAATTTCTATTCATTTGATGAGACAGTGGAAATTTGGAAAAAGAAATTCATCCCGTCTTTAAATATCGTTGGAAAAGAAAAATATGACGTTTTTTTATATGGAAAAAACAACCGGAACCTGCCAAAGTGGATTGGGTATCATATTGGTTTCCAGATTGTTGATTCTTTTCATTCTCTTCAAGGACCCTTTAAAGATGGCGGGTTGTATACGAAAACTGCTGACGAGGTGATAGCTGGATCTACATTTCGATATGAATCATAATGTATAAAAATGATCGTTATCGATCGGTCATTGATTTGCAAAAGGGATATATTTTACAAGCGTAAAATATATCCCTTTTCCTTTTTAAGATATGAAAGGTTTGCGAACAGCTATAAACATTTTTAACAATAACCGCCGTATCCACCCATAAATGATGCTCCAATGATAATTAAAAGAATGAACAATACGACGACCAGCGCAAATCCACGTCCTGCTCCAGCTCCATAAGATGCTACTCCGCTCATAATTCTCCACCTCCTTTTCTACAGAGTATGAAAAATATAAGAAGTTGTTTGGACAGAAGTCGAGAAAAAAACTTTTTTTGCAAAATCACTGCTTTTTTATACCCATCTTTCATAACTAAAAAGTAACTACTTTCAAATAGGAGCAATTACTAAAGATAATAAACATAATAGTATAGGAGACGGAAGCCCTAACAAAGATGGAGTGATCCTCCTTGTTGATCTTATTTTATGTTCTTAAAAATAAAAAGTGCTTTTTAAAAATTATCTGTTCCCTGTACACACACGCAATATGGAGAAGTTGTACAGATGAAAACGAAATAAAAACAAACTTTCCAATTGTATCTGTTATTAAAATCATCTGTATTCGCCGAAAGACAAGCTCCTAACTGAGTTAGTGAGCATAGTTTGTAAAGAGGTGCTGTGTATGGCACACAGAGCTATCATATAAATCAGGAGAGGAGAGATAAACAATGGATTCTGATAAAAATAACTTGCCAAGCCTGTTTCAAAACTCTTTCTCAAACTTTATAAAATCGTTTGATTCTTTTTTCGAGGAATCATTTAGACATTATGAGGATTTCTTCAACCAGTCGTTTGCTGTTACCTCCTATGAAACAGGTTCAGACATGGTGATTGAAGCAGAACTTTTAGGGTGCAGGCGAGACCAGATTCAGATAAAAATTCTGCCAAATGGTCAATTAAAGATCAGTGTGGAAAATGCCAATTCAACAGAAGAAGAAACGAAGGAGGGTGTCGTTTTTTTTAAAAATCAATCATTGCAACAATACGAGAGAATCATAACATTGCCTTATTCCATCTCAGATGAGACGGCAAAAGCGTCATTTAAAGATGGGGTCTTAAGAATTATTATGTCGAAAGGAAAACAAACAGAAAAAACCATTGAAATTGAATAATTTATAGTATGGTTAGAAAGCAGAAACAGGACGAGTTAAACGTTAAGAAGCTCGCATATGATTCCATGCCGGCTTAATAAATGGAAGCAGCCCCACAAATGTGTGGGGCTGCTTCTTCGGGCCCGCATGATGCGGGTCATAAAGGCATTGCGACAAGATGTTACGGTTTTAGCCTTTGCTCCTTGGGCCCGCATGATGCGGGTCACGAAGGCGTTGCGACGGGATGTCGCGATTTTAGCCTTTGCTCCTTGGGCCCGCATGATGCGGGTCACGAAGGCGTTGCGACAGGATGTCGCGATTTTAGCCTTTGCTCCTTACATTATGTCGTCTAAACGGCATCCACCAGTTCGCGGAACCGAGCAGTTTCATTAAGCTTGGTACAAGAAGGAGCCGGACGATGGTCGCATCAATCGCAATCGCGACGGCAATGCCAATTCCAATTTGCTTGACCGGGACAACGCCGGTAAATGCAAAAGCACCGGTAATCACGATCATAATGAGTGCAGCAGACGTAATAATCTTGCTCGTGCTCGCCAGCCCTTCTACTGTCGCATATGTGTTGTCGTGTGTTTCCAAGTAATACTCGCGAATGCGGGAAATGAGAAATACTTCATAATCCATGCTTAGGCCGAAAACAAGACTAAACACTAAAACTGGCAAAATAAGCGAAATATCAGCCGGGTCCATTCCGAAGTGGCCGCCCTGGAACAGCCAGACGAGAATGCCGAATGTGGCGGCAAGGCTGATAACGTTCATTAAAATCGCTTTAAGCGGAATAATGATCGAACGGAACGCAATCATTAAAATAAAAAATGTTGAAATTAAAATGACCGACAAAACCGGAATCACTTTATTAAAAATTTCATCGTACAGCTCCTGGTTAAACTTCGGCTGTCCGCCAAACATGATGTCCGCCGGCCAGTCGTCCGCGCTCCAGTTACGAACGATCGTCTGCGCCGTATCAGAATCCGCCTCCACATCAAGTGAGATAGGGATGAGCAGCTTGTCTTCTTTTATAAAACCATCAATGGCCGGCTGAAGCTGGGCGGCTGCCTGTGGATTTTGGAGAACAGCAGCAAGCTGAACCGGATCGGTTTGGCCGCTAATGGAAAATAACGTTTCTGCTCCACTAACAGCTTCTTCTCGTTCGAATTCATCCTGTAAATTCTTCATCACAGCAAGCCCGTCTTCACTGAGCCAGCCATCTTCTCTTTCCGCTGCAGCATATACTGTTGACGCGGCATCCTGCATAAATTCCCGCTCAATTTTGTCATAGGCTGTCCGTGACTCAAACGTTTTTGGCAAAGAGTCTGCCGCCGGAATGGCAAGATTCATCTTTTGTACCGGAACGATGCCAGCGCCGAGAATGAGTAGCGCAAGCAAGGCAATCAGTATCGGCCGCTTCATGACAAAGCTGGCAAAAGTGCGCCATCGATTGGACGTATCGGGATTTGGACGGACAATCTGCCATTTATTTATGCGGTCGCCGAGTAGCTTCAGCATGGCCGGCAAAAGTGTCATGGAGGCGATCACTGCAATGGCAATAGCTATCATTCCGCCGATCGCCACATTTTTGAAAATATCAATATCGATTAACATCACCGAGCCGAGCCCGATAAACACACACAGCGCGGAAAACAAAATCGAGTGGCTGGCTTTAGACTGTGTGATCTGAAGTGCCTCATCAATCGTCCGTCCGTTCGCGCGTTCTTCTTTATAGCGATTAATAAATAGAAGCGAAAAGTCAATTGACAGCGCCAGCCCAAGCATCGGCACAATGTTTAAAATAAATATCGCCAGGTCCACGGAGTCGGCAATGAACGATAAAATGCCGAAGCCGGTCACAATTGTGACACCGCCAATAATGAGCGGCAAAATCGATGCAACAACGGTTCCTAGCGCAAGCAAAAGCACGATAAGCGCCACCGGCAGACCAATCAGCTCTGCCCGTTTTAAGTCGTCCTGGCTTGCCTTGTTAATATCTTTTGAGATGACCGGCCCGCCTGTTAACGAAATGCCATCTTCTTTTTTAATAATCGATCGGACATCGTCAATAACAGGGTCCATTGCAATAAATTCGTCGTCGAAGTGAACAGCTGCATACGCGATATCGTCTTTCAGCCACTCTTTTTTAACAAGCGGCGAGTCCACCGTGGAAGGAGAAACACCGTCGTCAATCTCGGTTAACACCGATTCGATTTTTGACTGAAAAGCATCTGCTGACTCGCTTTCACTTTTTTCAAACAAAACGAGCAGTGTATGCTCCGGAAAATCGAATGTGTCATGCAATTTCTGCTGAACAGTTTCATAGTCGCCATCTGTCCGGAATCCATCACCTTCAAGCTTAGAAGGAAGCTTTGCAGCAAAAAAGCCGAAGACAACAGCAGCGATCAGCCAAAGAACGAGTGTGATTTTCCAAAATTGAATAAAAAGTGGTTGATTGTTCACGATAGTAACTCCTTTTTTTCTCTATATTTCTATCATAAAGGAAAAACGGCGCTACTGGAAAATAATTAAACTATATAAATTGAACTGTTGTTTTTTCGCTGTGACCGATAAAATGCTGGAAGTGACTGATAAATAGGCCGATCTGACCGATAAATGCTTTTTATCGGTCGAATGATCACTGTTATCGGGTTAATGCCGCTTCTGTTATTCTAAAAATGAGACGTCATTCTTTTGTTCAACTTATATAGGAAAAGGTATTGACGTTGAAAATCATTATCAATATAATGAACATTATGAAAATCATTCTCATTTAAGAAGAAAGGAGAAAGAAAATGTTTATTGAAATGAAAACGATCATCGTGCAGCCTGGTACAGCTCATCTTATCGTGGAAAACTTTCAAGGGAAAAATGCAATGGCCGATATGGATGGCTTTATCGATAAACGCATTCTTGTTCGGTCACGCAACAAAGAAGAAGAAAAAGTGATTGTGACGATTCGCTGGGATTCTGAAGAAGCGTATAAAGGCTGGAAAAAAAGCCCGATTCACATTACGGGACATCGTGAAAAACGCGAAAAGCCGCCATACGTGATCGATTCCATGAGCGAAACGTTCACAGAAGTGTCATCCGTAACGCCTGTTTAACCGGACATGTACTTGCGCCGACAAGCTCTTTCCTTTAAAATGAAATGGAAAAGCTGTCGGAGGAGAATAGTGATGTATAAGCTAGATGACTCACTTGGGTATAAGCTGTTTCAAAGTTCGCGGCTCATGACCAACAGGCTGAACCAGTATTTCCGATTAAAAGGCTATCCGATTACACATGAACAATGGCAAGTGTTAAGCCGTCTATTTGACAAAGACGGACAAACACAGCAGTCGCTCGCTGCGCTAAATGAACGGGATGAACCGAGCGTATCACGCCTCGTCGCCAATATGGAACGAAGCGGGCTCATTGAAAGGCGTTCACACCCGACAGATAAACGGATTAATCTTGTATTTTTATCGGAAGAAAGCAAAAGGCTAAAGAAAGAATACACCGCAGTTGCTGAGCAGACGATTCAAGATGCGTCTTTTGGCATTGACCCGAATGTATTTGCAGAATGCCTGCGGACATTGGATCAAATCCGTCGCAATTTGGCGTAAAAAAGCGTGCCGGTTCTTAATCGGCATTTATATTTTTCACTTCAATTGAGAATGAGTCTCTCTATCATCATTTGCATGACAGCAATACAAAGGTTAGGACAAATTATGAAAAAACGCTACTTAGTTCTATTGCTTATTGTGTTATCTTTTACATCGTTATTTGTCGGCGTGACAAGTATTTCGCCGATTGATCTATTCCGGTTTGATGATCATCAGACGCAAATCTTCTGGCAAAGCAGGGTGCCGCGGCTGATCAGTATTTTAATCGCGGGTGTGACACTGAGCATCAGCGGGTTTATTATGCAGCAGTTAAGCCGTAATAAATTCGTTTCTCCAACAACTGCAGGGACGATGGATTCGGCCCGGTTCGGGATTTTGATCGCGCTCATTGTGTTTACCTCCGCCAGCCCATTTGAAAAAATGGTCGTTGCGTTTATTTTCTCGCTTGCGGGCACTTTTTTGTTCATGAAAATCCTCGACCGGATTAAAATGAAAGATCCGATTTTTATTCCGCTTGTTGGGCTCATGTTCGGGAATATTATCAGCTCAATTACGACGTTTTTTGCATACAAGCATGACTTGATTCAAAATATGTCGGCCTGGCTTCAAGGGGATTTCTCCATGATTACGGCGGGCCGCTATGAAATGCTTTATATCAGCATTCCGCTCGTTGTGATTGCGTACATATTTGCTGACCGGTTTACGATTGCCGGCCTCGGCGAAGATTTTGCAAAGAACCTTGGCTTGAATTATAAACAGGCTGTAAATATCGGTTTGATTATTGTTGCATTGTCCACGACGCTCGTTGTGTTGACAGTTGGGCTTATTCCGTTTCTTGGTCTCGTTGTTCCGAATATTGTGTCGATTTACCGGGGCGACAATTTAAAAAACAGCTTGTATGATACGGCGTTGCTCGGTGCAGTATTCATTTTATTTTGCGACATTCTCGGCCGAATCATCATTTTCCCTTATGAAATTCCGATTGGCTTGACCGTCGGCGTCATTGGGAGCGGGATTTTTATTTACTTGCTGATGAGGAGACGGGATTATGCGTGAAAAAAGCAAATTTATACTGTTAATCGTTCTGGCGGCCGCATCGATTGCCGGCTATATGTTTATTGAACTTGGACCGAATTGGGATTACGCGCTGCCGAGACGTGCGGAAAAAATTGCGGCGATTGTTTTAACAGGAACGGTCATTGCGATTGCGACATTATTGTTTCAAACGGTCACCAACAACCGGATTTTGACCCCGAGTATTATCGGACTTGATTCGCTTTATATGCTTGTGCAGACGACGCTTGTTTTTTTCCTGGGCTCAACCAGCCTGACGGTGATGAACAAGCAGGTGAACTTTGCCATTTCAATTGGCTTTATGGTTGTGTTTGCGCTTATTTTGTACCGGTTCTTGTTTCGCCGGGAAGGGCAGAACATTTACTTTTTATTATTGCTTGGGTTAATTTTCGGTACCTTTTTCGGCAGTTTTACATCGTTTATGCAGGTGCTGATCGATCCGAACGAATTTCAAATTATTCAAGACCGGATGTTCGCAAGCTTTAATAACATCCAAACGGAAGTCCTTGTGATGGCAGCCGTTATTACGGCGGCGGTGCTGCTTTATTTAACGAAATTCGTGAAATATTTGGACGTCTTGTCACTTGGAAAAGAAACAGCCATCAACCTTGGTGTCGACTATGATTACACTGTGAAGCGGCTGCTCGTTATTGTGGCAATTCTCATCTCGGTTGCGACAGCTCTTGTTGGCCCTATTACGTTTCTTGGACTTCTTGTTGTAAACGTTGCATATGAAATGTTTAAAACGTATAAACATTCCGTGTTAATTTTCGCTTCAGTGCTTGTGTCAATCGTGGCGCTGACAGCCGGGCAAGTGCTTGTTGAACATGTCTTTACATTTTCGACACAGCTCAGCGTGATCATTAACTTTGTCGGCGGTATTTACTTTATATACTTATTGTTAAGGGAGAGTAAAACATAATGGTAGAAGTGCAATCGATCTCGAAATCATACGGATTAAAAGCAGTTGTCGATGATGTCTCAGTGAATATTCAAAAAGGCAAAATCACGTCTTTTATCGGTCCAAACGGTGCCGGGAAAAGTACACTTCTGTCCATTATCAGCCGGTTGATGAGCGCTGATACAGGAGAAGTATTAATTGACGGCCAAAAAGTAAATGAAACGAAAAACCGGGATTTGGCGAAAAAAATCGCAATCCTCAAGCAGTCGAATCATTTAAGCCTGCGTTTGTCGGTTCGGGATCTTGTTTCATTTGGCCGGTTTCCTTATTCGCAGGGAAAGCTGACGAAAGAAGACCATGTCTACATCGATGAAGCGATTCGCTACATGGAGCTTGAAGATATGCAGGACCGGTATTTAGATCAGCTGTCCGGCGGCCAAAAGCAGCGTGCGTTTATCGCGATGACGATTGCGCAGGATACGGAATACATCTTACTCGATGAGCCGCTCAATAATTTGGATATGAAGCATTCGGTTCAAATTATGAAAGTGCTGCGCAGACTGGCTGACGACCTTGGCAAAACGATACTGATCGTGATTCATGACATTAACTTTGCTTCTGTTTATTCGGATTATATCGTTGCGTTAAAAGACGGGAAAATTGAAGCACAAGGAACGGTTAATGAAATCATTACAAGCTTGACGTTAAAGCAAGTATATGGGATGGATATGTCGATACAAGAAATTAACAATCAAAAAATATGCGTGTATTTCAGCTAATTAAAGGAGAAAACAATGAAAAAATATTTATTATTTATTGTAATGGCTTTATTTGCAATGATCGCGGCGGCATGCGGATCATCAACGTCGAGTGAGGAAAATACAGCAGAACCAGCGGAAAAAAATGAAGCACCAACAGAAGTAACGGTTACACATGAGCTTGGTGAAGCAACCGTACCTGTAAATCCTGAAAAAGTCGTTGTATTTGATTTTGGTTCACTTGATACAATGGCAGAGCTTGGCGTTGAGCCAGTTGGTCTTCCGAAAGAAAACATTCCGGATTATTTATCCCAGTTTGAAGATGAGAAATATGAAAACACAGGAAGTTTAAAAGAGCCTGATTTTGAAAAAATTAATGAGCTGGCACCGGATTTAATCATCATTTCCAGCCGCCAAATGGATTTGTATGATCAGTTCGCTGAAATCGCCCCGACGGTTTATCTTGCAGTAGATGATGCAAATTACATGGAATCATTTAAGAAAAATGCCACAACCATTGGCCAGATTTTCGATAAAGAAGCAGAAGTAGAAGAAAAACTGGCAGCGATTGATGAAAAAGTTGCCGCATTAAATGAAAAAGCGTCAACAATGGAAGGGAACGGACTTGTTATTTTGGCGAATGAAGGCAAAATTAGCGCATACGGTCCTGCTTCACGCTTCGGTATCATTCATGATGTATTCGGCGTGAAACCGGCAGATGAAAACATTGAAGTATCGACACACGGACAAAGCGTATCATTTGAATACCTTGTTGAAACAGATCCAGACTATTTATTTGTTGTTGACCGCGGTGCTGTTGTAGTGGATGGAGAATCTTCTGTGAAGCAAGTAGTCGAAAACGATCTTGTCAAAGGCACAAAAGCAGTGAAAAATGACAATGTTATTTACCTTGATCCAAACGTTTGGTATCTGTCAGGCGGCGGATTGCAGTCTGTGCCGGCTCAAGCGGATGAAATTGAAAAAGCTATTGCTGAGTAAAAAGGAAAAACAGGACCGATGCCTAAGCATCAGTCCTGTTTTTTTATTTTAAGGGTAAAGGTTGTGCCGAGCGGTGAGGTTTCTTTTAATTCCAAATCGCCGTCCATCGCCCGGGCGAGCAGCTGGCTGAACGGCAAGCCCAGGCCAAGTCCACGGATTTTATATTTCTTATTTTCGCCGCGGTAAAAGCGTTCGAAAATCAACGTTTTTTCGGATTCTGGGATGCCGATTCCTGTATCCGACACATCAATCAATGCACACGGGTCCTCATTTCGAACGGTTACGGCCATTTGTCCTTTGCTTTCAATCGCATGTGCCGCATTGTTCAGCAAGTTCATCATAATTTGCCGAAAGCGGTTCGGGTCAGTCAAAACGATAAGGTCACGTTCGTATGGATGAAAGTGAACCGGAATGTCATCTGAATTACGTGCTAAATTCCATTCATGCACGATGCCGCGTGTCAATTCATTCAGTTCGTGCGGTGCGGTTGAAACCGGCAGCGCATTAGCCGCGAACGTGTTAAACTCCAGCAAGTCGTTAATCATTGTCTGCATGCGTTCTGTTTCTTTCAATGAAATTGTAATAAACTCTTTCGCTTCTTCTCCTGTCACGACATCATCTTTTACCGCCTGGAGCAAGCCGCTGATCGATGTAACCGGTGTTTTTAACTCGTGTGTGACACCAGCCAGCAGTTCAGCCCGGATTGATTCTAACTGCTCCAAACGAATGGCCATGTCGTTAAACGATATGACAAGATCGTACACTTCCTGCTCTTTTGCTTTGGATGGCATAAGAGAGACACCATAATTGCCGTTGCGGATTTCTTTCGCAGCAGCAGCCGCTGCGCTGATCGGACGTGCAAGGCGCCGTGATAAAATATAAATGGCCGCCCAGCCGAGCAAGCCGCTTCCTAAAATGAACAGCGCAAGAAGCCTGTATTCATCGTTCAAATCCGCAAATTCATCTTCCGGCTGAAGCATAACGACCCAGCCAAACGTCACCTCATCCACAATAATTGGTTTTTTAATTAAATAAACGAGTGCATCATTATTTAATCCTGAAAACGTCTGTACTGAGCTTTTTTTCTCCAGCACAGCAGAAGGAAATGAGCTTTCTTTATACAGATCCTGATCGCCTGCAGATAAAATGGTCCCGCCTGCATCAGTAATAAAAATGGAAGGCGGAGACTCCATTTTCATCAGCTCGTCCCGGGCATCAAGCATATCCTGATCGAGATAAGTAGATTGCGTAGTGTCTTCTACATTCTGCTGGCTCCCGGCAATCCGTCCGGCCAGTTCAGCCGCTAAAAATTCAGATACGTCCAGCCGGTTTTCAAGCGTTGTGTGCCGGATCCAGACGACCGACAGCATAGCCAGCACAAGCAGCCCGACAGCGAGCGTCACTGCATACCGCGTTGTCCAGTAGCGAAGCAGCGAAATACGCCGTGTTTTATTACTCAACAACAAACTGATACCCCACTCCGCGCAGCGTTTTAATTTCTCCTTCAGACGACGGCCATTTTGCGAGTGCTTTACGAATCCGTTTTACTGATAGATCGACAGCACGGTCGCTTCCTTCGTAGTCGTGTCCCCATACTTCATCAAGCAGCTGGTCTCGCGTAAATGTCCGGTTCGGCGCCGCCGCTAAAAATAACAGAAGAGATAAGTCACGGGGCGTCAGTGTAATTTCTTTATTCGCCAGCATGATCCGGTGTGCTGTAAAATCGATCGTCAGACTGCCGAATTGATGAACTTTTTCATCTGGACGGCTTTCTTCGGAACGGCGCAGCACCGCCCGAACACGCGCCACGACTTCGTCTGCAATAAATGGCTTTGAAATATAATCGTCTGCGCCGCCGTTTAATCCGTTAAGACGGTAATTTACATCATTTAACGCTGTCAGCATAATGACCGGACAGCTGCCGTTCGTCCGGATTTCTTTTAATACGGCCCAGCCATCTTTGCCGGGCATCATAACATCCAGCAAAACAAGGGAAGGCGGGGCCAATTGAAATTTTTCCACCGCTTCTGTTCCGTTAAATGCCTGAACCACCTGAAAACCGGCCTTTACCAAATATACTTTCAGTACCTGGCTGATCGCAGGCTCATCTTCTGCTATTAAAATTGTCTGCATTGAACATACGTCCTTTCCCTATTGATACGCGCCATGGCCAAATTCATTCTGTTTGTGGCCAGTCCAGCATCTATAAACAGATTCGACAAAAAACCGGCCTCGCTTGGCCGGTTTTAATAAAATCCATTTAATTGTTCAGCCGCTTCAGAATTCACCTCAGAAATAGCAGTAATCAAGTCTTTCGTACGCTGCCCGTCTGTTTCAATACCAAAGTAGCCGGCTGCATTATGTACATATGTTTCATGGACCTTTTTTACCTCGAGACGAAGCGCTTTTTCCTCTTTACCATCCGTCTTAATGCCAAGAGCAGCGGCTTGATGCTGCAGTTTCGCCAGCCGGACTTTTTTCGCAGCTGTTTCCAAATCGTCGCCTTCAATATGAATGCCGAGTGCTGCCGCCTGATCGGCAATGACATCAGCGAAATTTTTCGTTCCAGTTCGTGTGACGGACGGCGCCGCCTGTTCTTTAATAAGCTGCGGAGAAGCGGCTTGAGCTGGAGAAGAGGAAACACCGCTTAAAATCGTGATCGATAGCGCACCGGTCATAACATATGACATTGTTTTCTTCTTCATAATCCTTCCTCCTGTGTATTTCCTTTACTAGATAATTTCATTTTACCCGAGAATTATGTCGAGTACATGTCAAATTGATAAATTTTTTATATTTTTTCATATCCAGTCGTGAATATTTTTTTGAAAATTTGCTTGATCTTTAAAATAACATCGCTTATTGTCTAGTTAAGCGCTTTCTTTAAAATAAAAATTCAGAAAAGTAATCGCTATGATTTCAGAAGCGAAAAACGCGGCTAAAAAACTGCTGGAGCTTCCAAAAAAGCCGACAGCTGTGTTTGCGGCGACCGATCTCATTGCCATTGTATTAATCAATGAAGCGCGAAATGCCGGTGTGAAGGTTCCAGAGGATTTATCGGTTATCGGGTTTGACAATACGATTTATGCGGAAATATCAGATCCGGGCTTAACAACGATAGAGCAGCCCATTACGGAGCTTGCTAATTATTCATTTGATCAGCTTTTGCAGTTAATTGAGCAGCCTGATCGAATCGGCCATCGCATCATGCTGTCGCCGACATTAATTGAAAGAGGATCTGTTCAAAAAGCATAGACAAACGAGCTCAATCTAAATAAAAGCACGGACTTTTCTTTCTTGAAAAGTCCGTGCTTTTTTGAATAAAAAGCGGTCTGGATTATTTATATACCTTCTCCTGGTTTTCAATCGGTGAAAATTATTTATCGCCAGCCGGTGCTGTCGGTTTGCCAAAGGGCATTTGCGCCATAAGCTTCCAATCTTCCGGAACGCACCACTCAACCGCTGCTTTTTCATCGATTAACGGACTATAGTGCTGAAATTTTGTTACATTTAGAAACATAGTTTAAAAAAATAATTTAAATAAATAAAGTTACTATGTTTTAAAAAGTGGAAAGATATCATTTTCTTTTGAAATGATGTATACTAAAAATATACAAATGAGGTGATCGAGTATGAATCTTTGTCCGAAAGTTGAAAAAGCGATGCAGCTTTTAGGAAAACGCTGGACAGGTCTTGTCATTAAGCAGCTTCTTGAAGGCCCGCAGCGTTTTTCTGAAATTAAAGCTGGATTTCCGATCAGCGGCAAGCTGTTGACAGAAAGACTGAAAGAGTTGGAAGACGAAGGCATTGTCACAAGAAAAGTATATGCAGAAGTGCCCGTCCGGGTTGAATATACGTTGACTGAAAAAGGAAGTGCGCTGAAAGCGGTCATTAGTGAAATAGAACATTGGGCGTCTGACTGGATGGAAGTCGAAGAACAAGTGCAATAATTGAGACCTTTGTCTCGTTTTAGCTGGCAGCATGGCGGGAATGGGACAGATAATATGATTAAAGGAGAAACAATATGTCCCGTGAACAGCAAAAACTGCTTGAAGTCATGCAGGAAGCATATTTGCATGGTGAACAACGAGATACAGAATTAACAGCATTATTGACGCTTATTACCGAGAAATTGTCATCAGTCGTGAAGCCCGAGTAAGCAGGAGAGAGAACTCCTGCTTTTTGTTTTGGCAAAAAGAGAAGAAATGTGTAGAATAAAGAGGGTGCATTAAATCGGAATTGTTTTGATTTAAGGGAGGTTTGAAATGATGAAGACAGAACTTTATATTATTGGCGGTTTTCTCGGCAGCGGGAAAACAACTTTATTGCTTCAATTACTGGAGCAGGAAAAAAAAGCCGGCCGAAAAGTGGCTGTATTAATGAATGAAATTGGTGCCATGTCCGTCGATTCAGCCCTGCTTGGGGAAGATACAGCAGTGCGTGATATGCTGAATGGCTGCATTTGCTGCACGATTAAAGATGAAATCGAAGTTGAGCTGCTGACGCTTTATAAAGATCACCGGCCGGACGTTATTTATATTGAAACGACAGGCGCTGCGCATCCGATGGAAGTGCTGGATGCATGCATGTCGCCGGTTATTGCCATGCAAATTGATGTAAAAGGTATTTTAACACTTGTTGACTGCGCCCGCTGGATGGAACGAAACCGTCTGCCAATCGCGCATCGGAAGCTGATGGAAGACCAGGCGCGCTGGAGTGATGTTGTCGCACTCACGAAAACAGATCTCGTGACTGAAGAAGCATTGGCTGAGATTAAACAAGATATTCGGTCGCTTAATGAAAAAGTGGATATTCGTGAAATGAAGTATGGGAAAATAGAAGGCGGCGCCATGTTTGGCGGCGGCAGCCGGTCGGAAGAAGGGCACCACGTCCACCAGCACTTGCACGTTAGAACATTTGCCTATGAGTTTGTTAATCATGTGCCGCGCGCTGCCTTTATAAAGTGGGTCGAGCAGCTGCCAGATTCGGTGCTGCGGATAAAAGGATTTGTGAAATTTGAAGACACTGGTGAACGGCCTGAGCTGTTTCAATATGCATACGGTGTCCCATTTTTTCAGCCGCAGCCGATGAAGCGGCGGGCGGTCATCGTTGTCATCGGGGATGGGCTTGATAAAGAAGCCTTGCGAAATGGATTAAACAAGCTGGAAGGAGTTTTTTAAAAAAGCCGGTTCGCGTATGAACGCGAACCGGCTTTTCGTTAGACAGGGAGACTTTTCAAGTAGTCGCGCACTTCTTCCGGGGACTTGGCATTGGCGCTATGCAAATGCGCGAGTTTTTCACCGTCTTGAAATAGGAGCAGGCTTGGTATGCCCATCACGTCATATTTTTGCGCTGCATCAGGGAAATCATCACGGTTCAATTCAAACCATCGATACTGTCCGTAATCAGCGATAATGTCATCGATAAACATATCCATTCTTGTACAGTCCGGGCACCAGCCGGCGTAAAATTTAATGATGACCGGCTCACTTCCGGCAATGATTTCTTCAAATTGTTCATTCGTTTTGATCGCTTCCATGTTACAACTTCCTTTCTATAATAGCCTGTCCACGTATTTTATCATGATCACGCACAGATTTCTCGTTTCTGAATCGTTTGGCTGTTGTAGAATCATATAATAACGTTATAATAAGAATCGGTCTATTTTTAGGAGAAAGAGGAATTTACATGAATTCTCAACAACAATCAAGCCGCATTGATTACGGGTTGATGTTAATTTTGTTTATGCTGTTTGTTGTCAGCTGTGTCGCGATTTACAGTGCACAGACGACCGGTCAATATGGTACAAACTTTGTCATCCGGCAAGTTGTCTGGTATGTGGTTGGAATTGGCATTATTACTTTATTTATCCGCTTTGATTCAGATCAATTTCATGGCATGTCTTGGTATTTGTACGGCATTGGGATCTTTCTGCTTGTTTTTTTAATTATTGCACCGTCATCCATTGCGCCGACAATTAATGGCGCAAAAAGCTGGTATCGGTTTCCCGGAATAGGACAAATCCAGCCATCCGAGTTTTTTAAAATTTTTCTTGTTTTAACGCTGTCTCGGATTATGGTGAATCACCATTTGAAAAATCCGATTAAAACGATTCAAAGTGATTTACTTCTTCTGGTAAAGCTTGGAGCCACAACTGGAGTGCCGCTTCTCTTAATTATGCAGCAGCCGGATCTCGGTACGTCGCTCGTGTTAATTTCCATTTTGCTCGGGATGATTTTTGTCTCTGGTATCACCTGGAAAATTTTGCTTCCGCTGTTTGGTAGTGCATCGGCGCTCATTGCGCTTATTTTTTACATGGTTTTGTGGCACCCGGCCATTCTCGAAAAATACTTGGGCGTGAAGCAGTATCAGTTCGGTCGTATATACTCCTGGCTGGACCCTTACAATTATGAAAGCTCGACTGGCTTCCATTTAACAAGGTCGCTCCTTGCGATTGGTTCCGGACAGACAATGGGCAAAGGATTTGGTTATAGGGAAGTCTATCTCCCTGAAAGCCATACTGACTTTATTTTTAGTATTATCGGAGAAGAGTATGGATTCATTGGCGCATCGATCGTCGTCAGTCTCTTTTTTGTGCTGATCTACCACATTACAAAACTCTCATTAACGACAAAAGTACCTTATTATTCTTACATGTGTGCGGGTGTGATTGCGATGATTACTTTTCACGCGTTTCAAAACATCGGCATGACGATTGGCCTTCTGCCGATTACTGGGATTCCGCTTCCGTTTATCAGCTACGGGGGCAGCTCGCTGATGGGGAATATGCTGGCGCTGGCACTTGTTTTTTCGATTACGTACAATGAACGTCACTATATGTTTTCATCTGATCAATCGTAACCCGCTCATGCAGCGGGTTTTTTGTCTTTTTGTTACTATGGTAACAGTCTATAATGAAAATACGGAATTGAAAGGGAGGACACGTATGAAATGGGCCTTGAAATCTGGTATTCGGCGCCAGTATTTGCTTTTATCACTATCTATTTTATTTGTTTTAACAGCGGCAGGGGTGGGTGCCTTTGTTTATATGAAACAGTCACAAGAAGAATTGATGTCAAAGCGAGAAGCGTTATATGATAAGCAGGTGAAATTGGAGACACTGCGGGATTCGCTAAATGATATGTTTTTTCGGGCAAGAGGGTATGTGGCTTTTCGCAATAATGAAGAGCTTGAGCAGGTGTATATAGATATTAAACAAGTAAACGATGCACTCACTGAATTAAAAAACATTCATTTAAATGTGGAAGAAAAACAATTAACACAAGAGCTTACTGAATTTATGGCTGCCTATGAAAATGAATCACTGCCTGCTGTGATTGAAATGGTAGAAAGAGATGATTACGAGGCACTTCGCGTGTTTTCCGACAATGGCATAACCGATTCCGTGAATCGTTTTATGACTTATGCAAAGCAATACAAAACAGATATAGATGACGATCTGGAAGCGTTGTCGAAAGAAACGCTTCAGCAGGCCAATCAATTCACACTGGTGATGATTGTCTTTATCTTTCTATTATTCTTGTTTATTTCCTATTTAATTTGGCGCATGATGAAAGAGATTGTAAGACCGCTTGAACATATGAGAAAAGTGGCGGATGATTTCACGTCCGGAAAAAACTTTTCCTTGCTGCCGGTCAATCGAAATGATGAGATAGGTGTGTTGTTTTCTTCGTTCGGGTCCATGATCCGGACTATAAGAGAAAAAGAAGAGGAATTAATGGCGCAAAATGAAGAGCTTATTATGCAGCAGCAAGAATTGCAGGAGCATCAAACGAAAATTGAAGATTCGCTTCGTGAAACAAAACAAACGAAAGAACGGCTGGAGCGCTACAACGAGTTAAATCATGTTCTTTCCTTTTCGCTTAACAAGCAGGAGCTTGCGGACAGTGTGCTGGAGTATTTAGATAATGTCTATCAGCTGGACCTGGGGATGTTTTGGCTTCGGGATAGTGGAGAGCATGCACTTAAAGGCATGACGACAACGATGTTTGAGGAGTTTTCAGCCAGCCGGACGGAATATATAGACCAGCGTTTAAAGGAAAAACCGTTCTTTGCGTTAACAAGAGAAGCCCTTCATGAAAAAGGACTTGCTTCGGAAACCGTCTACGTAAATGACTATTTTGCAGGCGTGCACAATGCAGACGGACAAATGGCCGCTTTATTCGGCGGTTCAAGAATTGGGCGTGCTTTTTCCTTGGAAGAGCAGAAAGACTTGCTTGGTTTGTTAAATCGAATTTATTTAGCGATTGAACGCATTCAGTTATATGATCGTAATGTAGGGGAACGGATATTAAATGAACGGATTGTGAACAACATTAACGAGGGCATTCAATTTGTTGGGATCGATGGCATGATGCTGCAGCGAAATGAAGCGCTTTGCTCGATTCTTAATTGCGGCAATGTGCCGCTTGATGCAGCGGTCGAAAAAGAACAGTGGATTGATCGGCTGGCCAGTCAAACCGATGATCCGCCAAAAATGAGAGAATTTTTGGAAAAATGTATATCTAAACATGAGCACGGTGTCTATGAATATCGGTATAGAGTTTTAGAACCTTCAGAACAGGTCATTGATGTATACAGTGCCCCGGTTTTAATTGAAGGAGAAAAGACGGGAACTATTTTTGTTCATCGTGATATTACGAAAGAATATGAAGTGGATCAAATGAAAACGGAGCTGGTCAGCACTGTCAGCCATGAACTCCGCACACCCCTTTCAAGTGTTCTCGGTTTTACAGAACTGCTGCTTCATAAGCAGTTAAAGCCGGAAAAACAAAAAAAATACTTAGAAACGATTTACAAAGAAGCGAAAAGACTGACAAACTTAATCAATGACTTCCTTGATTTACAGCGAATGGAGGCGGGCAGTCAAGCTTATCAAATGGAAGAATTGCAGATCAATGAGATAGCGGTTGAAGCTGTAGCCCGTTTCCGTTTAGAAAGCAGTCACCCGATTGTCGTAGTAGATGAAGCGGCAAATGTCCGGGTTGAAGGTGATAAAGAGCGTCTCGCCCAAGTGCTGACCAATCTTCTTGGCAACGCAATGAAGTTTTCACCAGATGGCGGCCATGTGACGGTGACTCTTTCAAATGAAGAGAATGAGGTCATTGTATCAATACAGGATGAAGGTATTGGTATTCCAGCCGAAGCTTTACCGAAGCTGTTTAATAAATTCCAGCGCATTGATAATAGCGCACGCAGAAAAATTGGCGGAACAGGGCTGGGGCTGGCGATTTGCCGCGAGATTATCGAAAGGCACAATGGAATGATTACAATCGAGTCAGAAGAGGGAAAAGGAACAACAGTCCGTTTTTCATTGCCGATTCTTTCATCAGGAAAGAGCCGGGTGATTCGTGAGGAAGGAAGAGAAAACAGTCCGTCTGTTATGATAGTTGAGGATGATGTGAGCCTGGCTCTTCTTTTATCAGAAGAGCTAAAAATGAATGGCTTTACGGTTATCTATCACTTGAATCCGTCAGAAGCCTTTGAAGAAGCAAAACGAACGCGGCTTGTGGGCATTGTCATTGATATAATGCTCGGTGACGATTTGAATGGATGGGATTTAGTAGGACTTTTAAAAGAAGAAAAAGAAACCAGGGACATTCCGATCATTATTTCTTCTGCACTTGACCAGAGCGAAGAAGCAGAAAAACTAAATCAAATTGATCATTATTTAACGAAACCGTATCCGCCTAACCAGTTGTCCGAAGCCGTCCTTGGGTTTTTAACTGAGCCAATGCAGCAGGGTATTATTTTCTATCCGGAGAGAGGTTCTGATTAAATGCAAATAAATAAAAAGTGGATGATACTGCCGGGCATCCTTCTTCTGCTTTTCCTGCCCCGAATGATATGGGAGCTTAGCGATACAAGAGAAGAAAAAGTTGTCATTTTAGATAAGACGGTTCCCACGGATAACAAGAGAGAGCACCGGGCCCTCGCCTGGGTGCTAAAGCATTTGCGCTTTGACACTTTTGGCGGGGAGAACGACTATTATGGCTACTTTCCCGAAAAAGAAATAAAAGAAAGAGCGCTGCCTGAAAGCCTTCAAGACGCCGACGTTATTTATGTAGCCGACACATACGGTGTGTACGACAAGAATGAAGATTTAGTGTATGGCGGCCTCCAAATGAAAGAGTGGGAAGCGATCAAGCAGCAAACAGCCGATCATTCGACGACGCTTGTGATGGAATTCAATACATTCGCTTCTCCGACAAAAGCGGATGTAAAAAACAACATGGCTTCTTTTCTTCATACAAAGCCAACTGGCTGGACCGGCCGTGTTTTTAAGGATTTGAACAGAGAAAACGAGGAGCTGGCCAGTGTATTACCGCTTTATGAATCTGGCGGGGAAAAATGGGCGTTTCAAGGAGCCGGTTTTGTTCTCGTAAACGAAGAAAAAGAAAAAGTGATTGTGCTTTCAGATGAAGCGGGAGAGGTAAACGATACGCAATTAACGATGAATTTTACGGAGGAAGGAAAACGCATAACGGGTCTTGATAAAGGAGCCCCGTACACGTATTGGTTTGATATAACCATACCGGACAACGAAAATGATATTCTAGCAAACTACCAATGGGATTTATCAGAAAAGGGAAAAGCGGCAGTAGAAAAAGAAGGCATTCCGCTGTCATTCCCGGCGGTGATTCACCATTCCTATGAACAGTCCGATTTATTTTATTTCGCAGGAGATTTTGCGGATACAGCAGAAGTCTCTTTCGTTTATAAATATGCCGGTTTTGCTTCTATGCGTGCGCTGATTACACCATCCTCTCTTTATCCGGAGCAGGCATTTTTCTGGAAAACGTATGTGCCGCTTATGAAAGGCGTATTGGCTATGGAGAAAAGGGCAGAAAAAGAAGCGGCGGCAGTTCCGGTGGAAGAGAAAAACGGCCTTTCTTACACAGCACGTTTAAATGGCGATCGGTTTGATGTGTTTGAAGACGGCAAATGGAAAACGATAACGGCCAAAGGCGTAAACATCGGTATGGGCAAGCCGGGCGCTTTTCCGGGAGAAGCCGCCATTTCAGAATCGGAGTACTATGACTGGCTGATCCAGATAGGTGAAATGAATGCCAATGTAATTCGCGTTTATACAATTCATCCACCCGGTTTTTACAACGCATTAAAGAGATATAATGAGGAACACGACAAGCCGATTTATGTGCTGCATGGTGTCTGGGTCGACGAAGAGCCTTTAGAGGAAACTCTTGATGCGTTCACGCCAGAAATTACGGAGGAGTTTCAGTCTGAAATGAAACGAGTTGCCGATGTGATTCACGGCAATGGGGATATTGAACAGCGAACAGGTCATGCGTCAGGTGTGTACCGGGCGGATATATCGCCTTATGTGATCGGATGGGTGCTCGGAATCGAATGGTATCCGTATATGGTTGATAATATGAAAACAAAATATGCGGGCCTTGCTCAATACGAAGGGGAGTTTGTCCGGACAGAACAAGCCGAACCGATGGAAATTTGGCTGGCCGAACAAATGGATTCAATGATGAAATACGAGGCCGATACGTACAAGTGGACAAGGCCGATGAGCTTTACAAACTGGGTAACGACGGATTTGCTGGAACACCCTGCTGAGCCGCAGGAGCAGGAAGATTTAGTATCAGTTAATCCGAATACGATCAAGCCGAAAAGGGATACCGAGATGTTTGCTTCTTACCATGTGTATCCGTATTATCCTGACTTTTTAAATTTAGAAGAAAAGTATTTAACATACAAAGATTCACGCGGTGAAAACAACAGCTATGCCGGATACTTGCATGATCTTCGCGCAGCGCATAACATGCCGGTGCTGATTGCAGAGTTTGGCATCCCTGCTTCCCGCGGCATGACCCATCGAAATGCGTTCGGCTTAAATCAAGGCTTTATGAGCGAAAAGCAGCAGGGTGAAGGACTGATTCACCTGTATGATGATATTTTAGCGGAAAAGATGATGGGTGGTCTTGTATTTACATGGCAGGATGAGTGGTTTAAGCGAACATGGAACACAATGGATCTCGATGATCCGGACCGGCGTCCATTTTGGTCAAATGCCCAGACGAATGAGCAGCAGTTTGGCTTGATGAGCTTTGACCGGCTGCTTGTGAAAACAGACGGAAACGTCAACGACTGGGAAGAGGTTAAGCCGTTCTATGAGAAGGAAGATAATCTTTATGTGACGCACGATGAACGCTACCTTTATATCCGATCGAAAGAAGTGAATGGGCGGATGCCAACACTTTATTTTGATGTTCATCCGACTATCGGAAGCAAGAAGTTTGGCGATCTATCGTTCCAGTCAAACGAACCGGAATTTGTTCTATCATTCGACAGCCGGGAAAAAGGAACACTGCAGGTCGATGCCTATTATGATACTTTTATGTATCAGTACGGATTTAGTGTACCAATGTTAAAACCAGCGCCGCAAAGACCGATGAATAACAGCGGCAAGCTAAACCCGATCCGATTGGCGTTAAATAAAGAAATTACCCGTCCTGATACAGGGGAAGTGCTGCCGTTTGATTACTATGAAACAGGTGTTATGCGGTTTGGCAACAGTAATCCAAAATCACCTGATTATGACTCTCTAGCTGATTATTATGTCGACCAAAAATCAGGAAACATTGAAATCCGTATTCCATGGCTGTTATTGAATGTGAAAGATCCAAGCAGCTTAAAAGCTACAGGGGATATTTTCAAAGAAGGAATGGAAGCAGAAGAAACAATTGAAGGTATTGGCATTGCAGCTTCTTTTGCAGGAGAATTCACAGTGCCCGATTCCTCAGAGAACGCTATTCCAGAGATGAATATGTACGAATGGGAATCATGGGAAAATGAGACCTTATCAAGGGAACGGCTGAAGCCATCGTACTACATGCTTCAAAAGCGCTTCGAACAAGAAGATTAATAACTAGAAAAACGGACAGCTCCTCAACAGAGCTGTCCGTTTTTTAGTCAAGAATGCTTTGAACAAGTGACATTAATTCAATCGGGCTAAAGGGCTTTGCCATAAAATAATCGGCTCCGCGCGACATCGCCAGTTCCCGGTCTGCTTCCTGGGCTTTAGCCGTTAACATTAAAACGGGTGTGGAAACTCCGTTTTTGCGAATGGTTTCCAGCACTTCCATTCCTGTAAAGTGTGGCATCATGTAATCCAGGATGATCAAGTCATGTGCTTGTGTCTGAATATGATGCAATGCTTCTTGTCCGTCTTCTGCTTCTGTAATGTCAAAATCGTCTTCCAGTGTATCCACAATTAGCATGCGTAAAATTTCTTCATCATCCGCTACTAAAATCTTTTTCAATTCAGCCCACCTCCATGTGGTTTAAGTTGAGATTCCTTTTCGTTTCATATCGCCCCAATGCTGCTTCTTTCGGAAAGCCGCAAAAATGCCCTGGATCCGCCAAATGACCATAAGCGGCCGGTACCAAAATGTCTCTGTCAGCGCCCAGCCGTATAACCGAACCAAATGAGAAACTTTTGGATATTTATGAAGCGTCAATTCTTCCAAAAGTACGGCAAGCGCAGAAATAAGAGACCCGTAAAAAATAGTCACTAAAAACAGAAGGCCGGCAATTTTCGGATCAATCAGTGAAAAAAAGAAGCCGCCGAAAATAATAAAATAACCGCAAAACTCAAAAATGGCCCCAAGCAATTCAACGAATAAAAAATAAGGCATCGATACCAGCCCGATCGATCCATAGGAAGGATTGAGCATCATTTTTTTATGCGTCCAGAGCGTTTCAGACAGACCGCGCTGCCAGCGGATGCGCTGCGACCGTAAAACCTCGAGCGATTCCGGTGCTTCTGTCCAGCAAACAGGGTCCGGTATGTACTCAATTCGCTGCTTTGATTTTTCTTCTTTCAGCAATCTGTGCAGACGAACAACAAGTTCCATGTCTTCGCCAACTGTTTTCTTATTGTAGCCGCCGGCGCGGATGACCCGCTCTTTATGAAAAACACCGAAAGCACCGGAAACAATCAGCAAAATGTTCAGCCGGCTTAGCGCCAGCCGGCCAATCAAAAAGGCACGGAAATACTCAATAATCTGCATAAGGACAAGCGGATGACTTGGCAGATTAATCGTTTCCACTTTACTTCTTGAAATGGTCGATCCGTTTGCAATCCGCACAGAACCACCTGTTACAATAACCTGGCCATCTGATTCAATAATCGGCTTCATTGTTTTTAAAAGCGCATCATTTTCAAGGATTGAATCGCCGTCAATGGCGCAAAAGTAAGGGTACGATGATAGATTAATGCCTGCATTCAGTGCATCTGCTTTTCCGCCATTGGCCTTTTTGATAAGGCGGATATAGGGGAAAACAGACGATTGGTAAATGGCTTTAATATCAGCAGTCTGCAAATAAGTTCGGACAGCATAGGGAATCTCTATCATTTGAAATTCCTCAATCATCCGAGCTGAAGTTTGATCCTTGGACCCATCATCAATCACAATAATCTCTTTTTCAGGATATTCAAGAGCGAGCAGGGAGCGCACTGTACTGACAACCCCGACTTCTTCATTATAAGCAGGAACAAGCACGGAGACGGGAAATGTCCGGTCGTTTCCTGCTATGTCCTCTGTTGCTTCATGGGGATCTAATTCACTTTCACGATACACTTTCCGAAAGGCCAGTAAAAAAAGAGTAATATAACTTAAGCTGGAAAACAGCATATAAGCAATAATTACATAAGAAAGAACAAGGAAAAATACATTCATTAATTGGCACCCCCCGGTCGATAGATCTGCCACTGTGCAGCCATATCCCGCCCGTAACGATCAGAGTGGTTTTCGGACAAATGAGCAAGAATGACATCGCCATCTGAAAAGTGGGTAAATGCTTCAGCCGCAGAATAACGGACCCACCAAACAGAATCTCCCAGCAGCGTGCTCAATATTTTTTTATAGCGGGAAAACTGCAAAATGCCAGCTATACGTGCAGCAAACATGCGCTCCGTCCAAATCGATGATTCAAAAAAGGGTGCAAGCAAATCAGGATCTGACATATACTCCAGCCGGAACAGCGTTTTGAGAGCTTGAATCCTTGTCTCAGCATGAGAACTTTCCAGCTCTTTTTCAACAGCTGGGAGAAAAGACATGGCACCGGACTGTCCGATAAAGACAAGTGCAGCATATTTCAATGTCACATCTGTGCCGTCAAGAGCAGACTGGATTTCCTTCACGGTGCCTTCTTTCTGCAAGCGGTTAAAGACATCGACATACAGCCGGATTGGCACATTTGGAAACCGGCTTAACTCTTTACTAACCTTTGTTTCATCTAGTGAAGCAAGCGTCCGAATGAGCTGCTGTGTTTCAACGTCTAGTTTATTGGCAGCGGTAAGCCGCTCGAATAAAACAGGAGACAGGGAAGCCATATGGAAATCTTCAATGTAATGCAGTGTGTTTATTCGTCTCGCCCAATTACGCTGGCCAAGTATTCGGCTGTAGGGTTCTGTTAAAAATTCTTCAGACAATTGTTTGACTAAAGGTGAAATATTCGCTTCTTTTGTGAACGCAACATAGCCATTTAATAATCGTTCCAATACGACTGCCTGATGTCGGGTAGACCGGATGGCATATAGAAAGCGCACGTCGGAAGGTTCGATAATATAGGAACTGAAAGGTTCGGTTAAATGGTTATACTGGCTTTCTATTTCTTCTTCATAGCGCTGCCGCTTTTTTTTGCGAATGACTAGATAGAAAAGAAGCGCAATTTGGAAAAGAAAAAGAAACGCGATCATCAGAAGAAAAAAATAAATGGTCATTTAAACATCCTCTTTGTGAGGCGCTGCACCCGCGCGACAACTTCCTGCGGATGAAATGGCTTTACAATATAATCATCAGCTCCACTTTTTAAAGCCAATACAATATCCGCTTCATTTGTCCGTGCCGTCAACATCGATACGACAATGTTGTCATCCGGAAATTGTTTGCGAATATTGGTAAGCACTTCCATACCATCCATTTTTGGCATAATGCCGTCTAAAAGAATCATGTAATTTTCATCCGACTTGTACCAGTCGGACTCTAAAAAGGAGATGCCATCCGGGTACTCATGAATCACGACATCAATTTCATTCGGTTTCCAGCCTGAGAATTGTTTCGACAACATTTTTCGCACGAGCAAATCGTCATCGACAATCATAATATTCAAATGGCGCTTTACATCACCGCTGTCGATTTCGTATATAACCGACTGATTCCGGCCATTTCGCTTTGCTTTATACAGTGCTTGGTCCGCTTCATTTAAAACCGTCGCTTCATTAATGCGATATTCGGACGCTCCCGCAGAAAACGTTACAGAAAACGGGTCAAAGGGCGGCACAGTAAAAGTAATCTCAGCCATTTTTGAGCGAATCCGCTCAATTAAAACGACAGCCTCTTGCGGCGTTGTATCAACGAGAATTAAAGCGAATTCTTCTCCGCCATACCGAAAGAAATAATCGGTTTCCCGTTTCATTTTTAAAACAAGCGAGCTGAAGATCCGGAGAACGTCATCGCCGGCAGGATGCCCATACCGATCGTTCACTTTTTTAAAGTAATCCAAATCCAGCATGACAAGCGTATAGGTGTGCCGCTTTCGTTCGGCTAAAGAAGACATTTGTGAAAGAGTTTGCGTGAATTGCCGCCGATTTCCTGCACCGGTTAGTTCATCTGTTAAGGCAGACTGCCAAATCGCAAATTTATTTTTCAGCCGGTTTAAAATGTACGGAACAAAAACTGTTATATCAAGCGGCTTTGGAATAAAATCCATGGCGCCCATTTCAAGCGCCCGTATTTGATTTTCAATTTTTCCGTCAACACTAATCAATGTAACAGGTACATACCGGCTTCTGGCAATATCACCGATTTGTGTTAATATATCAAAGCCGCTCATATCCGGCAGCTGCACATCCACAATGACCATATGAGGCTGAAGGGTGTAAAACAACTCTACGCCCCGTTTGCCGGTCAACGCAATGACCACTTGAACCCCATTTTCTTCGAGTGTTTCTTTTATGAATGAAGCAAACTCTACATCATCGTCAATCACTAAAATAAAAGAGCTGTTTTCTTCAATCGAAACAGGGACTTCCTCAATCTGCTCCACTTCTAAAATAGCAGCGTCTTCTTCTTCACGAAAAAAATTTCGCATCAGCAAAATAAAGTTTTTTAACGAACGAACTGAAATTAAGATATTGCTTGTTTCAGAAAGGTTTTCCAGCTGCGTGGTACAAAAAGAAGACATCTCGTTCATTCCGATTGTACCGGCGGTTCCTTTCATCGTATGTAAAAAGCGGTACAAATCCCGTTCTTGGATATGCTCCTGATCAAACCAGCTGGAAAAATCCTTTTCCATCCGCTTAGAAAGCATTGCTCGGTAATCATTTCGAGACATAATAAGTCAATCCCCTCAAAAGTAGTGAAAAGGTTCTATTTTTATTCTATCCTATTATACTATATGTAGCACTACGTCGAACACATTGAACATGATTCGTTTGAATAAGAAAAAGATCGGGAAATGTGTTAAAAAATGAACAGAAAACAAAGGAGACGAAAACATGAGCTCAATCGGTACAGCAATCATTGGATATGGTTTTTCAGGCTCTACTTTTCATGCGCCTTTTTTAGACGAGATGGAGGAGTTTACCGTTGTATGCGTTCTGTCTTCTAATGAAGAAAAAGTGAAAAAGGATTTGCCGAATGCCGATGTGGCAGGGGAAATAGAGGATATCATGGCGCGGACAGATGTAGAGCTGGTCGTTGTGACGACCCCGAGCAGCCTGCATTTTGATCTGGCGAAAAAAGCACTTGAAGCAGGGAAACATGTCATTGTGGAAAAACCGATGGTACCGACATTAAAGGAAGCAGAGGAACTTGCAGCCTGCGCAAAAGAACACAACGTGGTGCTGAGCGTTTTTCAAAACCGTCGTTATGACGGAAACTTTTTAACGGTTAAAAAGTTAATGGATGAAGGAAGGCTTGGCGACATTTATGTGTATGAAGCACATTACGACCGCTTTGAACCAATCATCTCAAATGGCTGGCGAGAGGAAAACAAACCTGCTTCCGGAATCCTTTACGATCTCGGCGCTCATTTAATCGACCAGGCATTGTCATTGTTCGGTATGCCGGACAGTATCACAGCGGACATCCAAAAGCAGCGTCCGAATGCAGTGGTTGATGATTATTTTCATCTTATCCTCGCATATGGATCCAAACGGGTGATTTTGCATAGTAGCATGATCACTTTTGAACAAGGATCGAAATACAAAGTACACGGCACCCTCGGCACGTTTATGAAAAAAGGAGAAGACCCGCAGGAGGATGAATTGTTAGAAGGGCGTCGGCCGGATGGCGCCGATTGGGGCATGGATCCACTTGATCAATATGGAACGCTTTATACGAGCAGCGGAAGCGAAAAAATCGTGACCCTTCCAGGCGATTACCGTCATTACTATAAAGGTATCTATGAATGTGTTCGCCATGGGAAGCCGTGCCCGGTGGCAGGCGAAGAAGGAGTCATGACGATTCGGATCATTGAGGCGGCTCTCGCAAGCAGCCGGGAAAAGCGGACAATTGAAATATAAGAAGGAAAGGTGTCTCTTATGAGGAGACATCTTTTTTATCGATTTTGGGCGAGAAGACTCCCGCCTCAGGGAATGAAAAAGGCTTTGCCCGATGAGCAGGCACGCACCAGAACCATTGAGGTGCCGGCTGCGACAAAGTATCGGAAAGAAGGGAAAAAAGAGAGAATGCACGAGCAAACATTCAAGATTCATAGATCGAATAACAGCCGCTCCAGGCTGCCTTTTGTTTGTGAAAAAGAGAGCAATCGTTTGCGCGAAAAATCCGCATAACTCTTTGTATATACAAGGAAAACAAATACTGTCATAACAGTAATGAAAGGCTTTACAAAAAAATGTGCAAACGATTTCTTAAAAAGTGTTGACGTTTGCATGAAAGCGGTGTTATAGTATGTTCAGAAGTTGAAAACGGTTACCGCTTTCAACCTAAATAAAAGACTGCAAAGGGGTAGATGACGTGTTTAAGAAGAAAGCATTTTTACTTTCATCCGCATTGTTTTTAGGTCTTGCTGGCTGTTCAACAGCTGAAAAAGAAGAAGAATCATCAGGCGGTTCAGGCGGCGGCAGCGGCGACAAAACAGTGGTTGATGTTTTTCAATTTAAAGTCGAGTTCAAAGAACAGTTTGAAGAAATTGCAAAACAATATGAAGAAGAAAATCCGGATGTAGATATTAACGTGGAAACAGTCGGAGGCGGTAACGATTACGCATCAGCTCTAAAAGCGAAATTCTCATCTGGTGATGAGCCGGCGATTTTTAACATTGGCGGTCCAACGGCTGTTGCAGAATACCGTGATCGTTTAACAGATGTGAGCGATACAAAAGCGGCTGGCGCAGCGCTTGAAGGAACACTTGACACAGTAAAGGATGGCGAAGAAGTATTAGGTCTTCCATTTAACCAAGAAGGTTACGGATTCGTTTACAATAAAACAGTCTTTGAAAAAGCGGGCGTTGACCCAGAATCCATTCAGTCGATTGAAGATTTAACAAAAGCGGCCCAAACGATTGACAGCAAAAAGGACGAGCTTGGTCTTGACGGTGTCTTCGCGATGGCAGCAAAAGAAAAATGGGTAGACGGAAACCACGGTTCCAATGCATTTACATCGGCTGACTTCAATGATAGCGCTTTAGATGCTTATAACTCCAAAGAACTTCCATTTACAAAAGCAGATCAATTCAAAACATATATTGATCTTCAAAACAAATACTCTGTGCAGCCGGTTGTAAGCCTTGACTACTCACAGCAAGTGGAAGAGTTATTCTCAACAGGACGCGTAGCAATGATCCAGCAAGGGAACTGGGTATACCCAACAATTGAGCAAATGGATCCTGAGCTTGCCAAAAACGTAGGCATCATGCCAATTCCGGTTGACGGTGAAATGAAAATGCCGGTTGGTGTTCCGCAGTACTGGACAGTTAATGCAAAAGCAGACGAAGCAGAACAAGAAGCAGCAAAAGCATTCTTAGATTGGTTGTACACATCAGACGCTGGGAAAGAAGCAGTTTTGACACAGTTCAAATTTATCCCTGCTTACGACGGCTACGACACAGATAAAATCTCTGATCCGTTGTCTAAAACAATTTACGAATACGCACAAGAAGGCAACACACGCGGCTGGACATTCCTTGGCTATCCAACTGGATGGGGCGATGTGCTAGGCGCAAACTTGCAGAAGTACCTTGCAGGTGAAGCATCATGGGATGAAGCGATTCAAGCATCAAAAGACGAATGGGCGAAACTTGCCAAGTAACCAACGAGCCATCTGAAAACGGAAAAGATAACAGGCTCTATCACGCTGTTATCTTTTTCTTTACACAAATTCACCTGAAATGAGGTTTTACAGGAATGAAAAATAAAGATCTTTCCTTCTGGCTTTTTCTCGCACCCGTATTATTCGCTCTCGGAACCGTCGTTCTCCTTCCCCTTCTATATGGCATTTATTACTCATTTACCGATTGGAATGGAGTCAGCTACACTCAGTTTCTCGGACTTGACAACTATGTAACCTTATTAAAAGATGAAGGGTTCCGGGACGCGCTTTGGTTTACCGTGAAATTCTCGGTTGCATCGGTTATTGTCGTCAACATTTTAGGGCTTGCACTAGCAATGCTCGTCACATCAAAAATTAAATCACGCAACCTGCTTCGGACGGTTTTCTTTATGCCGAACTTGATCGGTGGTTTAATTCTCGGGTTTATCTGGCAGTTTATTTTCACAAAAGTATTTGACTCAATCGGCCGCGCAACAGGCATTGAATGGATGCAAGGCTGGCTGTCTGATTCTGCAACAGGTTTCTGGGGCATGGTCATTCTCATGAGCTGGCAAATGGCTGGGTACATTATGGTTATTTACATCGCTTATTTGGAAAATGTACCAGGCGACTTGTTGGAAGCAGCGGAAATTGACGGTGCGAATCCGTGGCAGAAATTCCGTAACATTACCTTCCCGCTTGTAATGCCCGCATTCACTGTCAGTATGTTCTTGACGCTTTCCGGCGCATTTAAAATTTACGACCAAAACTTGTCACTCACAAATGGAGGTCCATTTAACTCAACGAAAATGGTCGCGATGGACATTGTCGATACAGCATTTAAATTCAATATGATGGCAACTGCGCAGGCAAAAGCCGTTATCTTCTTTATCATCGTGGCGATTATTTCATTAACACAAGTATACATTAACAAAAAACGGGAGGTGGAGATGTAATGGAAAAGAAAAAATCCAGACAGCGATTAATCATCGAGGTTTTAGGGATTCTCTTCGGTCTTCTCTGGCTCTCCCCATTTTATTTGATGATTGTCAATGCCTTTAAAACAAAATTAGAAATTTTCCAAAATACATTAAAGCTGCCAGCAGAATGGACAGTTGATAACTTCACGCAGGCGTTTGAAGAACTTGCCTTCTTGCAGACATTTATGAATTCACTTTTCATGTCTGTCGCCAGTATTGTGATTATCCTCTTTTTCTCGGCGATGGCAGCTTATGCATTGTCACGTAATGGAAGCAAGCTGTCTGGAGCAATTTTCTTCCTCTTTGTTGCTGCGATGCTGATTCCGTTTCAATCCGTTATGATTCCGCTCGTTGCTCTGTTCGGGAAAGCGGATGCGCTAAATTTTTACGGATTGATTTTTATGTATCTTGGATTTGGGTGCAGCTTGTCCATTTTCTTATACCACGGGGCATTAAAAGGGATTTCAAAGTCGCTTGATGAGGCTGCAACAATCGATGGCTGTAACCGATTCCAGGTATTTTGGTACATTATTCTGCCAATGCTGAAGCCGATTTCAATTACGGTTGCAATCTTGAATATTATCTGGATTTGGAACGATTATCTCCTGCCATCACTTGTGATTAGCGGTGCAGGCACTGATACGATTCCATTGAAATTATTCCTATTCTTCGGCCAGTATACGAAACAATGGCATTTGGCGCTTGCCGGATTAACCATTTCGATTATCCCAGTAATCATTGCGTACTTGTTTGCCCAAAAACAAATCATTAAAGGGGTATCTGATGGCGCGGTAAAATAAGAAATGCGCAAGGTGCCTGCTTATCGGCGACAAGCATAAGAGGAGCACTGGCGGAGGCGCTTTTTGCCTTCAGAAGGGCTTGGCTTATGACCTCGAGCCGATGGCGCCTGAAGCTGGACACTGTCCAAGGAAATATACTTTCTTATTTTTTGAAAAATGGCACTATAAACAAGAAAAGGGAGGAACCGGTCATGGCTGTAACAATTAAAGATGTCGCAAAAAAGGCGCAGGTTGCACCGTCGACCGTCTCCCGTGTAATTGCGGATCATCCAAAAATCACACAGGAAACGAAAGAAAAAGTAAGAAAAGTGATGCAGGAACTTGGCTATCACCCGAACTTGCTGGCCAGAAAGCTTGTGACACAGTCTTCACAAACCATTGGCATTATCCGAAAAACATCATCAAAGCATTCACTTTCTGATCCGTTTTTTCCGGCAGCGCTTCAAGGCATGAGTGATTTGCTGCACCAGAAAGAGTACAGTATTTTAATGACGAGCGGCGAGTCGGATGAAGATATTTACCGTGAAGTGGTCAATATGGTTCAAGGGAAAAGCGTCGACGGCATGATCATGCTTTATTCGCAGGATGATGACCCAGTACTGCGGCTGCTCTTGGATCAGAAATTTCCATTTGTGATGATTGGCAAACCGACGGATCATATAGATAAAGTGATGTATGTGGATAATGATAACGTCAAGGCAGCGCGCAATATTACTGAATATTTAATCCGGGCTGGTCACGAGCATATCGCGTATGTCGGAGGCGATCCGAGGTTTGAAGTGCACAAAGATCGTGAACAAGGATATAAACAGGCGTTAAAGCTTGCGAATATTCAGTCAAAAATGCTTTTCCGGAAAGAAATATCCAGAGATACGGCCAGTGAAACGATTGCGGAGATGATGAACATGTCTCCACGGCCGACGGCGATTGTCACAACAGATGAATTAATGGCTATGAGCCTGCTATCCGCCTTGTACGAGCGAGGGATCCGTGTACCTGATGATATGGCGATTACAACGTTTATGGATTCAATGTTATCTGAGCTTTCAAGTCCGCCGATGACAACGGTTGATATTCATGCGTTTCAGCTTGGTTTTGAGGCAGCAAAAACGCTTGTTGATCTTTTAGAAAATCCAAGTATGATGAAGCGGAATATTCTTGTTCCGACATCCATTGTCGAACGGGAGTCATGCAAAAAAAACAAAGAGGAATGAGGCGATTATTATGAATATTACAGTATGGAACGAATTTCGTCATGAAAAAAAGAATGAAACGGTTAAGGACATTTATCCGGACGGTATTCATGAAGTCATTGCCGGTTTTCTAAAAGAAGAAGGCCGGACTGTTAAAACAGCGACATTGGATGAAGCGGAACACGGGTTGACGGATGACGTATTAAATAATACAGATGTACTTCTCTGGTGGGGGCACGTTGCACATGAAGAAGTTGACGATGAAATTGTAAAAAAAGTACAACAGCGTGTGCTCGATGGAATGGGATTAATCGTTCTTCATTCCGGTCATTTTTCTAAAATATTCAAAACAATGATGGGTACGTCATGTGACTTGAAATGGCGCGAAGCAGGCGAAAAAGAGCGCCTATGGGTCATTGATCCTGCGCACCCGATTGCAGAAGGCATCGGCGAATATTTTGAACTCGAGCATGAAGAAATGTACGGCGAGCATTTTGATATTCCGGCACCGGATGAGCTTGTCTTTATGAGCTGGTTTGAAGGTGGCGAAGTATTCCGCAGCGGCGTAACATACAAACGCGGAAACGGTAAAATCTTTTATTTCCGCCCTGGACATGAAACACACCCTACATACTATAACGAAAACGTCCAGAAAGTGATTCGAAACGCAGTAAAATGGGCCGCGCCTGTGAAACGGGAGCGTCCTGTATACGGAAACGCACAACCAATTGAAACGTTAAAAGGAGAATAAATAAAATGACAAGAATTAAAGTAGGTATTATTGGATGCGGAAGCATCGCAAAGCACCGTCACATTCCTGAATATGCAATGAACGACAATGTAGATATCGTCGCTTTTTGTGATATTATTGCAGCGCGTGCGCATGCCTTTGCGGATCAATACAATGCAAAAGCGTATGTCGATTACACTGAACTTTTAGAAAATGAAGAGATCGATGCAGTGAGTGTATGCACACCAAACTCTCTTCATGCACCGGTTTCCATTGCCGCACTGAAAGCTGGCAAACATGTTCTTTGCGAAAAACCAATGGCCACATCAAATGAAGAAGCAGAAGCAATGATTGCAGCAGCGAATGAAAGCGGAAAAAAACTAATGATCGGCCACAATCAGCGTTTCGTTGCTTCTCACGCAAAAGCGCGCAGCATCATTGAAAGCGGCGAGCTTGGCAAAATATACAGCTTCCGCACTGCATTTGGCCACGGTGGCCCGGAACAGTGGAGTGCAGACGGAGAGCACAGCTGGTTTTTTGATAAAGAGCGTGCGTTTATTGGCGCAATGGGTGATCTTGGTGTTCATAAAACCGATTTGCTCCGCTTTTTAATCGGCGAAGAATTTGTGGAAGCAGCAGCATTCGTGGAAACATCTGCAAAAGCAAATTCCACAGTGGATGACAATGCCGTATGCATCTTAAAATCAGAAAGCGGCATTATCGGTACGCTGGCTGCAAGCTGGTCTTACAACGGCGGCGAAGACAATTCAACTGTCTTTTATGCGGAAAAAGGCATAATGCGTTTAGAAGATGACCCGGATTATTCGCTTATTATCGATTATAAAAACGGCAACAGCGAGCGCCACAGCTTAGGGGCGATCCAGTCAAACGAAGAAGACCAGCAAACAGATACACACGTTGTGGAACATTTTATTAACAGTATTGTAGAAGACAAAACCCCGCCTGTATGCGGAAATGAAGGCAAAAAATCACTCGAAGTTATTTTAGCAGCACTGGAGTCAAGTGAAACAAAACAAATCGTCCGTATTTAATCAATGAGGTGACCAACATGACAAAACTGAGAATCGGCGTTTTAGGCACAGGCGGCATTGCGACAGAACGACATATTCCCGCTTTTAAACACGTGAAAGAAGCAGAGATTACAGCCGTTATGGATGTAAATACGGAGCGGGCAAAGGAAACAGCCAAAAAATTTGGCGTCGAGCATGTGTGCACGAGTCTTGACGACATGCTTGAAAAAATTGATGCTCTTTTAATTACTACGCCAAATAAATTTCATGCACCTGCTGCTGTACAGGCACTAAATGCCGGTGTCCATGTCATGTGTGAAAAACCGATGGCATTGAATACGAAAGAATGCGAAGAGATGGTGCTTGCTGCTGAAAAGTCCGGCAAGGTACTGCTCATTGCCTACCATTGGCGCTTTATGAAAGAATCACGGGCAGCAAAGCGGCTGATTGATAGTGGTGAAATTGGCCAGCCGCTCGTTATTCGGATAAAGTCGATGCGGCGCCGGAAAGTACCGGGCTGGGGAGTTTTTACAAACCGTGACCTGCAAGGCGGGGGCGCCCTTATTGACTACGGCTGTCACTTGCTCGATTTAGCTATGTGGCTGACAGGCAGCCCGAAACCTTATGAAGTAAGCGGAACAACCTTTAACCATTTAAGTATGCAAAAAGATATGGTGAATGAATGGGGAACAATCAATCCGGCGACATTTGAAGTGGAAGACCACGCGACTGCGTTCATCCGGCTTGAAAACGGCGCAGTCGTTATGCTTGAAACGTCATGGGCGGCGAACATTCCAAAAGACGAAGAGACGATCAGCATTTCCGGTACAAAAGGTGGTATTGAGGTGTTCCCGCTTCGTGTGAATAAGGCGGAAAACGGTGTTCTGGTTAATTCCGACATTGCTTGGATTCCAGAAGAAAAACCATTTGCAATCCTGCAGGCGGAACATTTTGTTTCTTGCTGCTTTGGTGAAAGCATACCAATGTCGAGCCCGGAAGAATCCATGTATGTGTCAAGCATTATTGAATCTGTTTATGAAAGTGCTAAAATTGGAAATAGCGTTAAAATTAGATAAAAAGAAAAGCGCAAGGTGCTCGTCTTTCGGCTTAGAACAAAGTCTAAGAGTGCGGCATCACGCCGCAACGACTTTGTGACTCACATCCTGTGAGTCCTCGAGCCGATGGCGCCTGGAGCAAGACATTAAAAAAGGAGCGATTAACTTGAAACTAGGTGTATTTGCAGTTCTTTTCAGCAACAAATCATTTGAAGACATGCTTGATCATGTAAAAGCATCGGGCTTGGATGCTGTTGAAATTGGTACAGGCGGCTATCCTGGCAACGCGCATTGTCCACTTGATGAATTACTTGAAGATGAAGAGAAGAGGGCGGACTATCTTGAAGCAGTGACATCACGAGGCCTCTCGATTAGTGCATTCAGCTGTCACGGTAATCCCCTTACACCTGACAAAGTATTTGCGGAAGAATCCGATTCGGTGCTCCGCAAAACGATCAAGCTGGCATCGCTCCTCGGCGTACCGGTTGTCAACACTTTCTCTGGGACAGCGGGTGATTCTGACGATGCGAAGCAGCCGAACTGGCCGGTAGTGCCATGGCCGGCAGAATACGGCGACATCCTTTCGTGGCAATGGGAAAACAAATTAATTCCGTATTGGAAAGAAATCGGTGAGCTCGCGAAAAGCCATAATGTGAAAATCGGCCTGGAGCTGCACGGAGGCTTTCTCGTGCATACACCATATACAATGCTGAAGCTTCGCGAAGAAACGTGCGATGCTATCGGTGCCAACCTTGATCCGAGCCATATGTGGTGGCAGGGGATCGATCCGGTTGCCGCGATTAAAATTCTTGGTAAAGCGGGTGCAATTCATCATTTCCACGCGAAAGACACGTACATTGATCAGGACAATGTCAATATGTACGGCTTGACGGATATGCAGCCGTACGGAAACATACAGTCACGCGCATGGACGTTCCGCAGTGTCGGATGTGGCCACAGCCTGCAGGAATGGTCAGACATGATGAGTGCACTTCGCATGTACAACTATGACTACGTCGTCAGCATTGAGCATGAAGATGCGCTCATGTCGATTGATGAAGGTTTCAGCCGTGCAGTTAAAAACTTAAACGAAGTCCTCATTCGCGATTCTGCGGGCGAGATGTGGTGGGCGTAAAAAGAAAAGGTTCTTGTCTCAGAAATTTGAGGCAGGAACCCTTTTTAGTATCCAAATAGAAAACGCTTGCAAAGCAAAGTGAAAAAAGATAAAATAGCCATATAAATGTAATCGTTTACATTTTAAGGAGAAAAAATATGACGAAAATGAGTGATGTAGCTGAGCTTGCCGGTGTGTCAACCGCAACCGTTTCAAGAGTGCTGCGAAGTCCGGAAGAGGTAAAAGAAGCCACGCAAAAAAAGGTATACGATGCGATTCGCAAGCTCGACTATCAGCCGAACATGCTTGCCCGAAATTTACGTATCAATAAAACGGGCACGCTGCTTGTCGTAGCGCCCGATTTAAATAACCTCGTTTTTTCGGAGATGATTGCCGGAATTGATGAAGAAGCAGGGAAATGCGGCTATCAGGTGCTGCTAGGCAATGCAAATGGCGATTCAAAAAAAACAGAAGGCTACATCGATCAGCTGAAACAAAAACAGGTCGACGGTTTAATTTTGCTTTCTGTTCAGCTGGATGAAAAAGTATGGCAGGATATTGCCGACCATTATCCGGTCGTCATTGCATCTGACTATGTAGAAGGCATTCAGGTGCCGACTATTTCAATTGATAATGTGGCTTGCGGAAAACAGATAACGAACCATTTTATTCAAATGGGACATTCAAACATCGGCTTTATCGGCGGGACACTCCGGGCATCGGTCAGCCGCGACCGCTTAAATGGCTATAAGCTGGCCTTGACTGAAGCGGGAGTCACAATACAGGATTCATTTATTGAGGAAGGAGATTACTCCATTCAATCCGGCTACGATCTTTGTATGAAAATGATGAATCAGCCAAATGCGCCGACCGCTCTTTTTTGTGGAAGTGATGAAATGGCTTTTGGCGCGATCCAGGCATTGAGAGAAAACGGATACCGTGTACCGGAGGATGTGGCGGTAGCGGGTTTTGATGATATTAAGTTTTCAGCCGTTATGAACCCGGCGCTCACGACGATTGCCCAGCCGCTTCAAAAAATGGGCAAAAAAGCGATGGAAGTGCTGTATCAGCTTATCAATGGACATATGTCTTCTCAGCAGCAATATGTAATTGAAAGTGAATTTAAAATTAGGGAATCATGCGGGTATCATCAAAAATGAACCGCATTTATTCATAAAATGTAATCGATTACAAAATGGGGGGTAAGAAAAATGAAAACTATTCCAGTAGCTGTACAACTATTTACATTGCGTGAAGAAAGCGAAAAAGATTTTTCCGGAACGTTAAAAAAAGTAGCAGAGCTTGGTTATGATGGGGTTGAGTTTGCGGGATTCGGCGGATTAAGTGCACAAGAGGTAAAAGCGCTGCTTGATGAATATGGATTAAAAGCGGCTTCAAGCCATATTCCGCTTGATGACATAAAAAATAACCTTAATCAGGTCATTGAAGAACAAAAAGTGATCGGCAGCCGTTACGTTGTCTGCCCGTACCTGTTTCCTGAACAGCGCAGTGAAGCGGATTATCAGGAACTTCTTTTAACCTTAAAAGAAGCGGAGGAAGTGTGCCAAAAAGAAGGGATTACGCTTTGCTACCACAATCATGATTTTGAACTGAAAAAACTCGCAGATGGACGGACAGCGCTCCATACGATTTTAGATGAAACAAATGCGGCGGCTGAATTTGATATTTACTGGCTGACAAAAGCAGGCGAGCAGCCCGTTGACTGGATCAAGCGATACGCGGGCCGGACACCTCTTATCCACTTAAAAGACATGACAATGGACGATGAACAATTTTTCGCGGAGCTTGGGACAGGCGGCGTTAACATCGAAGCAGTGCTTGAAGCGGCGGAGCAGACAAATGTAGAATGGTGGGTCGTCGAGCAGGATGTCTCGAGACGGACACCGTTTGAAAGCATTGAAATCAGCTTGAATTATTTAAAAACAAAACTGCCGCATGTGGCTGCGAAGTAAGGAGAGAGACCGGATGACACTAAATGTTGGACTCATCGGCTGCGGCAATATAAGCGGTATTTATTTGGAAAACAGCAGGCATTACAAGTCATTTAACATAGTGGCATGTGCGGATCTTGACCGTGCGAAAGCGGAAGAAGCAGCAGCCAAGCATGGTGTGCCGAATGTGATGGAAGTTGATGAATTAATTGAGTCACCGGACATTGACATTGTCCTGAATTTAACGGTTCCGCATGCACATGCCGATGTAGCAGTCCGGGCGGTTGAACAGAAAAAACATGTCTATTCGGAAAAACCGCTCGCTATTACACTCGAAGACGGTAAACGAATCATTGAAAAAGCGGCAGAGTATAACGTGATAGCCGGGTCAGCGCCCGATACTTTTTTAGGAAGCAGCATCCAGCTCGCCGGACATTTAATAGAAGATGGAGCAATCGGCAAAATTGTTGGTGCGACCGCTTTTATGATGTCACGTGGACCAGAGTCCTGGCACCCTAATCCAGAATTTTTTTATCATGCAGGAGGCGGACCTATGTATGACATGGGACCATATTATTTAACGGCGCTTGTCAGCCTGCTCGGTCCGGTGAAGCGTCTGACCGGATCAGCCCGCATCACCTATCCGGAGCGAATGATTACGAGTGAACCGAAATACGGGGAGAAAATCGTCGTGCAGGTGCCGACGCACGTGACCGGCATTCTTGATTTTGAGCAGGGTGCCACCGCGACCATCACAACGAGTTTTGACGTCGCTGCCGCTCGTACGCCGTTTATTGAAATTTACGGGGAAGAAGGCACGATCAGTCTGCCAGACCCGAACTGCTTTCATTTGCCGGTGCTCATGAAAAAGCATGGGGAAGAGGAATGGAAAGAAATAAAACCTGAAACGAAGCTGCCAGAAAATGCGCGGGGCATTGGCCTAGCTGAAATGGCGGAAGCAATTGAATCAGGAGAAACGCCGCGTGCGAACGGTGATATGGCCTATCACGTGCTTGAAATCATGCATGGCATTCATCATTCTTCAGATTACGGGCAGCATTACCAGATGGATAGCACATGTGAAAAGCCAAACTTAGTAGAAAAATCCGCATCGTTTTAAAAATAAATGATAAACCATAAGAGTCCCTAGAGTCCCTTGCTGTGCAGGGGCTCTTTTCTGCAACTATATAAGTTGACCTGATCATTTTTTCTTCTGCCACACGGTGACTGATCAACTCCTCTAACGAGTGGCCTGCATCACAAAAAACAACTTCATAACACTTTTTACAGTTACTTTTGTGTGAGAGCCGTTTTGGCTTGCTGCTTTTGACGGGAGCCGAAATGGCAGCGGGCGCATGGCTTCGCGTTCCGTGGGGCAGGCGCTGAGCCCGCTAGTCCCACAGCAGTCTCCGCCCCGCGTCCACCGCCTCTGCGTTTTGACGGGTAAGTGGAAAGCAGAAAAGTGCTGGACTAGCAGGCTTCGGCTTAAAACGAAACGATGCCCGATTTAAAGAGCAAAACGTACGAGCTTGAACACGCACTGCTTTTCAAAAACCACTTGGTGAAGCCTGCGGGACGTACAGTGAATCGGCAGATCCCGCAGGCGCAGCTAAGGAATGCCGCACTGCCCGTGGAACGCGAAGTCCGGCCGGCTTCACCTGTCGGCTCCTGTTCAAAATCGGCAGGCATTCCTCACAAGATAGCCCAATGCCTGCGCACATAAGGAATTGATGGTCAGGATGGATTCCAAAACAAATCGGTGATCATCCCTGCACCGATACGAAACGCAATAGCCCAAACAGCCATTGTTTTCTAGAGGAAGAATCTTTATTCAACTTATATAGTCGGAAATATTCATCAAAACAACGGATCTGTCCACTTACTAATTCAAAATAGATGTGCTACTCGTTCACATCATTGTCGATTAATAAAATTTCTTTCAAATAAAGGAGAGAAAAAAATGAACCATTACAAAGCAGTCGTTGCCGGATGCGGCAGTATGGCTAATACATGGATTGACTATATAAAAACGCGTGAAAATGCAGACATTATCGCGCTTGTTGATGTGAATGTTGAAGCGGCGCAGTCTATGGCCGATCGGCAAGGGCTGGAAGTGCCGTGTTACATGGATTTATCTCAGGCACTGGCGGATACAGGCGGGAATTTGGTCATTGATGTGACCATCCCGGCTGCGCATAAGCAAGTCGTCACAACCGCTTTGCGGTCAGGGTATCATGTAATAGGGGAAAAGCCGATTGCTGAAACTCTTGAAGATGCAAAAGAAGTAGTCGAAACAGCAGAGAAAACGGGAAAGAACTATTCCATCATGCAAAATCGACGGTATACGAAGCAGATCCGGACGCTTCGGCAATTGCTGGCTGACAATAAAATTGGCAAAATTGGTTCGATTCATGCTGACTTTTTTATAGGTCCGCGTTTTGGTGGATTCCGTGAAGAGATGGACAGCCCGCTGCTCGTTGATATGGCCATTCATACGTTTGATCAGGCCCGGTTTTTAACAGGAGCGGACGGGGTGTTCGTTTATTGTCATGAATACAATCCACCGGGATCGTGGTACGAGGGAAATGCGTCAGCTATCTGCATTTTTGAAATGAGTGACGGCTCGGTGTTTTCATACCGCGGTTCATGGTGCGCAGATGGTCATAAAACATCGTGGGATGCCGATTGGCGGATTACGGGAACAAAGGGCAGCGCCATATGGGACGGAGAAACGTCACCAGTGCTGGAAATAAAAGATCCCTCAAAACCAGCAGAGTTTATTCATCCAGTGCAGATAGAAACAGCAGAGAACCTTTGGACAGGAAAGGAAGGACATGCGGGCTGCCTGGATGAAATGTTTGCAGCGCTTGAGGAAAATCGATTCGCTGAGACGGATTGCCGGGATAACATTAAAAGCATGGAAATGGTGTTTGGTGCGTTGGAAAGCGCGAAAACAGGCAAAAAAGTGATGCTTTCCCACTGAAAAGAATAGAGTTTCTCATACAGGAGCTTTTGTCGAAAATTCGGTATACTAATAGAAGAGAATCGTGAACGTCATCTGCACGATACAGATGGGGTTGCTTGTTGAAAAGAGGCAGCGGGAATGAATAACATTGAAGAAATATACGAAAGAGCTGTGATCACGGAGAGACCCGGGGCGGATGAGTCACGCCATCACTATTACGATAAAGGACAAAATCGTTACATTTCGATCCCGAAAGAAGATGTAACAAATAAAGAACAACAGCTGCTTTCTCATTTTTTTATGCCCATTGAGCGTGAGCAGCGGCAAAGCCAGCTGTCTGCCCGTGAACAGGCATGGTGGGATTTTCTCCTGAACGGCGCAGAATGCCCAGCGGTGAAGGAAGAGCGGGTGCGGTTTTTATATGTCAAGCTGTCAGAGAACGACCGCAGCGGTTTTTTTGAAGCAGTCGATACATTTTTTGATCATGCACTCCTCGTCGTTTGGACTGGAGAAAAAGACTGCATATTAATAGAAGAAGAATCCGATTACCCGATTCAAAAAGAAGATGCACAGACGTTTTTAGATGTACTTGCCGGTGACTTTTACATGGCAGGGCGGTTATTTGCCGGCCGTTTTTCAACGGTCAAAGATTCATTGAAAACTGTCTATGAGAATGAAATGGAAGCGGCTCGTAAAGCGGCGCTATTTATCCCAGGGCAAAAAGTGACAACGATCGAAATGGTAGTGCCGCATTTATTTTTATCGCAATGCGGTGAAGAACTAGGTCGTTTTTTTGCCAGAGAACAGGAATTGTTTCATGAAGATGATGATTTGCGGAACACGCTTCAATTATTTATTCAAAATCACTTAAATGTAAGTCAAACGGCCAAACAGCTGCATCTGCACCGCAACAGTCTCCAGTACCGGATCGACAAGTTTATTGACCGGACCGGCATCGATGTTCGTTCGTACGAAGGTGCGCTGCTCATTTATATGATTTGTTTAATGAGCACGAAAAAATGACAACGTGCACAATATGATAGAGTTATCTTTGTGCACCCTGTCCATTTTCATTTCCCTTGTAAGCGAATACAATGAAAATAAGAAAACGGTTACAGGAGGAATGAAAAATGGCAGAACTTCAATTAAATAATATTTATAAAGTATATGATGGAGATGTAACAGCGGTTGAGGATTTCAACCTTCACATTCAAGATAAAGAGTTTATCGTCTTTGTTGGCCCATCTGGCTGTGGGAAATCTACCACACTTCGAATGATTGCCGGTCTTGAAGAAATTTCAAAAGGTGATTTCTACATTGACGACCGCCGTGTAAATGATGTGGCACCAAAAGACCGCGATATCGCAATGGTGTTCCAGAACTACGCACTTTACCCGCACATGACAGTTTATGATAACATGGCATTCGGCTTAAAGCTTCGTAAAATGCCGAAAGAAGAAATTAAGCAGCGCGTTGATAACGCAGCTCAAATTCTTGGTTTGACAGATTATTTGAAACGGAAACCGAAAGCATTATCCGGCGGTCAGCGTCAGCGTGTTGCCCTCGGTCGTGCGATTGTCCGTGATGCAAAAGTATTCTTAATGGATGAGCCGCTTTCCAACTTGGATGCGAAACTTCGCGTACAAATGCGTTCTGAAATTATTAAACTTCATCAGCGTTTGCAGACGACGACAATTTACGTAACGCATGACCAAACGGAAGCATTGACGATGGCAACACGTATCGTTGTTATGAAAGCCGGCAAGATCATGCAGATCGGTTCACCGAAAGAAGTATACGAGAATCCAGAAAACGCGTTTGTAGCCGGCTTTATCGGTTCACCGCCAATGAACTTCTTTAACGCAGAGCTTGGCGATGGATTTGTGAAAATCGGTTCGAAATCACTTGACGTGCCAGAAGGAAAAATGCGCTACCTGCGTGACCAAGGGTATGTAGGCAAACAAATTCTTCTCGGTGTTCGGCCGGAAGATATTCATGATGAATTGATTTTCCTGGAAGCGTCCCAACATACGTCGTTTGATGCGGAAGTTTCTGTATCTGAACTTCTCGGTGCAGAAATCATGGTCTATTCTGAAATTGAAGGTCAAAGCTTTGTAGCACGCCTTGATTCACGTCTCGACATTATGGCAGGCGAAAAAATTCAGCTTGCATTCGATTTAAACAAAGCGCATTTCTTTGACGCTACATCAGAAGTGCGGATTCGCCCATAATCGATTTTAGGCAGGAAGTGACTACCGCTTCCTGCTTTTCTACTTTGGAGGATATACATATGAAAAAACAGCCGGTTTTGTTTCTCAGCCTGTTTTTATTCTTTTTTCACTCATCTGTGGCGATGACCGCTACCTTTTTACCGTCTTATTTTCAGGAAAAAGGACTGTCTGCTTCAGAAATTGGCTGGCTCATGGCCATCGGTCCGTTTACCGCCCTTTTTTCGCAGCCATTTTGGGGATATATGAGCGATAAATATAAAACGGTCAAGCGCATGGTGATGGTTTGTTCGGGCGGCTTGATTTTCATGAGTTTCTTTTTGTTTCAAGCAGACTCGTTTTGGATGCTCCTCTTTATTGCAGCGATTTTCTTTTCATTTCAGTCACCCATTGGTGCGCTTGGAGACAGTTTATCGCAAAAAACAGCCGTTCTGCACCACGTTCAATTTGGCCAGATCCGGATGTGGGGATCAGTAGGGTTTGCGTTGACATCCCTGCTCGGCGGATTTATTTTAGGACAGCTGGGTCTTGGATATTTATTTTATTTATTCCTTACATACGCCATTATAACGTTTGTTGTCATACAAAAAATTAGCGATGTAACTGCATCCGCTAAAATTATTAATATGAAAGAAGCCGCCAAAATCGTTAGCCGGCCGTCATTTTTATGGTTTTTGCTGATCATTATGCTCGTGACGATCACACACCGGGCAAATGATATGTTCATTGGTTTATATTTGACGGAACTCGGTGGCACCGAATCACAAATCGGGCTCGCCTGGTTTATGGGCGTCGCGTCGGAAGCGATGATTTTTATGTTCAGTGCCTATTGGATCCGCTGGTTTAAACGGAATATGACCTTTGTTATTATTGCGGCTGCTTTGTATGGTGTGCGCTGGATGCTGTACGCTTTGGCAACAGAGCCAATTCACATCATTTTGCTCCAGCCGCTGCATGGTTTGACGTTCGGTGTGTTTTATTTATGTACATTTCAAATTGTCACAAAAATCATGCCGGATGAATTTCTCGCGACCGGGCAAATGGTATTCATTTCCGCCTTTTTCGGCTTATCCGGTATCATTGGCTCGCTCGGAGGCGGCTGGATTATTGATTGGACAGGCGGCGCGGCCGCCATGTATCAGCTTCTTGGCTGGTTCGCATTCGCTGGCTGTATTGGGCTTGTTCTCTATGATCAATCCGGCAGAAAAAAAGATGAAGAATTATTGAAAAAAGTTTAAAAAAAACGGTTTCATTCTGAGTGAAGCGGGTAGTTAATAAGTACAGAGGCATCCAAAAGGAAGCCGCAAAGGCAAATGCAGCATCCAGATTAAGTAATCGGATGAAAAAGTTATTTAACCGCCTTTGTTCCATCAAGTTTGAAATGAATTTCAACAGCATTTCAACATTTTATGGACTGTACAGGATGAATGATTTGCTTAAAGCGGCGAAGTGTAAAAACCCGCCGACTGAATCCATTTAGCGGTTCCTGCGATTAGGCAGAGTTGACTGCTGAATAAGTAAGCAGATCTTCTCCAGCAATTCCCGCTTCACAAGGGGAATGAGAGAAGCCTATGCCGGAATCTGGCACAGGCTTTTTTCATTTTAACTGTAAGGCTGCGATAGACAACGGTTCAGGATATGCCTAAACGTTTATTTTTTTGGATGAGAGCTTTCTTTGTCCTTTTTCTTCATTTCTTTCTTGCCCTCTTTTATTTTCTTTATCTCTTCCTGGTACTCCTCCTCAACTTCAGAAGTGGAGGGGTGAAAAGGCTCTTGATTGTAGTCGATCCGCTTTCCATACCGCAGCATTTCATAAATGATAAAGCCGTTATTGGGCATACCATTTACGGTTTTCATTGGCACAATATCAAATAAAACAAAGTAAAAAGCATAAAATACAAATCGATCCCAGAACGTCCGGTACTCTTCTAATAATCCATTTGCAAGCATTGTATTAATCGTCAATGCCGCTATTGTATTGACCAAGATGGGTCCGGCATAGAGCAAGACATACGCAGCCCTTCCTTCTCTTTTTAAGGAATCATAGGAATACCAGCTAGATAAATGATAATATTTCCGGACATCAAATATACCGAGTTGAAACAACCGGGGCCCTGAACCAATTGTCACACGGGGATTTTTCACTCCAAATACAATACTTACAATCAGATAGCCCATTTCGCGTAAAAAAACGACTGTGGGTAATATGATAAATGCCGAGATGACTAATGAGAATAAGTCGGCTAAGCCGAACATCCAATTCCTCCTAAACATTATCTGCAGATGTACCCATTTAGAATGCCCGAGTTGCCGATGAACAAATCAGATTTATACAAATTAACTGGAAACAGTACAAGCGACAGAAGAAATTCGACCGCTTTTGTTGTATAGTTATTTAAAATATTACCTGCTTAGTTATCCTTTCCGAAATGAAGTAGAAAGCATATTCAAAACAAGCAAGATGAAAGTAGATGGAGGCGTTTACAAGATAATGATTGTAAATTGATGGCGGGATTCGTGGCGGAATTTTTAAGTATGATGGCTAGTTTACCCTGTTATTAGGAGTTATTCTGCCGTTATTATACTTATTCCCGCCAATATAAAAATGATTTGGAGTGGAAATGAATGGCGCATATCATAATGGATATCGGTGTTTCAAATGGCCGGCTTGTGGTAAAAAACAGCAAGAATGAAAACCTTAGAAAGTTATTGGTAAAAATGCAGCGAAAACCAATTCCAATTTCTGACATATATCGGTTTTCTTTGCATATATCTATCTGAAAAGGGAATAGTGGTATTGGATTGAAAAAATAGGATTGGAGTGAAGAATGATGAAAAAAAGAACATTAGGATTACAAGGTCTGGAAGTTTCTTCTCTTGGTTTAGGCTGCATGGGGATGTCGGATTTTTACAGTGGGCGTGATGATGAGGAATCAATCAAAACCATTAAGCATGCATTGGAGCTTGGTGTGACTTTTTTGGATACAGCTGATATGTACGGAGTCGGACAAAACGAAGAACTGCTTGGACAGGCAATAAAAGGCCGACGGGATCAGGTCATTATCGCCACAAAGTTTGGAAATGTGCGCGGTGAAGACGGTGCCTTTTTAGGTGTAAATGGAAGACCGGAGTACGTAAAAGAAGCATGTGAAAAAAGTCTGCGCCGTTTGGGAACAGATTATATCGATTTGTATTATCAGCATCGTGTCGATCCGAATACCCCAATTGAAGAAACAGTGGGTGCGATGGCAGACCTTGTAAAAGAAGGCAAAGTGAGATATTTAGGTCTTTCTGAAGCATCGTCTGATACGATTCGAAAAGCACACGATGTACATCCTATTTCTGCCCTTCAAACAGAATATTCTTTATGGAGCCGTGATGTGGAGGATGATATTTTACCGGCAGTTCGGGAGCTGGGAATCGGATTTGTTCCATACAGCCCGCTTGGCAGAGGTTTTCTGACAGGCCAGATTCGAACATTTGATGATTTGGCAGAAGATGATTATCGCCGCTTTTCACCAAGATTTCAGGGAGAGAACTTTGACAAAAATATTGAACTTGTGAAAAAAATCGAAGAGATGGCAAAAGAAAAAGGATGCACGACTTCACAATTAGCACTTGCCTGGCTGCTTGCCCAAGGGAATGATATTGTGCCGATCCCAGGAACGAAAAAACGCAAGTATTTAGAAGAAAACGTAGAAGCTGTAAATGTGGCACTCTCAAAACAGGAGCTTGCTGCAATTAATGATATTGCGCCAAAAGGAGCGGCTGCCGGCCTTCGTTATCCGGAAAGCGGAATGAAAGGTGTTAATTTATAAAAGCCGATATTTCAATTAAAGATAGTATGAGATCACAAGAGAAGGGAAAGATAAGCTTGAATATGTACGAACACTTAGTAACGTTTAAGTTTAACGAGCACATCACAGATGGAAAGCAGCAGGAGCTTCTTCAGCAGCTGTTAGCATTTAAAGAGAAGATCGATGGAATCGTCGAACTGACGGCTGGTTTAAATACCACCGAAGAAGTGGAGCAAATTCAAGGATACACGCTTGGACTGCGTGTCACGTTTGAAAGTAAGAAAGCGCTTGATAACTATTTGCCGCATCCGCTTCACCAGGCGTTTATTTCCTCGCTGGATGGTGTCATTGAGAATGTTATTGTTGTGGATTATGAGATTTTATAAGTCTGTTTAATCTTGATCAGCACTTAAAGAAATGGGATGAGATTGAGAAAATTCAAGTGAAGAAGCGTGAAAATATAAATGATACTGACATTTATGAACTAAAAAAAGAAGAAGCTGTCTCCGTTTCGGAGGCAGCCTCTTTTGTATTTCAACGTTCACTTGAGTCGGATGAATATAAGGCGGCCAAACTCAAATGACGACGTATGGCACATTGAGTAAAAGAGCGACTTTCTTAAACATTGACGGTACAAATTACAGAGTATTTTCTTCTATAGTAATATCGCTTTTCGCTCGTTCAATTCTGCGTTGTTTCAGTGTGCCAGCGAGCAAAATGCCGGCAACAACAACAAGTTCGAACCCATACTTTACAAATGGATTGGTGAAATAATCATGCATAAACGGTTCTCCGACGATCATTTTAGACGCTGTCCAGCCGAGAATGCCGGCACCGATTGTGATGATAATTGGATACCGTTCGATCATTTTTAAAATAATGGTGCTGCCCCACATAACAATAGGGATTGAAACAAGCAGGCCGATCATGACAAGCAGGAAGTTTCCGTGAGAAGCGCCTGCAACAGCAAGAACATTATCAAGCCCCATTAATGCATCTGCAATAATGATTGTTTTAATGGCGCCCCATAATGAATCAGCGGCTGTTACTTCATGCTCTTCTTCCTCAACAAGAAGTTTGTAGGCAATCCAGATAAGCAGGATGCCGCCGACTAAACGCAGGCCGGGAATTTCTAATAAATAAACAACCAACAGTGTGGCGATCATGCGGATGATGATCGCACCGACTGCTCCCCAAAAAATCACCTTTTTTTGCTGTTCTTTTGGGAGTTTCCGCGCAGCGAGACCAATTAAAATGGCATTGTCACCGGCGAGAACGAGGTCAATCATTATAATGGCTAATAAAGCGGTTAAAAATTCTGTTTCCATTCTCCCAGCTCCTTTTTTTCTCCAAAATAAAAGAGACCTCTGCCACATGAAATATGGCAAAGGTCTCGCTAAACACTAAATAAATTAGGTCAATAAAGCCGGCGGAAAGTATCCCACGTAATGACGACTTTATTTCAGTTCTCTGACGCTACTCCCCTTTACGGATGAAGGCGATATTCAGTTGGTTATGCTTTATCTGTTTTATTATAGCAGGTGAGGGACAGGAAAAAAAGTATCCTTTTATTTGTTTTTATGTCTGGTGCTCATAAATTTACTGCTTTTTACAGCTGTTGCTTGACTTCTTGTATAATTTATTTTTATAATAAGTTACATAAAGTAACTAAAATAAAAAAGGTAACAAAAAAGGAGAATCAAGCATGGATCGTTTTCATGAAAAACCGAATGGATTTGTTGGAGAAGTGAATATAAACGTGACGGATTTGGCACGTTCAATTGATTTTTATACAAACGTCATTGGATTAAATATATTAAACCAATCGGAGCGGCAGGCTGTGTTGACCGCGGATGGACAAACGGCACTTGTAACGCTGGAGCAGCCGCACAGCGTTCTGCCGAAGCAGGGACGGACAGCCGGCTTGTATCACTTTGCAATTTTGCTGCCGGAACGGAAAGATTTGGCTGTCTTTTTGCGCCATTTGCTGCAAACGGGCCAGCGATTTGGCGCGGCGGATCATTACGTGAGTGAAGCGATTTACATTGATGATCCCGACGGCAATGGTATTGAAATTTATCGCGACCGGCCGTCTTCGGAATGGACGTGGAACGATGGATTTGTGGATATGGCAACGGTTCAGCTTGATGGGGACAGCCTTTTAGCGGAAAGCGACGAAGAATTTACCGGTCTTCCGGGGGGTACAATCATCGGGCATATTCATCTGCACGTCTCGAACATTTCAGAAGCGGAAAACTTTTATATAAAGGGGCTTGGGTTTCAAGTGGTCAGCCACTATCCGCAGGCGATTTTCACGTCAACGGGCGGCTACCATCATCACATTGCCTTGAATACGTGGCAAGGCGTCGGTGCTCCGCGTCCGGCCCAAAACAGCGTTGGACTGAATTGGTACACGCTTGTGTTTCCGAGTGAAGAAGCAAGAGAAGAAGCGGTGGCAAGGCTCAAAGGAATAGGAGCAGCCGTGACCGATTATGTTACGGAAGATCCATCCGGCAACCAAATTCACCTGATTGTGTAAGAAAAAGGTTCCTCCCAGCGGAGGAACCTTTTTATAAGGAAAGCAAGCATGTGCCATTAGACTTACCAGGAAAGACAAGTTTATAATGGGGAAAATAAAATAATAAGGAGTCTAATTAAGTTGGCTGGAAAAGTACATGGAAGACTGAATTTAGATTATATTCTTTTAACGATCAGGGAGAGAAATAAATGAAGAATTCTGGATATGTTTCACAGGCAGGCTTTCAGGATACAGGTATGATTTTTAAGTTTATACGTAAAAATAACGAATTTATTCATACGTTTTCTGAAGGTGAATTACTTTATAAAATAGATTTTCATCCAGAAGGTCTTATTGGAAAAACATTATATGAATTGTATTCAGACAACATTGACATTGCCAATTCATTAATTACATATTACAAAAAAGCTTGGAAGGGTCACTTTGTCGAATATGAAAGTAACTACAAAGAGATACAGTACGTGACATATTTGAGGCCTTTGTTTTCAGAAGGAAAAGTCATTGAAGTAGTTGGAACTTGTATTGATATTACGAAAAGAAAAAAGATGGAAGAAGACATTCGCCAAAAAGAAAATTTATATCGCACAGTGCTTGAAACGATGTCTGAAGCGGTACTGATCGAAACAGGCGGCAAAATCACTACACTCAATGAAAGCGCAAACAAAATATTCGGGATTGAAATAGGTGATTTTACTGAAGCTTCTATGGCAGGATTAGAGCGGGAGTATATAAAAGAAAATGGCATTCCGATTCCTTATGTAGAGCTGCTAGATGTCATTACTCAGAAAGATGGCATTCCTGTTAAAAATTTTGTATTAGGAGTGAAAGATGAAAATAATGGAACACAGTGGTTTTCTGTCAATTCAAACCCGCTTAAATTACCGGATAAGTACGAGGAAGCAGCTCTTGTGACACTTTCCGAAATTACACTTCAAAAAGAACAGGAAAGAAAGTTAATAGATTCGTACGCTTTTCAGCGCAATTTGATTGATCAGCTGGACAGAGGAGTCATTGTGACAGATCGGGATAAAAAGATTAGCCTCATGAACAAAAAGTTTTATGAACTGTTCAGGTTAGAAGGCGGGATTGATTTATATATTGGACAGTATGCTCCGGATTTACATTCTCTTTTTGACAAAGAAATGGAAGAGGTGGAAATTGAAAAGCGCGGGGATCAGCCAAGAATAACAAAAGAAATTGAAATCAACAAAAATACCATACTGTGCTACAACTGTGTTCCACTTAATGAGGGAAACGGGAATGGTGGATACTTGTGGGATTTTGAAGATATAACTGAGAGTAATAAAATGGAAAAAATGATTATCCATGCAAAAGAAGAAGCCGAAAAAGCAAATGCAGCAAAATCGGACTTCCTGTCTAAAATGAGCCATGAGCTTCGTACGCCGCTAAATGGCATTCTTGGCTTTGCGCAGCTTCTGGAAATGGAAGAGGACTTGACCGAAACACAGCATGACTTTGTACAGGAAATTTTGAACGGAGGAAGACATTTATTACAGTTAGTAAACGAAGTATTGGATGTATCGAGAATCGAAACAGGAAATTTGAAAGTTTCTATAGAAGAGGTTAACCTTCTTGCCGTTATGAACGAATGTATCAATATTGTCCAGCCGCTGGCAAAGAAAAAGAACATAAGTATAGATAACCAAATAAATCCCTTTCAAAACACCTTAGTTCATGCTGATCCGATTCGTCTTAAACAAATCCTTCTTAACCTTCTGGACAATGCCATTAAATATAATAAGGATTATGGAGAAATAAGCATCGCCTGCTGGCAGGAAGGCAGCGAGCAGGTTGTGCATATCGTGGATACAGGTATAGGGATTTCAAAAGAAGAATATCAAAAAGTATTTGTCCCATTTTATCGAATTCGAGACACAAAGGAAGCAGGTACAGGTATCGGCTTGTCTCTCGTTAAACAGCTCGTACACTTAATGGGAGGAGAAATCAGCGTGACAAGCACAAAAGGAAAAGGCAGTGACTTTTCTTTTTGTCTGCCTGTTCCCCCTAATTTAAAAGCTGTTATGCGGTGGGATGAACAGGTGGAACCTCCTGCAGCGAAAGATGAGAAGACAGATCACTATCGCTTGCTCTATATTGAAGATAACGAGGCCAATTTTCAGTTAGTGAGCAACATCATAAAATCGCAGCCTACCTTTACGCTCCTATCAGCCCGTACTGGAAAAAAAGGAGTAGAAATGGCAGCGAAGGAAAAAGTGGATCTGGTTTTGATGGATATTAACCTCCCTGATATTCATGGGTACGAAATTTTTGATAAGCTAAAAAAGAATGAACAAACAAAAGATATTGCCGTTATTGCTGTAAGTGCCAATGCAATGCCGCAGGATATTCAATATGCGTTAGCTAAGGGATTCGATAACTATGTGACGAAGCCTATAAATATAAAAGAGTTTTTGACAGTCATACGGGAAACGTTAAATAAAACAATTTATCAAAATATCCCGGATCATAAAATTTTAAGCACTGGACCGTATGGAGAAGAGGCTGTCTCAGCAAAAACACTTCAATTATCTTTAGAAGACTTGAAAAAAATTAAGGAAAAGAAATACAAGGCAGCCATCGCCATGCACTATGCCCGAAGTGACTGGTCAAGGTCTCAAGTGGAAGGGGTAAAAGCCACTTTTGAAAAAATGGGGATTGAGATTACAGCTGTGACGGATGCGCAGTTTAATTGGGAACAGCAAGTAGCTGATATTGAAAACATTTTAACCGAAAAGCCGGATATTCTTGTGAGTATTCCTGTAAACCCGGCACGGATGGCAGGCATATATAAAAAAGCAGCTCAAGCCGATATAAAGCTGGTGTTCATGGACAATATACCAAAGAACCTGCAGCATGGAAAAGATTACGTTAGTGTTGTGTCCGCTGACAACTATGGAAACGGCATTGAATCGGCTCATGTTATGGCTGGAAAATTAGGTGAAAAAGGAACTGTTGGGGTTATTTACCATAAATCTGATTTTTTTGCAACCAAACAAAGAACCGAAGCATTTGAAAAAACGATACAAGAAAAATATCCCGAAATTCAGATTGTGGAGCGTGTCGGAATTGAGGGGCCGAATGATGGGCAAAAAGCGGCTTCTGCCATGATTGTTAAACATAAGGATTTGAATGGTATCTTTGCTGTGTGGGATGTACCAGCGGAAGGAGCTTTAGCAGCGGCCCGTGCTGCAGGAAGAAATGATTTGGTCATCACGACGGTCGATTTGGGCCTAAGGGTGGCAGCAGAAATTGCTCGCGACGGACTAATCAAGGGATTGGGTGCGCAGCTTCCATACCAGCAGGGAGTCGCTGAAGCCATCCTTGCAGGGTATGCGCTTATTGGAAAAAAAGCGCCGTCCTATGTGGCAGTACCATCTTTAAGAGTAACGAAAGAAAATGTTTTGGACGCCTGGAAACTAGTTTATAACGAAGAGGCGCCACATATCATTCAAAAAGCTGCGGATCAAGGAAATGCTTAAGAAAAAGGGGATTACCAGATGAAAGTATTAATCGCTGACGATGATGCTGCCTCCAGAAAACTGTTAAGGTATTTTATCGGCAGTTTACCTAATTATAAAATTATTGGAGAAGCCGCGAACGGTGAAGAGTTAATAAAGTATGTGACGAAAGAAAAACCGGATGTCGCTTTAGTGGATATTGGAATGCCTTTATTGAATGGGATGGAGGCAGTGAAAGCATGTAAAGAACTTTTTCCATCCTTGCAGGTTATTTTTATTACCGGCCATGATGATTATGCACTCGAAGCATTTAGTGTAAGGGCTGTTGATTATATTTTAAAGCCAATTGAGCGAAATCGTTTATATAGTGCTTTAGAGAGGGCCGCACAAGCTGGGAATATAAAAGCTGATAAAGAGCAGTCTGTTAAAAAGAATTTAATGATTAAACAACAGAAAAATATCCTTTTTATTCCGCTTGATGACATTATTTTTATAGAAAGAATAGACCGTAAATCTGTCATTCATACAAAGAACAATAATTTTGAAACAAATGAAGCGTTAGCCAGCCTGGAAGGGGCCCTTGACTCCAGATTTATCGCATCTCATAGATCCTATATCATTAACGTGGGGCTTTTAACCAAAATTGAAGCAGCGGGTCAAATGTATAAAGCATATTTTCAAGATTATAACAATACGGCAAGGGTTTCAAAGCACAAAATCGATGAATTGCAACGATATAAGTCATTATGAACCAATCAACTCAGCACACGCTGCTGGGTTTTTTTATTTTTTTAAATTTTTTGCTTTTTTTGTTTAAAAGGATAATTTTTAAGTCTGAAACTAGAAAATATCTTGTCGAGTGGAAGGAAATCATGTCTGAAAGCGGTTAGACACTAAATTTGAATGCGGTTACAATTCGGTTATAGCTAAATAAACAGCAACAAAAAAGAAAAGAGAATCCTAATATGTCAGGAATAAAAGAGGTAGCTAAACAGGCAAATGTTTCAATTGCGACTGTCTCAAGGGTGTTAAGCAAGCCAGAATCGGTAGCGGAAGAGACGATCAAAAAAGTATTAGAAGTCATTGAAGATTTAAACTATCAGCCTAATGCAGCAGCCCGCCAGCTAAGAATGTCCGAAACAACAACGATTCTAGTGGTTGTCCCGGATATTACGAATACATTCTTTTCCGATGTGCTGAGAGGGATAGAGTGTGTAGCTCTTGAAAATGGTTACCAGGTTTTGCTTGGTGATGCAGGCAATAATCTTGAACAGGAAAAAGGGTATTTGAACATACTTCGTCAAAAGAAGGCAGCAGGAATGATTTTACTGACCGCAGGAATTGAAGCGAACATCGTGGAAGAGATAGCCGCCCAATATCCGGTCGTTCTTGCATGCGAATACTTAGAGGGCGTCAATGTTCCGACAGTTTCAATTGACAATGTCAGCAGTGCACGAAAAGCAACCGAGTATTTGATTAATCTCGGGCATAAGAGAATAGGCTTTATCTCAGGTCCTATGAATAGCGTACTGGGCAGAGACAGGCTAAAGGGATTTTATCAGGCGATGGCACAATATAATTTGAAGGTTGAGCCCGACTTAGTGCAGGAAGGCAATTTTTCTTATAGAAGCGGCTTTAATATGATGCTCAAACTTTTAGCGTACAGCCACACACCTACAGCAGTGTTTGCGGCAAATGATGAGATGGCCTTTGGTGCCATCAATGCAATTGAACAAAAAGGATTAACTGTTCCGCAGGACATATCGGTTATCGGGTTTGACAATATAAAGTTTTCATCCATCTTCAAACCGGCACTAACGACGATCTCACAGCCCACTTTTGACATAGGCACAAAAGCGATGGAATTGCTGATAGGTCTCATGACAAAGCAGGAAATGGAGAAAACACAGTTCATTTTAGAAAACAAGCTTGTTCTCCGAGATTCATGCTATAAATGCAGCCGTTAAAAAATGAATTTTCAAAAGATGATGTAAACGTTTACGGAACGGATAAAAGAGCGTCAGTCATTGTTTTGCTTATAAGAGCTTTGATATACAGAAAAGCAGTAAAGCTGCAAATAAACTTTACAGATGATGTAAACGTTTACGGTGTGAGTAAAGCTTGAAAATAATTTACCCACAAGTTAGTTCAAAGTGAAAGGTTAAAAGAAAAGCAGAATTTAAAAAAGCAGACGATATGTAAACGTTTACGAGAGATTTTTTAATGAAAATTCTTGGTAATCCCGGGTTGCTCACTTTAAGGAGGTGGTGGAGCCACATTCGCAATCGATGTTGTACTTTTGAAAAATATTTCAAAACGGGGGAGAAACAATGAAACTTGGATATCAAACAAATACGTGGGGCGGGGTTGTAGGTCATCCTGCCGGAGTCACTTCGATAAAAGATCTTTATTACCTGGCGAACGGCTCAACCGAGGAAGCCTTAAAAGACATTGCGGAAGCAGGTTATGAAGGCTTTGAAATTTTCGACGGCAACCTAATGCAATATAAAAGCAATAAAGAAGAATTTAAGGAATTGCTGAAAACGTACAAGTTAACATTGATTGGTGTCTACACGGGAGGAAACTTTATTTATCCAGATGTTTTGCAGGAAGAATTAGCGAAAATTGAGGAAGTCGCTGCCTTTGCTGCTGAACTTGGCGCCCGCCACCTCGTGATTGGCGGAGGAGCTGTCCGTTCGGCGGGTATTTTAGAAAGCGATTTCGAAGATTTAGGAAAAGCATTGGATCAAGTAAAGGAGATTGCGGAAAAACACGGATTGATCCCAACGTATCACCCGCATCTTGGAACGACTGTTGAAGCGCCGGAGCAATTAGATAAGCTGATGCCGCTCACAACAATTGGTTTGTGTCCCGATACAGCCCATATTGAAGCAGGCGGCGGTGATCCGGTAGAAGTTGTTCGCAAATATGCGGACCGGATTAAATATATTCACTTTAAAGATTATGCGGATGGTGAGTTTCTTCCATTAGGAAAAGGCCATCAGAAGTTTGATGAAATGATCAGCCTTTTAAATGAAGCCGGTTACGATGATTGGATTACGGTTGAGCTTGATAGTTATGATGTGCCAAAACAAGGAGCGGAAATAAGCCGCAGCTTCTTATCGTCATTTGAAAAATAATTGATGCCAGATTGAATGTAGAGGGGACAGGATGATGAAAAGAAAAGCTCCATTATTAACACAGGTATGTTATTGAGCGGAAGCCTTTTGCTGGCAGCGTGTGGGGGACAGCAGGCTGCGACAGATAAAGAACCAGCGAATAAAAAAGTGGAAATGCCGGACACAGGTTCTTTAACGATTAATCCTGAAATTGAAGATAAAGAGATCCTGGGCAAAGGTCCTTTTGGTGAACAAGCTGTTTCAGCAAAAACATTGGAATTAACGGAAGAAGATATTGCGAAAATTAAAGAGGGCAGTTACACAGTAGCACTCGTCATGCATTACTCTGGCACTGACTACATGACTGCACAGACAGATGCCTTAAAAGCAAGCTTTGAACGTATGGGTGTTGAAGTCATTGCAGTAACAGATGCTCAATTTAAAGCAGAAAAGCAGGTTTCTGATATTGAAACAGTCACTGCGAAAAAACCGGATATCATTGTCAGTGTGCCTGTAGACCCTGTATCGACAGCAGCCGCTTACAAAAAAGCAGCTGACGCGGGCATTAAATTAGTCTTTATGGATGGTACCGCACAAGGACTGGAGCCAGGAAAGGATTTTGTCAGTATTGTATCAGGAGATAACTATGGAAATGGTGTAGAAGCTGCAGAGGTAATGGCGGAAGAACTTGATGGCAAGGGCAAGATCGGCGTAGTTTTCCACGATGCGGATTTCTTTGTCACAAAGCAGCGTCAAACCGCTTTTGAAGAAACAATAAAAGAGAAATACCCGGATATTGAAATTGTCGCACATGGCGGCATTACAGGTCCGAATGATGGTGAAAAAGTGGCAGCGGCCATGCTGACACAGCATCAGGATTTAGATGGAATCTTTGCCATCTGGGATGTACCGGGAGAAGGGGTTGTTTCAGCAGCGCGTACAGCTGGAAGAGATGATCTTGTTATTACGACAACGGACTTGGGTACAAATGTTGGATTGGAAATGGCATCCGGCGGAACGGTAAAAGGACTTGGTGCACAGCTCCCATACGATCAGGGAATTGCTGAAGCGATTTTAGCCGGGTATGCTTTACTCGACAAGGAAGCGCCTTCATATGTAACAACACCAGCAGTGCAAGTAACAAAAGAGAATTTGGAAGAGTCTTGGAAGCTAGTATACCGCCAGGATGTTCCAGAATTAATTCAAAGCGCGATTCAATAATACAGTACTCAAAAAATGGAGGAATATACAATGAAAAAACTTAATGTAGGTATGATTGGCGGAGGATTTATGGGGAAAGCGCATGCACTTGCTTATGCAGGTATGCCAATGTTTTTTTGGCCGGCACCGGTTATTCCGCATCGCCACACTGTAGTAGATGTAACAGATGAGCTTGCGAAAGATGCAGCTGCCCGCCTTGGGTTTGAACACTATTCGACTGACTGGAGAAAAGTAGTGGAAGATCCGGAAATCGATATTATCGATATTGTCACACCAAATGATTCTCATGCGGAGATTGCCATCGCAGCCGCAAAAGCCGGCAAGCATATTATTTCTGAAAAGCCGCTTGCGCGTGATGCAGCTGAAGCGAAAACAATGCTTGATGCAGTAAGAGAAGCAGGCGTAAAGCATATGGTTGCGTTCAACTATCGCAGAACACCAGCTGTTGCGCTGGCGAAAAAATACATCGAAGAAGGCAAGCTTGGGAAAATCCTGAATTTCCGCGGCACGTATTTGCAGGACTGGTCGGCTGATCCGAATTCACCACTTTCATGGCGCTTTCAAAAAGACCGTGCCGGCTCTGGCGCTTTAGGCGATATCGGCACACATGTGATTGACTTTGCACGCTACCTTGTTGGAGAGATCTCTGATGTAAATGCGGTCGCGAAAACGTGGATTGGCGAACGCCCGATTCAAAGCGGCGGTGTCGATAAGCTTGGAACAGTAAAAGCAGATGTCGATGTACCAAAAGCGGAAGTTGATGTGGATGATGAATTTATGACACTCGTTAAATTTGAAAATGGTGCTGTTGGAAGTATTGAAGCAACACGCAACGCCTGGGGCCGCAACAACTTCTTAACATTTGAAATTCATGGTGAAAAAGGGTCTCTCGTCTTTAACTATGAACGCCGTGACGAACTGCAGGTGTGCTTCTCAGATGATCCAGGCGACAGCCGCGGATTCAGAACTGTGTACACAGGCCCTGCTCATCCGTACGGTGAAGGCTTGTGGCCAATCCCGGCGCTCGGAATTGGCTATGGCGAAACGAAAATTATTGAAACATATGACTTTATGAAGTCTATTGCGGAAGATACAAAGGTTTCACCTGACTTTGAAGACGGCTACCAAATCGCCGTTATTTCAGATGCGATTCTGGAATCAGCCGAAAAAGGCGAATGGGTGAATCTTTCAAAACAAGGTGAAATGGCGAATCTTTCGAAATAAGGAACTTGAAAAAATAGATGGAGGCCGCAGCCGCGGCCTCTGTTATAAAGAAGGTGAACGAGATTGGAAAAGCCAATGCTTTCAATGAAAAATATCTCAAAAGCGTTTAATGGAATTACGGTACTGGATTCAGTCGATTTCTCTGTTAAAAAAGGTGAAGTTCATGCGCTCATGGGCGGAAATGGAGCCGGGAAATCAACATTGATGAAAATTTTAACCGGTGTTTACTCAGCCGATCAAGGTGAAATTTACATTGATGACCAGCTTGTTGAAATTAAAAATACAGATGATGCAAGAAAAAATTATATCTCCATGATTTTTCAGGAGTTTAGCTTAATTCCTACGTTAACAGTCGCACAAAATATTTTTCTTACGAGAGAAGATAAAACGTCATTCGGATTATTGAACGATAAAGAATGTGTTGAAAAAACGAGAAAGCTGCTTCAAGAGCTGGAGGTCGATATTGACCCGGACGAACTTGTCGGAAACCTCGGTGTAGGGTACTGGCAAATGACCGAAATCGCCAAAGCATTATCACAGGAAACAAAAATTCTCGTCATGGACGAGCCAACCGCTTCTTTAACAAAAAAAGAAACAAAAATATTATTTTCCTTTATTAATCAATTGAAATCAAAAGGCTACGCGATTATTTATATTTCACATCGCATGGATGAGATTCTTGAAGTTTGTGACCGCGTTACCATTTTACGCGACGGAAAACATGTCGCTACTGAAGATTGCAAACAAATCGATCTCGATATGGTTATTCAGTATATTGTCGGATCGAGTATGGATAAAGCGTTTGAATGGAAAGAACGGGAGTATGCGACAGACGTTGCACCCGTACTGGAAGTAAAGAATCTATCACTTGGATCAAAAGTGCAGGATGTGAATTTTAATCTGTATCCGGGTGAGATTGTTGGCATCGCGGGATTAATGGGAAGCGGCCGGACTGAAACGGTAAGCGCTATCTTCGGGACAGGTCCAAAAGACAGTGGCGATATTAGTGTAAATGGCCAGCCTGTAACGATTAAAACTGCAACGGATGCGATAAAAGCTGGATTGGCTCTTATTCCGGAAGACCGGCGTGTGCAGGGTCTTGTCCTGGAGCATAGTGTGAAAGACAACATTATTCTGCCAATTTTATCGAAAATGCAGAAAGGTTTCTTTGTTGATAATAAAAAAGCCGATAAAGTGGCCAATGATTTTGTGAAAAAGCTAAACATTAAAACAGATGATATTTATAAAACAACGAATCTATTGTCTGGGGGAAATCAGCAAAAGATCGTTTTGGCGAAGTGGCTGGCGAATGACCCGGCTGTCCTTATGCTTGATGAACCGACCATTGGTGTTGATATTGGAGCTAAAACAGAAATTGTTGATGTCGTACGCGAACTCGCGGACAGCGGAAAAGCCATTCTGGTCATTTCTTCGGAACTTCCTGAGCTTCTTGCATTGAGTGACCGTATACTGGTTATGCATGAAGGGCGAATTATCAGAGAAATGCAAAGACGTGAGATTCATACAGAGGAGGAATTACAACATGCAATCCAAGGATTCTAATCTAGACGGAACAGTTGCAGTAGGAAGCCATACGGTTTCACGCAAGAAAACGTTTGATTGGCGCAACTATATTGTTTATTTTGCTTTTATCGGCGTGATCATTTATTTCTCGGTTACTTTACATGACCAGGGGTTTGTTTCAACGGACAACTTGCTTAATATCATTCGCCAAACAGCGATGATTTCTTTAATGGGTCTTGCGATGACATTTGTTATCAGTACTGGGGAAATTGACTTGTCTGTCGGTTCGATTGCGGCGCTATCTTCTTTAACAGCAGCGCTTGCACTGCAGGCGGGATATGGAATGATCGGCGGCGTAGCTGTTGGCCTTGGAACAGGCCTTCTAGTTGGTTTAGTTAACGGATTACTATTAACAAAGTTAGGGATCCCATCCTTCCTGGTGACACTTGCTACGTTAGGAACTGTCGGTGGTCTCGCGATGTGGATTACCGATACAGCACCGGTACCGATTGTGGATGCAACGTTTAACTTCGTTTTTGGTTCAGGGGATATCGGCCCGATTCCGATCTTGTTAATCTGGACGATTGTGGCAACTGTTATTGCCCACCTGTTATTGCGTAAAACATCATTCGGAAGACAGACACTCGCAACAGGCGGGAATGAAAGTGCTGCACGATTCTCAGGTGTTAATACACAGCGTATTAAGCTTCTTGTTTTCCTTGGTTCAGGTTTCATGGCCGGTTTTGCAGGCTTGCTTTACGCGGGCCGTATGCACGCAGGCCGTTTCACATTTGGTCAGGGTGATGAGCTTTCGGTTATTGCCGCGGTTATTCTCGGCGGAACGAGCCTTTTTGGGGGCGTAGGGACTGTAATTGGAACAGTTATCGGTTCATTAATGATTGGAACAATTAACAATGGATTGATCATCATGGGGCTGGATGTCAGCCAGCAAATGATGATTAAAGGATTAATTATCATTTTGGCTGTCGCATTCGGCAGAAAAGCAATTAAGCGATAAGTCAGGCAGGAGGGACACGGATGAAGAGAATAAAAGTGGGCGTGATTGGCACCGGCTTTATTGGACCCACTCATATCGAGGCTGTTAGACGGCTTGGTTTTGTCGATGTGGTCGCGATTGCCGCACACGGACAGAAGTCGGCCGAACAAAAAGCCGCAGAGCTCGGGATTCCAAAAGCATACGGTGACTATCGCGATATGCTAAGAGACGATGAAGTGGACGTAGTGCATAACTGTACACCGAACCAGCTTCATTTTTCGATTAATAAAGAGATCATTTTAGCTGGAAAGCATGTGTTGTCGGAAAAGCCGCTGGCAATGTCCAGTGCGGAATCGGCAGAACTTCTTGCTTTGGCAAGAAAACATAATGTTGTCCATGGTGTTAATTTTAATTACCGCCAGTTTCCAATTGTGAAGCAGCTTAATTCGATGATTCAAAAAGAAGAACTGGGCAAAATCAATCTGGTCCATGGCAGCTATTTGCAGGATTGGATGTTATATGAGACAGACTTCAACTGGCGTTTAGCTCCGGAAGTGGGCGGGAAATCACGTGCAGTTGCGGATATCGGGTCGCATTGGTGCGACACAGTTCAATATGTAACAGGCAAAAAAATCGTCGAAGTGTTTGCAGATTTAGCGACGGTTATTCCGGTCAGAAAAAAGCCTTCTTCAGCGCCAGAAACATTTGGCGGGCAGGCATCAAAAGAAGTCGAATATGAAGATGTCCCGATCAACACAGAAGATTATGCTTCAGTACTTATCCGTTTTGAAGATGGCACCAGAGGTGTTTTCACCGTTTCACAAGTAAGTGCTGGCAGAAAAAACAGGTTAAGTTTCGAAGTGAATGGGAGCAGGCACTCCGCTCAATGGAATCAGGAAGAACCTGAGAAACTTTGGATTGGCCACCGTGATAAACCGAATGAATTGATGCTGGCAGATCCCGCATTATTTACATCGGAAGCAAAATCAGCTATACACCATCCGGGCGGGCATAATGAAGGATGGCCGGACGCAATGAAAAATATGATGATTAATTTTTACAGCTTTATCCGTGATGGAAAAGATCCTCACCGTGATGAAACACAATTTGCCACATTTGAAGATGGCCATATCTCCATGTGCATTACCGATGCAATTTTGCAAAGTCATGAACAGCAAAAATGGATGAAAGTAGAGTCACTTAGGGAGGTTTCATTGTGAAGCTAGGTGTGTTTACCGTTTTATATCAACAGCTGCCTTTTGAGAAGATGCTCGATAAATTAAATGAAATGGGCGTTGAAGCAGTGGAGTTGGGAACCGGAAATTATCCAGGAAACAGCCACTGCGATCCAGATGAGCTTTTAAGCAGTCCAGAAAAAATAAAGGCATTTAAAAAAGCCGTAGAAAGCCGGGGAATGACAATAAGCGGGTTAAGCTGTCACGGCAACCCGCTTCACCCGGACAAAAAATTCGCGACAGAATCTCATGCCGTTTGGCAGAAAACCGTGAAACTTGCAGAACGTCTGGAAATCCCGGTTGTGAATGGGTTTTCCGGCTGTCCCGGAGATCATGCAGAGGCTAAATTTCCAAACTGGGTGACTTGTTCATGGCCGCCAGAGTACGCGGAAATGCTGGACTGGCAGTGGAATGAAGTCGTTATTCCATATTGGAAAGAAGAAGTGAAATTTGCGCAGTCGCACGGAATCAATCAAATTGCACTTGAAATGCATCCGGGTTTTGTTGTTTATAATCCGGACACTTTACTGAAGCTGAGAGAGCATGCAGGAGAAGCAATTGGTGCCAACTTTGACCCGAGTCATCTTCTCTGGCAGGGAATTAATCCGGTAGAAGCGATTAAAAAGCTTGGAAAGGAAAATGCAATCTATCACTTCCATGCAAAAGATACGTATTTAGACCAAGCGAATATTGATGTAAATGGTGTTCTTGATACAAAGCATTACAGCGACATTTTAAACCGAGCATGGACATTCCGTTCTGTCGGATATGGACAAAACGAGAAAATGTGGAAAGATATCATGAGTACTCTGCGAGCGGTTGGTTATGATTATGTCGTTTCGATTGAACACGAAGACATGCTTGCTTCCGTTGATGAAGGTTTGGGAAAAGCGATTTCTTTATTAAAAGATGTCATGTTTAAGGAGCCCGTCGGCGAGATGTGGTGGGCGTAATCTTTATAAAGTAAGTGGAGGGATATTAATGACAATGCAAGCGGTTATATTTCCAGGAGATAAAAAAGTAGAAATCCAGCAGGTTGATATCCCAACACCCGGTCAAGGCGAAGTACTTATTCAATTAAAAGCGTCCGCTATTTGCCGAAGTGATATGAGCTTGTATTATGGAACATCGGTTTTTGGCGACGGCAATAAAAAAGCATCTATTATTCCGGGCCATGAACCGGCTGGCGTGATTACAGAAGTTGGAGATGGCGTTACAACATATAAAGCGGGCGATCGCGTTGCTGTTTATTTAGCACTTGGGTGTGGTGAATGTGCACACTGTAAAAGCGGCTATAAAATGTTTTGTAAAGAATTTAAATGCATTGGCTTTGATGCCCACGGCGGAGACGCGGATTACATGGTGGCACCGGCTGAAAACTGCATGAGACTGCCGGATGAGATGGACTTTGTGACAGCGGCTGTTTCTACAGATGCAGTTGGAACACTGTACCATGCTCAAAAACGTTTAAATATTTCTGGAAGAGATACACTCGTTATGTTTGGTCTCGGACCGATGGGCAATGCCGGGGTCATGATTGCAAAAGGTCTTGGGGCAACAGTTATTGCGGTCGACATGCTGGATGAGCGTTTAGAAATGGCAAAAGAATTAGGTGCTGACTACACAATTAACGGGAAAGATGCCAATGTATTAGAAGAAATTGCCCGTATTACAAACGGTCAGGGTGCAGATGCAGCCATTGATTGTTCAGGAAGTCCTTATGCAGAAAATGATGCGTTAAGCTGCGTAAGACCTCACGGGCGTGTAGCATTCATTGGTGAAAGTAAAGAAACAACGATTAAACCGAGTGAACAATTGATTCGTAAACAAATTACGGTAATGGGCTCATGGTATTTCCCAATCCATGAATATGATGAAATTGCGGATTTTATCGTGAAAAAGAATCTGCCTGTTGATAAGCTGGTTACACATACATTTCCACTGACAGAGGCAGAAACAGCGTTCCGTTTGTTTGACGAAAGAAAAACGGAAAAAGCCGTATTTATTTGGGAATAAAGAAAAAGGAGCGAGATAAGATGAAAGGCATTTCTTTTAACACGTGGCCATATAGCGGTTTTCCGGTTTGGGTACCTTCCTATCCGCTGGATGACGTCATTAACCGAATCTCATCATTTGGTTATGATGCGATTGAAATCGGATGTGCAAGTCCGCATGCTTGGCCGGACTATTTGTCTCAAGAAAGAAGAAAAGAAATTGGCGCGCTGCTTAAGCAAAAGAATTTAGCTGTATCCGCTATGCTTCCTGCACCGGGTGGCGGACCGGGTGTGAATGCAAGTTCTCCTCTTGCTGAAGAACGTGCATTTACGGTCAACCATTATAAAGAAGTTGTCCGGCTGGCGAGTGAATGGGAATGCCCGACAGTAATCTGGGTAGCTGGATGGGTCGTTCACGGAACATCGCAGCAAGATGCATGGAACTACAGCCTTGAAGGTTTGGGGAATGTAGCAAAATATGCAAAAGAACTTGGCGTTACAATGGTCGTTGAACCAACGCCTGCTGACAGTAATTTAATTGAAACAGCAGATGACGCATTACTTCTAAGTGAGCAAACGGGTGCATCAAACGTGAAAGTAATGTTTGATACATTCCATGCCCTATATCGAAATGAAGTGGCAAGCGACTATGTGTACCGTATGGCGGATAAACTGCACCATGTTCATATTGCTGATAGTGACCGGCTGCCTCCTGGACAGGGCAGATGTGATTTCCCGGCGTTCTTAAAGGCACTAAAAGAGATTAAGTACGACGGCTATTTATCAATGGAAGTTGGTTTCCATACACGCCAGGCTGAGCCAGATTGGTATGCGAGAACGTCTATTGAATATTTGAAAGCAGAATTAGCAAAGCTCGATTAAATTGGTTTTAATCAGAAGAGTGATGCCATGGGCGGCCATGGCGGCTCTTTTAGATAAAATAGAAAACGGTTACAAAATGGGAAATGGAGGAATTAAAATGAAAAAAACGTTTTTATTGTTCATCACAGTACTGTTAGGTACTTTTCTTGCTCTGGCGGGATGTGGAAATCAAAGCACGGGTACAGGCGAGGGAGAAACAAAACAAAAAGCAGCGGAGATTCCAGATTCAGGTGCTTTAACAATTAGTGAAGATATTCCAAGCGGCACGACGATTTTAAGTAAAGGACCGAATGGCGAAGAAGCGATTTCAGCCAAAACACTTAATTTATCAGAAGAAGATATTGCAAAAGTGAAAGAAGGAAAGTATAAAGCCGCAATCGTTATGCACTATGCGGGCAATGACTGGTCTAAAGCACAAATTGACGGGTTAGAGGCCGCGTTTAAACGGATGGGAATCGAAGTTATTGCCGTGACAGATGGTCAATTTAAAGCTGAAAAGCAAGTGTCTGATATTGAAACAGTTTTAGCGAAAGATCCCGATATTATCGTAAGTATTCCAGTAGATCCTGTTTCAACAGCCGAAGCGTATAAAAAAGCAGCGGCAGCAGGCGTGAAATTAGTCTTCATGGATAACGCACCACAGGGATTAGTAGCAGGAAAAGATTATGTCAGCGTTGTATCTGCTGATAACTACGGCAACGGTGTAGAAGCGGCAGAAATTATGGCTGCTCAGCTTGAAGAAAAAGGAAAAATTGGTGTTGTATTTCATGACGCAGATTTCTTTGTTACACGCCAGCGTACAGATGCATTTGAAAAAACGATTAAAGAGAAATATCCAAACATTGAAATTATTGCACGCAGCGGAATTACAGATCCAAACACAGGTGAAAAAATCGCATCTGCTATGTTAACAAAAAATCCTGACTTAGATGGGATTTTCGCTGTCTGGGATGTGCCGGCTGAAGGGGTGCTTTCTGCAGCCCGTACAGCAGGAAGAGATGATCTTGTTATCACAACCATTGATCTTGGGACAAACGTTGCGCTTGATATTGCGCAGGGTGGAATTGTAAAAGGACTTGGTGCACAGCTTCCATACGACCAAGGGATTGCTGAAGCGATTTTAGCAGGGCACGCATTACTTGGAAAAGAAACACCGCCATATGTGGCAGTACCTTCATTGAATGTAACACAGGAAAACATCTTGGAATCTTGGAAAATGGTTTACCATGCAGATGCACCAGATGTTATTCAAGAAGCAGCACAATAAATTTTAAAACAAAACAGGACCGACCCAAAGTCTATTCTCACTGCCTTTGGGTCGGTCCTTTGCTTTTCATCCTTTTATTTTTCAATCTTTACCCTGAAAATACAGGGATTTAAATATTAGGATGCATAGTTGTAGTTACCAGGCTAATACGCTTACATTTATATTGGGTATTATGATATAATACAAAAAGACTACAATGTGTGGATGGTGAAAACATGCCGAAGAAAAAAACACGCTTGCCCCGCAAGGAAAAAGAAGTAAAGGTACGAACAAAGAAAGGTGTTTCTTTTTTTAAAAATAAACGCATCAGCCAAAAATACGGTTCCGTTCTTGCAATCGTTATTTTACTATTTATTACTGCGACCGCTATCACATCATTTATTTTAAACGATTTGACGAACAAACTGGACGAGCTCGATCAAAAAGGAAACAATGCTCTTGCCCTCAGTGAAATGGCATCGTTATTTCGCCAAAAAGATATTCGGATAAGCGACTATATTTTATTGGAGGATCAAACGGCCATTGATCAGTATAATGAACAGAGCGAACAGTTAAATACATTAATAGAACAAGCAAGAGAGGCAGCGCCCGCCTCAGCGCGCAGCACATTGGACCAGGTTAAAGCGAATGACAGTGAAATGAATCGTATTTTTCTCGATCTGATTATTCCTTCTGTTCAACTGGGCAATGAAGAAGAAACGTTTTCTTCAAAACAACTGTCGGCTTATCTGCGGTCTCAGACAATTGACCATATTGACAGCCTTCAAGAAGATTTAGAAAATGATTATTCAGCTTCTGTTCAAGAAGCAAAAGAAGCGGCAAGACAATCCCTTGTTCTGCTCATTCTATCTGTAATCGTTGCATCCCTCGTGAGCATCATTTTCTCTAAATGGATCAGCCGTGTTGTTGAATTAAATTTGAAAAAAGTCGTACATGTCAGCACAAGTATTGCCCAGGGCAAATTAAATGTTGAACCGATCGATTACGACGGCAAAGACGATATTGGACAGCTTACGTATGCAGTGAACACAATGGCTGATAATTTACGATTGATTGTTTCAGAGCTCCTTACCGTTTCACAGCATGTGGATACACAGAGCGGTACATTAAATTCAACAGCAGTTGAAGTAAAAGATGGCAGCGAGCAAATTGCGAGCTCAATGAATGAATTAGCTCAAGGAGCAGAACAGCAGGCTGATGCCGCATCCTCCATCAGTGAACTCATTGAATCCCTGAATCACCAAATTGCGGATACCCATAGAAGCGGCATTCAGCTTTCCGAGACATCAAACAGTGTACTCCGTGTTTCGGAGGAAGGCCGGATTCAAATGGAACAAACCGCCGGACAGATGCAGCATATTACTTCCCTCGTATCAGAGTCTGTTGAAAAAGTACAAGGACTTGAAAAAAGGACTCTTGAAATCTCTCATTTGGCAAATGTCATTCAGTCCATTTCAGCTCAAACAAACCTGCTGGCTTTAAATGCGGCCATCGAAGCAGCACGTGCAGGAGAACATGGCAGAGGTTTTGCGGTTGTTGCGGATGAGGTGCGAAAACTCGCTGTGCAAGTAGATGAATCCGTTACAGAAATTACCGGCATCATTAATGGTGTACAAAGTGAAACAGCCGATGTTGTTACATCACTTAATAATGGGTTTAATGAAGTACAAAAAGGCAGCCAGGCAATGCAGCGTACGACGAAAACATTTGCGGATATTATTCAGTTTGTCAACGAAATGTCGGGAAGTATTCAAACCATCTCCTTACGCCTTGATTCGATCAGCGAAGGAAGCGATAAAATCAGCTCCTCCAGCCAGGAAGTTGCTTCTGTCTCTGAGGAGTCTTCCGCAGGTGTAGTAGAAACGGCAGCGGCTTCTCGCCAATTAAATGCATCGATGGAAGAAATCAGTGAAAGTGCGCAGTCACTCGCTAAATTATCGAAAGACCTTGAACAATCCGTCAAACAATTTACACTGGCATAAAGAAGACTATCTTCGAAAGTACATGGGCTTTGTTTTTGGTATATTATGTATATGGATGACAGGCGTCTTGCCGGGATGATACGGCGCGCCGATTATTACCGCAAGCTGCCGGTCGTTGGGAAAAAGCAGTGGAAGTGGATGGCCCGGCTTGTTTATTTTACGGTGTACGGAATTGAGAGTAATGTACGCGAACAGACAGCGCATGTGACGGTGGGAAATTCCGATCGATCTGCACGTTGTCGAAGCGAAAGCAGTCGATGTCTTTTCACCACGATCCATCCTATGAACAAAAGCTAGTGTCATTCATCCGAAAAGGGAGCGTTCGTAAAGTGAAAAAAATCGTTCAGACCGGCCCGGAAGATGGCGGGGTTCATCTGGAAATGGCGTATACGCTTAGCGATGTGTACATTCAGCGTCTAGAAGAATTGTCTGAAGTAATACAGTGGAGCACCTGCTTCAAGATGCACTCTGCGCGTTTACAGAACGGGTGCAGCGGGCGAAAACACCATCTCTCTCGCCAATAATCGTCAAGTGTCAGCGTTATATTATCCAGCATGTTTACGATGGACTCAGTCTTGAGCGAATCGCTCACTATATAAAATTGTCTTCTTCATATGTCTCAATCCTTTTTAAAAGTGAAACGGGAATTGCGATCAACGAAGCCATTCAAAGAGCGCGCATAGAGGAAGCGGAAAGTTTACTGCTGCTTTCTTCTCATCCGATCGCCGTTATTAGCGCCTGTCTGCACTTTACCGACCAAAGTCATTTTACGAAAGTATTTAAAAAGCATACCGGCCTGACGCCGAAGCAGTACCGCCAGTCTATTCGCACTAAGTAGACTGTTTTTTTGTATTTTCATTTGAAATACAGGGAAAATAGTCTTGAAATGTGCTTTATTTTTTAAAAAATGCCAAAATGATAGACCTGAAATGATTTATCGAAATAGACGATATGGAGCTTGATCACGTACGATGAAATAATGAGGAAATAAAGTAATTTCACTAATAAATGAAAGTTTTTTTCCATCATTTATCCTCATCGTTTCACGCTCAACCGGAGTAAAATGAAAGGAAATGTTTCGGATGGAGAGGGGCCTTTGGGTGTGACTTCATTTTCATTGTTAATTGCGGATGCCAATGAAGCATCGCTGAGTCTGCTTCAGTCGTATATAACCGATCATCCGGATTTTCGGATCGTGTCGGTCTGTACAACAGAGCAAGATATTATCAAACAAACAGCCATAACTAAACCGGACGCTATTATTATGTCGATTTACATGCGGGAGTGGAGCGGGCTTGACATAATTGCGGCCTGTCAGCAATTTCATTCGAATGTGAGCGTCATTTTTATGGCGGATAACCGTGATTTTGCGGCAGATGCTTTTACGCTGTCAGCCGCGAACTACATCATCAAGCCGATTCAGCCGGAACGTCTGTATATGGCACTTGAAAAAGTGAAAAAAATGCTTTGCACAAGAACGGTTACAAACAAAAAGCTGCCGCTTAAATTTAACGGAACGAGCTGCTACGTGCCGTTTCAAGATATTTTATTTATTGAAAAAAGCGGCAAGAAATGTTTCGTTTATACGAAGGAAGAAACATATGAAACGTATGAAAAGCTGACGGATTTGTTTGCCTGCTTGGATCAGTCATTTTATTTGGCACACCGTTCCAATATCATTAATTTGGATAATGTGTTTTCCATTAAACTGAAAAACGAGACGTATTTAGCGTATTTTTTAGACTTTCCTAAACATGCACATATTTCTAGATTAAAAATAAAAGAAGTACAAAGAGGGATTGAGCAGTTATGTTAACCAATAATTTAAGAAAAATTTGGTGATAAATGATGGCAATCGTGATTGTGTGCAGCTTGCCTGCGGCACTGGCATATATGTTTTATTTACATAAGTCGATTGTGAGAATGGAAAAGCAGCTTCGAAAAGAATCTCTTTACCACCTGGCAGCGTCATTTACGCATGAAATGCGCCAGCCGCTCACAGTCATCAGGGGAATGCTGCAGCTAATTCAGGAAGAAACGATCGATAAACAGCAGCGGGAATATATTGAAACAGCAATGGCTGAGTTGGAACGATCGGAACGAATGATCCGTGACTACCAATTGTACGCAAATCCATTTGGGGGGGAAATGGAGCCTGTACTGATTCGGGCAGAAATTCAAGATGTGCTCAGCCGGATGCAGCCGCTTATGGAACGGAATAATGTAGAGACACGTCTGCAGCTTGAATATGGTGCTGTTCCTGGAGAGCGCCTGCGGTTGAATCAGTGCTTCTGGAATATTTGTGAAAATGCAGTAGAATCAATGAAGAACGGCGGGACATTGGACATTTCCGTGCAGATGAAGACAAAAAGAATGGTTGTCACATTCTCAGATTCCGGTGAGGGGATGACAGAGGAGCAGCTCAAGCGTCTTGGGGATCCATATTTTAATTTAACGGAAAGTAAAGGAACCGGGCTCGGAATGATGACAGCCTGCCGCACCGTCGAAGGGATGGGAGGGCGCGTGCTTACTACAAGTGAAAAAGGAAAAGGGACGGTTGTGAAAGTCATGCTGCCGTCTAATGGGCCTGTCGGATGATTTTATCATGCGGCAGGCTTTTTTCGTGATATGATTGAACAAATTGTGAAAAGAGCCCAAAAAAGACCGGATGAAGAGAGCAGATGAAGAGCATTTTAGATGAGACTATTTTATACTAAAAAGACATTGTGAATATTTTCACGTTTTGAAAGGTGGATATAATAAATTCATGAATGAGCTTCGAAAATGGGCATCTGAACAAAAAGGAATCATGGCAGCGCTTTTGGGCTTATCAGTATTAATGGGAGCGGTGATCGTGGGCCAGGCGTACTTTTTGGTCAACGTTGTGGATAGGGTTTTTTTGCAAAATCAATCGTTTGGGGCGGTTGTGCCGATGCTTGGTTTTCTCTTTGGGCTGATGGTTATCCGAGCAGGCATTACATATGCTAATGCCCGACTCGGTGTTAACATGGCGTCAAAGGTGAAGCAGCGCGTCCGTTCAATTTTGCTCCAAAAGTGGACGCAGAACCCAATCCAGACAGCCATTCAAGGCCAGTCCGGCGGAAAAGTGACGGTCATGATGGAAGCGGTCGACGGCATTGACAGCTATTACCGCGAGTATATGCCGCAAGTGATGAAAGCATCTATTGTACCGCTCATTGTCTTAGCGGCTGTATCGTATACACACATTTGGAGCGGGTTGATTATGATGGTGACCGCGCCGTTTATTCCGCTTTTTTATATTATTATCGGAATAAAAACACAGAAAAAATCGGAAGAACAGCTCGATAAGCTGGCAGCGTTCTCAGGACAATTTTTGGATACGTTGCAGGGACTTCAAACGCTAAAGTTATTTGGCCGGGCGGGACGGCAGCGGGACGTGATCCAAAAAAGCAGCCTCGGCTTTCGGGTAGCGACGATGGATATATTGAAAATCGCGTTTACATCAACGCTGATGCTCGAGTTTATTTCGACGCTCAGTATTGGGCTGATTGCACTTGAAATCGGCCTGCGTCTCGTTGTATTTGACAGCATTTCGTTCGTATCGGCGTTTTTCGTGCTCGTTTTGGCACCGGAATATTATACGGCACTGAAAGAGCTCGGCGCCGCGTTTCATACCGGAAGGGGAAGCCTCGGGGCGGCGGAAAAGATTAAAGCAGAGCTTGCAGCAGATGAGCAGCCGGTAAAGTGGGGCGATAGAGAAGTGCCGGCGCGGCCGTCTGTGGAACTGAAAAACGTGCACTTTCAATATGGAGAAGGTTTTTCATTGAAAAACGTGGATGTTCACATCCCATCCGGTGCACGTACGGCGATTGTCGGCGCGACCGGATCCGGCAAAACAACGCTGTTAAATGTGGCGGCAGGACTGTTTGATCCGCAGGAAGGAGACGTGCTCATTGACGGCCGTCCACGTGCTTCGTTCAGTGAATCGTCCTGGTTCGGGGAAGTGAGCTACATTTCGCAGCATCCTTATTTGTTTTCTGGAACGATTGAAGAAAACATCCGTCTTGGCGCGCCTGGTCATCCGGCGCGTGCGGAAGTCGAAGCAGCGGCAGAAAAAGCTGGATTGACGGAGTTGATTCGTGAGCTTGAAGACGGGCTGGATACAAAAGTCGGCGAGTCTGGACGCGGTCTTTCAGGCGGGGAAAAACAGCGTGTGGCGCTCGCTCGTGCGTTTTTAAAGAAGCCATCGTTTGTCCTGTTTGACGAGCCGACGACCGGGCTTGATTTAAAAACGGAACAGATTTTGCAGCGGTCGATCAATGAACTGGCCCAAACGGCTTCGGTCATGACTGTCGCCCACCGCCTGCATACGATTCAACAGGCGGACGTCATTTTCTTGATGAACAACGGGGAAGTCGAAGCCGCGGGTACACACATGGAATTAATGAAATCGAGCGAGTCGTACCGCGCGATGGTGCAAGGGGGTGCAGCAGGGTGAAGAGGCTTGTGTCCATTATGATGGAAGAAAAGCGGGATATTTGGTTGTCCGTGCTGTTCGGCGTCTTTGCCGGATTAACGTCAGTAGCGCTGTTTGGTCTTAGCGGGTTTATGATCTCAAAATCTGCCCTGCAGCCTCCACTGTACATTATTACGATTATGACGGCGCTGTTGAAATTGTTCGGTGCGGCGAAAGCAGGGAGTCGCTATGCGGAGCGGTACGTTTCCCACCGGGCGACGTTTACGATATTAAGCAATTTGCGCGTGTCGTTTTATGAAAAACTAGAACCGCTCGCGCCGCAGATTTTCGGGAAATACCGAAGCGGGGACTTGCTGGCACGCATCGTTGGGGATGTCGAAACGCTGCAAAACTTCTTTTTGCGTGTTTTTTATCCGCCACTTGTGCTCGTTATTGTGTTTTTAAGCACCATCTTTTTTACGCTCTTTTACTCTGTCTGGATCGCGCTTGTGCTATTGGGTGGATTAGTACTGACCGGTTTTGTCATTCCTGGGTTACTTGCACTGCAGCAGCGGAAAGTAAAGCAGGGTGTCCGGGAACAACGCGCCGGTTTGTCAACGGAAGTGACCGAGCTATTATATGGATTTCGAGATTTAAAGCTGCACCAAAAGCTGGTTGAAAAAGAAGAAAAGCTTTTGCAAATAGCCGACGCTTATGTACAAGAGCAAGAAAAAGAAGGCGTGCAGGCGGCTGCGAGCCAGTCGTTGAATGCCGCAGCTGCCTTGAGTGTTGCGTTTGTTGTGCTCGCACTCGGCGCCTATTTTGTCACGATTGGAGAGCTTAATGGCTTGTTTTTAGCGATGCTCGTGATGATTTCTTTAACAATCTTTGACAACGCGGTGCCGATGGCGGTTTTCCCGGCGCATCTCGAAGACACGAGACAAGCAGCAGGCCGGCTGTTTTCCGTTGTCGATGAAGAACCGCCAGCGCCAAAAATGGGCATGATCGAGCGGGATGACGCCTTTTCGATTGAATTGAAAGACGTGACATTTAGGTACCCTGGTGAAACGCGTCCAGCGCTTCAAAACGTCTCAATTTCCATTTCTGCCGGTTCGAAAACGGCAATTGTCGGGCCGAGCGGTTCAGGAAAATCGACCGTCATGCAGCTGCTTTTGGATATGTATACGGTGAATGCCGGAACAATTTTGCTTGATGGAAATTCGATGGGTAAGATTCAGGCGGAAAACATATGGTCGAAAACGAATGTCGTGCTGCAGGAGAACCACTTTTTCTATGGCACAGTGCGGGACAATTTGAAGATCGCAGGTGATGGTTTGACGGATCGCGAAATGGAAGACACACTGCGGCTCGTTGAACTGCCGTTTTCATTGGATGATCCGGTGCTTGAAAAAGCAGAAAACCTGTCGGGCGGCGAAAAGCAGCGGCTCGCGATTGCACGGGTATTATTAAAGCGGGCGCCATTCTGGCTGCTCGATGAACCGTCATCGTCACTCGATGTGCTGACCGAAAAACGGATCTTTGGCCATTTGCATGAGGCAGCACAAAAAGATACGCTTGTGCTGATCAGCCACCGGTTGACCGGGCTTGAAAAAATGGACCAAATTGTCGTTATGGAGCGTGGAAATGTGGTCGAAGCTGGAACGTTTAATGAATTGATGGAGAGAAAAGAATATTTTTATGAAATGAAGCAAATTGAAAAAAATGTGTTAGCGTAACGATAAAAGCAGAACCAAATAGCGAAAGAATGTTTGGTTCTGCTTTTTTACACCATTTTAGGCAGACTTGAATATTGTAAGGGTGAAGTTAAAATGTGAGGGAGGCTTTTGTGTTGATCGATCAGCCTGCAAACAATGAAGAGCAGTTGGGAATGCCTTTGGAACAAGGTTATGATGATACATTAGAAGTGCAGCATCCGTATCCATTTTACCCGTATTACCCGTATATGAGACCGCCATTTTCACCATTCTTGCCGTTATTTCCATTTTTTCCGTATCCTCCGTTCCATCCATATTTTCGCTACTATTGATGTGAGAGATAGGAGTGGGTCTCATGATTCAAAGGGCTGCCGGAAACAACGGCAGCCCTTTTTTAAAAACATTACGGCGACTTTAAAAGTGTTGAGATACTTTCTAAGCAAGCCTGCTTATAGAAATCATGCAAATCATCCTGACCGCACATGAGCCATTGTATCAAGCAGCCGTCAATCACGGCGCGCATCATTTTGGCTGATTTTTCAACGTCCAGATCGCAAGAAAAGATGCCTTCTTTTTTGCCAAGCGTAATAATTTCACGCCCAATTCCCCAGCAGTTTTCGTAAAAATGATAGTTGATCTCCTGATAGAGAGGATTCCTGCTTGCCTGCGCTAAAAAATCCACGTAGACCCGGTAAAATTTCTTGTTTTTCTCCGGTGAAAGAAAAACAGAATGAACGTAGGCAGTTAATTTTTCAAGGGCTGTTTGTTTTTCGGTAATCGCCCGATGTTCTGCTTCATAAATTTTCGCTGTAATCGACTGCAATAATTGAGACAAGATCGTTTCTTTGTTTTGAAAATAATAATGAACGACCCCTTTGCTGACACCGGCCTGATCCGCAATATGCTGCAGGGTGACCGCATCAAAGCCATGGTCGGCCACTGCCTGAAAGGCCGCTTTTAATACTTGATCCTTTCGTTCTTCCGCTTTCTTTTTCATAAAAACCCTCCGCTTTTTGATTTAAATAAGTATACAACAAACGAAAGATTCGTTAAAATTATTCTGACCGGTCAGAATAATTTTTTTGAGCATACTACATAAAAAGGGGATGTTGGCATGAACGAACAGTTTCACGCATTAATCGTGGATAAAACGGAAGATGATTTTTCAGTGGGTGTAAAAAAAATAGGGCTGGAAGAGCTGCCTCAAGGGGAAGTGTTGATTAAAACCGCTTATTCAGGGATTAATTACAAAGATGGTTTGGCCAGTATTCCAGATGGGAAAATCGTTCGGTCATATCCGTTTATTCCCGGAATTGATTTGGCAGGCGTCGTTGTCTCCTCATCGGATACCCGTTTTCAAGAAGGAGACGAGGTCATTGCGACAAGCTATGAAATCGGCGTTTCGCACTTTGGCGGATATAGTGAATACGCGCGCATTCCGGCTGATTGGGTCGTTCCGCTGCCGAAAGGTCTCACATTGAAAGAAGCAATGATCTTTGGCACAGCCGGCTTTACAGCAGCTTTGTCTGTGCAGCGCCTGGAGGAAAACGGACTGCAGCCTGATCAGGGAAATGTTCTTGTAACGGGTGCGACAGGCGGCGTCGGCAGTTTTGCCGTCTCGATGCTGGCCGGACGCGGGTACAATGTTGTGGCAAGTACGGGAAAAGATTCAGAAAAAAACTATTTGACAAAACTGGGCGCGAAAGAAATCGTCTCCCGGGAAGACGTCTACAACGGCAAATTAAAAGCACTAGATAAAGAACAGTGGGCGGGAGCTGTTGATCCGGTCGGCGGCGAGACGTTAGCCGCTATATTAAGCAAAATCAGCTATAAAGGCTCCGTTGCGGTCAGTGGATTAACAGGTGGGACAAATGTGCCGACGAGTGTGTTTCCTTTCATCCTCCGCGGGGTCAACTTGCTTGGTATTGACTCTGTGAATTGCCCGATGGAAACGAGACAGAAAACGTGGGAGCGCATGGCAACAGACTTAAAGCCGGAAGATCTCTCCACATTTGTACAGCAGACGGCGTCTCTTGAAGAACTTCCTGACATTCTCCCAACTATATTACAAGGGAAGATGCGGGGAAGGGTGATCGTAAGCCTTTAAATAGGTGAACAACTGAGTATATAGAGACAAATTCAAGAGAGTGTTTGTGAAAGCAGTCACCGCTGTTTTCGATACAGTACAGTAAGATTTTGTAAAAGCTGAGGCGCTGTAATGGCCTCAGCTTTTTGTCTGTAAACAAAAAGAAAAAAACGTAATCATATGACGTACACATCGTATAAAGCTAAGAAAATTTAGAATTGTTTAACTGGATATATGGATGGTATTATCTCTTTTAATGTTAACCTAAATATATTTTTTGTTAACATTTAAAGAGTGGGAGTGTGAAGACAGATGTAAAAAGAAAAGCTAAGTTATGAAGAGTTAGCGGAAAAGAACAAGAAATATGTATGGCATCTCTTTACACAAATGAAAGAGTACGTGGAGGATGACCCGATTATTATTGCCAGTGGCAGCGGAAGGAAACTTCAAGATGCCCGCGGCAACGAATATTGGGATGGCGTATCGTCCATTTGGCTGAATGTCCATGGCCACCGCGTACCTGAATTAGATCAGGCAATCCACGATCAATTGGATCAAATCGCCCACTCGACATTGCTCGGAATGGCAAATATACCTGCGATCCTGCTGGCAGAAAAACTCATTTAATTAATGCCTTTAGGCTTAGCAAAAGTGTTTTATTCTGATTCTGGTGCAACGGCTGTTGAAATCGCAGTTAAAATGGCGTTTCAATATTGGCAGCATAAAGGAAAGCCTGAGAAGCAACGATTTATTACGATGAAAGGTTGCAAATGCTCCATTTGTACGGGCTGAACTTTGCTGGTCAGAGGATCCGGAATATACGGCAGGTTACGTTTCCTGCTTTGAGAAGGGGTATGTTCGAATTCCTCATTTAAAAGAAAAAGGAGATTTTAACGGAGGACGGGTGTTTTTTGTTTCAGAAGATATTGAGATCAATCAGCTTTTTCATTTTTCAGAGCAGAAATCGGTATTATTAGTATAAAAGTATGGTACATAACGCTTGGCATCGTCAAGCAATTGGAATGCATTCAATTTAATTGCTTAAACAAGAAAAACCTATACCAAATCTTGTATAGGTTTTATTTCGATTCACTAATAGGAAGGTGAATGGAGAAGCATGTTCCTTATGCCTGGACACCAGCATAATGGCAATAAATAAAAAGGAGTAGGAAATAAAGGGAATAATCAGTCCGTCACCGCCCGTAAAGAAGCGTGCGGTCAAAATCATTGACAGCAAAAAAATGCTTAATACCGGACCACCATATAACATGCCGAGTATTAATGGGATGCGCCGAAGATCCCGAATGAAATCGTTTTCTAGCGAAGCCGGAAATAGCATACAAAGAGCCACTGAGAGAATCGGGAAAATAGCAAACATCCAGTCTTCCAATTCTTTGAAGCGGTACGTATATTTCAGCAAGTAAAGAAGCTGTAGCAAACTGAGAGGAAGCAAGATAAACAAAAAGTTAATAAGCAGATCTTTTATTAAAAGGTTTATATACAGGCACCGAGCTTTCAATGGGCGTTTTCTTTCTATCTTAACGAATGCCTATCATTTCGACTATCTTTTTAAAAAGATAGTTCAAGCTTGATTTTTATCAATAATTATATTATTATCAAAATTAATAATAAAGAGGTGAGAGCAGATGAGGGAATCGAAACTGAAGGTAATATTGCATCCAGTGAGAATGAAAATTATTCAATCGTTTGTGAATAAAAAAGAGCTGACGGTTCAACAACTGGCAGAGCGGATGACCGATGTACCGGCGCCTTCACTATACCGCCATATGAATACACTTCTTGACGCTGGATTTATCGAAGTCGTACAGGAAAATCCCATTCGTGGGACAGTCGAAAAAGTGTATGCATTAAAAAAACAGTCACCTGACGATATTTTGAATTTATCCAAAGAAGAACACCTTGAATTATTTACCGCTTTTTCGGTGCAGTTGATTGGCATGTTTGACCAGTATTTAAGTGGAAATCATGTCGATTTACAAAAAGGCGGTGTGAGCTATCGGATGGCTGAATTGCATGTCTCCGATGAAGAATTCAAGGAGCTGGCCTTGAAAATGAGTGCGCTTATTATGGAAGCAGCCCGCAATGAGCCGTCGCCGGAGCGGAAAATAAAGCATTTAGCAACAATCATTATTCCTGAGGGGGCGAAGTCATGATTGAAAAAGAAGTCGTATTGGAGAAAGAGTTGTACGGAACGCTAGCAGCACCGGATCAGGAAGGAACGCATCCCGCCATTTTGCTGATAGCGGGATCGGGTCCGCTTGACCGTAACGGCAACGGGCCAAAAGGAAAGTACCAAACCAATTTGTACAAGGACCTGGCTCACTTTTTCACAAGTCTTGGTTTTATGACGCTTCGTTATGACAAGCGCGGCACGGGGAAGCGGGGAGGAAGCTGGATGGACGCGGGCTTGTCAGATTTATTGGATGATGCAAAAAGGGCGGTTGCGTTTTTGCAGGCGCAGCCGAATGTGGATCGTGTCATCGTCTGCGGCCATAGTGAAGGGACGATTATTGCGACAGAACTTGCCGCAACGATGGACGTAGATGGGTGTATGCTTCTGTCCGGCGGCGTTGATAACTTAATGGATGCGCTCCACCATCAGCGCCAGCAGGCATATCGTGAGCTGTTCGCGATGCCTGGCTGGAAAGGCTGGGTAAACCGGAAGCTGAAAATTGATGTGAAAAATGAAAAGAAGACTGAAAAAATGATGGGGAAAATGAAAGCATCTGACCGGGATACCATTCGTATTCAAGGGATGAAGCAGCCGGCGAAATGGTTTCGCGAGCACGATGCCTATAATACGAGAGCCGCTTTAGGCGAGGTAACGTGCCCGGTATTTGCGCTGCACGGCAATAAAGACCCGCTTGTCGAAAGTTCGGTTTTGGAAGAATTAGCTGGGCTTGTACAGGGAGAGAGTGAATATCATATTGTCGCGGATATGGAGCATGGACTGCGCGTGCAAACGGAACCGAAAAGTATTTTAAAACAGAAGAAATTAATGAATGTCGTGCTGAAGCGGCCGCTTCATGAAGAAGGACTCGAGAGGATGGAAGCCTGGCTGCAGCAATTCGCTGCAAGTGGACATAAATCCGCTTGAATGGACCCAAATTCGGATGAGTGGTCATAAATACCCCCAACTGGACACAAATTTTCAGGAATGGACATCATTCAATAAAAGTGGGCATAAACACGGGTTTGTGGACACAAGTCGTCAATAAGCGGACATAAAAAATTCGCCAGACCAAGAAGTCCGGCGCTCATTTTTATGGATTTGTTGACCAAAGACCCGCTGATTTAATGAAAGTACGGCTGTTTAATTTCAGCTGCGCGACAATAAATTCTGCAAGATCTTCCGGCTGCATCACTTTGTCTGGATTGCCATCTGTTAAATTGTTTTCTACTGCAAGATCAGTTGCGACAGTACTTGGCGTCAATGCAGTAACACGGATGTTGTGCTTCCGTACTTCAAGCGCCAGTGACTCTGTTAAGCCAAGCACACCGAATTTTGAGGCGCTGTATGCGCTTGTCACCGGTGCGCCTCTTTGTCCGGCTGAAGAGGAAATGTTAATAATATCGCCTGATTTTTGCTCGATCAAGTCCGGCAAAACGGCGCGTGTGACGTTATACACACCCATCAGGTTTACATCGATGATTTTTTTCCATTCTTCTGGATCGAGGTCCAGAAAGCTGCCAAACTTCGCAATTCCGGCGTTGTTAATTAAAATGTCTACACCGCCGAGCTCGTTTTTCACTTTTTCAACAGCCGCTGCCACTTCGTCCAAATTGGACACGTCCGCTGCAGCGTATGCTGTTTTAATGTCAGCTGGATTTGGAGACAAATCTTCCGCTACCGACCGTACGTTCTCTTCTGTCCGTCCGATTAAGCCAATATGAACGCCTTCCGCGGCGAGTGCTTCTGCAACCGCGCGACCAATGCCGCGGCCGCCGCCGGTGATAATGGCTTTTTTGCCTTGCAATGATTGTGCCAAAATAAAGTCCCCCTTTTTTGAACTAACTACGCTTTATCATATCAGCATGAAAGGCGGCTCACAATTTATTTGCTCTATTCAAAAGTTGGGGTACTGTTTAGACACTTGTTCGTATAAATTAGTTTTTTTCAAATATGTTTCCGGAGCTAGAAATGTGACAGTAACAACACCAGGATGGCGGCCGATTTCAATCGAGCCGGTAATCGTGGCGCGATTCATGATTTCCGGTACAGTGACGGAAAAGAAACGGGCAGCCCTTTCCATTCCATTCATTGTTGCTTCGTTTAATGTGGGGCCTGTACCAACAAAGGAAACAGGCAGTGAAACTTCCGGTTCTGTAACGTGCCACTTTTCGGCTAAACGCTTAGCAGCGGCTTTTTCTTTATCCGACAGCGGACGGGCTGTGTAAGGGAGGTCTTCTTCATTTGGCAAAAGAATGGGTCCTTCTATTTTGATTCCTTTTAACAAGTGAACTTGAAGATGAACGATACCGGATACGTCTGTCGTATGACCAGCAATTTCTCCGTCTCCCTGCATCGCGTGCATGTCGCCAAGATAGATGCCGCCGCCTGGCACTTTAACCGGGCAAATAAGCGTTGCGCCTGCACGGACCCGGCTGATGTCCATATGACCGTCTGTCCGGTGCTCATCGAGTTCATCTTGCGTCACCACGTAGTCATGCGGCGCACTGACCAGAAAAGAACCAAAGTCACCAGCATTATGTGAATCCGGGAGTGCTTTGGAAGGAGTGGTGCCGAGTTGTCCTAAAAATGGCCGCATTCGTGCAACGACACCAGTCAAATCGTGCGGCATAAACGTTACAATTGGATTTTGTACAGAGTTTTCAGGTGTATTCATGTAAAATTTTCCGTTTTCCGCAACTTGTTCGGCTTGTTCTTTCGGAAGCGTAATGCCTAACTGATCTTGTGCGCTGAATGCCATTGTGTAGCCATTTGTAAAAATAAATGGCGTTACATCTTCGCCACATTCCGCACAGCGGATTGCTTCAGGACCGGTTCCTTTAATAACGGTATCCGGATACATCGTGCCGCAGCCAGGACATTTAACCGCGACGAACGGATCGCCTAAAAAGCGTCCATCTACTGCTTGATCGTTCCCTGAAGAAGTGGCGAGTGACGTCACTTGTATAGAATGAATCGTCACCGCAATTGCATCTCCAGGCTCCGCGCCTTCTACATAAACAGGCTTCGTCACCTCGTGTCCGCCGCGCAGACAAGGCGTAATCATTGGGCCCCAGCAGCCGGGTGCTGTATTCGCTAAAATATGGCCGCCGTCTTGTATAGGACCCAGCATATCCTCTGATGGATCCAAAATCCCGTTTGTAAACGTATTGACCATGATCGTTTGCTTTGCATCCATTTTCCACACTCTCCTTTTCTGAATATTCAATTCTATTATACTGCATTCGGTGTAAAGTTCGAAATCAAAGTGTTTTCTGCTGGAATTTGATACAATAAAAAAATTCATGTTAAAAGAGGGGATGCAGATGAGCGGTAAACGAGTGCTTCAGCTAAGGAAGTGACAGGCTCATCGGCTGGATGTTACCCCATAGTCAAAAGTTGTCTCACCGCCAGAATTAGCAGAGGCAGTGCGGAACGAGGCGTGGAAACTGGCCGGTGTGTATCAGCAGAAGCCGTTCAACAAAAAGTCTCAAGGTTGCGTGAATGTCCGTCCTTCGTTAAAGTAAAAGCAATGAGACTAATGGAGGAAACTGAATGCAATTTGTGGAGTATTCGCTTGTTTTTATTGCGGCCGCCATCCCGTGGATGGAAATTGCCCTCGTTATTCCGATCGGGATTGTACGTGGGCTGTCGCCTTTTTGGGTCATGGTGCTTGCCTTTACAGGTAATATGCTGACGGTGCTTATGCTGATCGCGGGTTTTACAAAAGTGGAAGAATGGATGAAAAAAAAGTTCGAGCATAAAGGCATCAAGCAGACGAAACAAATGGAGCGGGCCAGGCGGATTATGAGTAAATACGGGCTGCCGGGACTCGCGATGCTGGGTCCTTTATTTATCGGGACCCATATTGCCGCGTTTATCGGGCTGTCGTTTGGGGCGAGTAAAAAGTGGACAACTCTTTGGCTGACGATCAGTATTGGCCTGTGGACACTTATTATCGGTATTGCAACGATGCTTGGCTTTGACTTTTTTCTACAACAAACGAAAGGATGATCTTACATGCTTGAATTATTGAAATCACATGCGTCCGTCAGAAAATATACAGATGAACCGGTCACAGACGAGCAGCTTCATGAATTAATCGAAGCGGCTCAAAGTGCAGCTTCGTCTCACTTCGTCCAGGCGTATTCCATTATCGATGTAACGGATGCAGACAAGCGCGAGCAGCTTGCCGAGCTGTCGAAAAATCCGGTGCAGATCAAAGGAGCGGCGCGTGCACTTGTTTTTTGCGCGGATTTAAAACGGCTTGATTATGCGGCGAAAAAACACGGAAAAACGATTGAAGCCGGGACAACAGAAAACTTTATGGTGACCGTTATTGATACAGCGCTTCTCGCGCAAAATTTTGTCGTGGCAGCAGAATCAAAAGGTTACGGCATTTGCTATATTGGCGGTGTCCGCAACAATCCAGAACCAATCAGCAAGCTCTTACACTTGCCGGAACATGTGATCCCGATGTTCGGTTTGACATTTGGCGTGCCGGCGCAGACGAATGAAGTAAAGCCGCGTCTGCCGGTTGGAGCCATTTTGCACACGAATGAATACAATGAAACAAAGTATGAAACGCTGCTTGACGAATACGACGATGTAATCCGGGACTATTACGCGAGCCGTTCAACGAACAATAAATCGGCCGGCTGGACAGAAGGCATGGCGGATTATTTGTCAGAGCCGCGCCGCGCGTATATGCTCGATTTCATCAAATCAAAAGGTTTTTTGCAAAAGTGACCGGAGGAACAGACGATGAATGAACAATTACAGCAATGGGCAGACATGATTCAAGAGAAGTTTGGCCTTGAAGATTATACGTGCTTTGATATCGTAACGGCGTATGAAAAAAATGACTGGAACGAAACGGATTACCGTTTTACGACAGAATGGCTTCCGCCGGGCCATACGAGCCGGACAGAAAATGAATCCAACCCAAAAGGCACGGCGGTTATCGAGGTTGATGTGAAAACCGGCCGGCTGAAAAGCGCGATTTTTGTTGGCGGCACGGCACCGATACGGGGTCTTTCATTTTTAACCGGCGATCGGGATGAAGTGATCCGCTGGGTGGAGCAGGAAACAGGCTGGACGTACGGCGATCAGTTTATTGACGCTGAATCTGACTATACGTTTTCCTTTCGGACAGCGTATAAAGGCGTCCCCGTTATGCCAGATGGATATATTAACGTATCATTAGATGAACAAAAAAGGCTGACCTTTTTCTCTGTACAGGGTCTTGTGCCGGACAAAGCAAAAGAGTCTGCCTTTCAGTTAACGGTTGAATCTGTCAAAAATTTGGCTAACGAACGGCTCGAGTTTGTGGAATATCCATCCAAAGAAGAAGAGAAATGGCTGTCCCTTTTTATGATCGATGAGGTACTTGTGGATAATGAAACAGGGAAAGGCGTCGAAGAAAACCAGGAAATTCTGACATGGAAAACGGCTAAAAATAAAAAAGTAAGGCGGAAGCTTGTGCAAATGGCGCCTGCGGAATTAGATGAAAGCCGGCTGTTTGATTTCCCGCCTCATCCGGATACGCTGCCAATTACGAAAAAAGGCTATGCGAAAATTCGTGAAGCGAGTACGGAATTTTTACAGACGTACGTGCCGAAAGAAAGCGGCGAGTGGTCGCTCTCAAGCGTACGCAGAACAAATGGTATGATTGCAGCGAGACTCATGAATGTGAATGATGTCTCGGTTATCCCACGGATGTGGAAACTCTTCTTTGATAAAGATTCCTATACCGTGGTCAGTTATGTGGATGACAGCAGCTGGATGAATGAAACATATGAAGATTATGAAAAAGCGGCCAAACCGTTGCTTTCAAAAAGTGAAGCATTTGAAAAAATAAAGCCGTATTTAGAAGTAACGCCTGTTTACGTATATGATGGAAACACGTATCGCTTAAACGGAAAACTCGATTCTAATGTGGCAGTCCATGCTGTAACCGGCGAAATAGTACGTTTTTAATAGAAAAGCAAAGCCCGATTCGACAGGGCTTTGCTTTTTCTTATTTCATTCAGATCACATTTATTAAAATATGCTTATGAAATGTTTATAAAAAATGAATATGTTCGTTTTTGCTGGATTCCTGATATATAATGACGATATTAATAGATGATCAGGGGGAAAAGACATGACGAGGTGGGCATTTGTTTCTGATTTTGACGGCACGATTTCCAAAAGGGATTTTTACTGGCTCATCATTGATACATATTTTCCAGAAGGGCGCGATCTGTATCCGAAATGGAAAAGCGGCGAATGGAAAGACATTGATTTTTTGGCAAAAGTGTTTGCGTCCATTCACCAAAGCGAAGAGCAGATCGCGGAAGACATTTTATCGATTCCGATTGATGAGGATGTGCCGCATTTTGTCCGTGCCGTGCAGGAAGCAGGCGGCGACTTCTACATTTTAAGTGCCGGAACGGATTATTACATTAAGCCGATCGTGGCAAACCGCGGCTTGGAGAATGTCACGATTTTATCCAACAAAGGCGTATACCGTGATCAAAACATTCACCTCGACATTGACCCGGCACATTGGAGCTACTCTGAACGGTATGGCATTGACAAAGCAACTGTGATCAAGCGGCTGAAAGAAGAGTATGACGTTGTTTATTTTGCGGGGGACAGCGAGCCGGATTCGCATCCGGCGGCGTTTGCGGATCGGACGTATGCAAAAGAAGCACTCCCGGAGATTTTAGATGAAAAAGGCGTTCCATATATCAAATTTGACCGCTTCAATGAGATTAAAGAGGATTTGATGAAAGAAGGAAGACTTGCGCAATGAACAGCGCTGTGACGAACATTCGGATCCGATCTTAAAAACGATCCTGCATTCATAGGACAAAAACGGTTGTTTTTTCGACAAAGATTATCTATAGTGATGGAGTAATAACATCTGTAAAGACAGGAGATTAAATCAATGTCAGAAAAAACACTTTCGCAGAAAAAGCTGCTCGGTGTCGCGGGCCTCGGCTGGATGTTTGACGCGATGGACGTCGGGATGCTGTCGTTTATTATCGCGGCGCTGAAAGCGGAATGGGAGTTAACACCGGAGCAGATGGGCTGGATTGGCAGTGTCAATTCAATCGGCATGGCGGTCGGAGCGCTTGTTTTTGGCATTTACGCGGACCGGATCGGCCGAAAAAATATTTTCATTATCACGCTGCTTCTTTTTTCACTGGCCAGCGGCTTGTCCGCCTTTACGACGACACTTACTGCTTTTTTAATTTTACGTTTTTTCGTTGGAATGGGACTGGGCGGCGAATTGCCGGTTGCCTCAACACTTGTGTCGGAAAGTGTGCCGGCAAAGGACCGTGGCCGGGTTGTTGTACTGCTTGAAAGCTTTTGGGCGTTCGGCTGGCTGCTCGCCGCTGTTATCTCGTATTTTGTCATTCCATCGTACGGCTGGCAAATGGCGGTCATTATCGGCGCATTGCCGGCATTTTATGCGCTGTATTTGCGGCTGAAGCTGCCGGATTCGCCGGCGTTTTCACCGAAAAAAGCGTCCAAGCGCACGATTGGACAAAACATTCGTGACGTTTGGTCAAAAAAATACGCGCGTTCGACCCTTGTGCTTTGGACGGTCTGGTTCACGGTCGTGTTTTCGTATTACGGCATGTTTCTTTGGCTTCCGAGTGTGATGGTAATGAAAGGGTTCAACCTCATTCAAAGCTTTGAATACGTGCTCATTATGACACTTGCCCAGCTGCCAGGGTATTTTACGGCGGCGTGGCTTATTGAACGAGCCGGACGGAAATTTGTGCTCGTGACGTATTTACTTGGAACCGCGGCATCCGCCCTTGTTTTCGGAAATGCGGAATCAACGGCAATGTTGATCGGGTCGGGTATGTTTCTATCATTCTTCAATCTTGGGGCGTGGGGCGCGCTATACGCCTACACACCTGAGCAATATCCGGCGGTCATTCGCGGAACGGGGGCTGGTATGGCGGCATCCGTCGGGCGGATTGGCGGGGTTTTAGGACCGCTGCTCGTCGGCTCGCTTATTGCGTCCGGCCAGTCGATCGGCTTTATTTTCAGCCTATTCTGTGTAAGCATTGTGATCGGTGTTGTTGTTCTGGCATTGCTTGGCCGTGAAACGAAGCAAATAGAACTTGAGTAGAAGAGAAGTTGCTGCCTTTACAAAAGAAAGGCAGCTCAGGCTGTCGACAAAGTCGTCAGTCTTTTTTTGAAAGGGCCGATAGGTGAAGCAAAAAGGACTTCGCTTTCCGCGGGCAGTGCGTGAGCCTCCTCGTCGCTCCAGCTCCTGCGGGGTCTCACGTTCCCTGCTGTTCCCGCAGGAGTCTGCGTCCTTTTTGCTTCACCCCGTTTTTTGGCTGGTGTTTATTCGTGAAAAATGATTGGGCATCGTAACGGTCCCGCTTCGGCACTGCCGCCAGCGGAGCATGTTCGCATGAACCGGCTCTTTCATGCACTGCTCTTATAGAAACAGCGGCGGCGGGCTTGCGGCGAAGACTCCTGCGGGATTAGCAGGCCAGGTGAGATCGGTGGAGGCGCGCAGCGACGGAAACGAGCTCAGCGCCTGCCCGCGGAACGCGAAGCCGCGAGCCTGCCGCATTTCGGCTCCAATCAGAAAGCCATAAACCACCCTAACCAAAGAACAATGGTACATAAGAAAAAACAGATGTGCTGACAAAAGGTTTTATTTGTCTACAATCTGTGCTGCCTTTATAAAAGAAAGGCAGCTTTTTTCTTGTAGAAAAAATGGCGCAAACCGCGTAAAATGGAGAAAAAAATGAAAGAAGGCTTTTTCATGTTTTCATATATTGGACTTGCGGCGCTTTTGATTGTCGCGGCTGTATTTATCACCAGCCGGCCAAAGCGGCCATGAACAAATTTATTATCATGGGTATTGTCGTCCTGGCTATCTTTTTTTCAGTAATTGGCACAGCGCTATATTTCACCCTTTAATCAAATCGTAATGTAACTTAATCCCATTGTCATATGAGTGTAACCGCCCGGCGCTATACTAGTCTCATAAGATTACGTGAGAGGGGCATATGCGAAAAATGGACTTTTTTCTTTTCATGTTCGTAACATTTGTTGTTGCCATTGCGATCGCCAGCGGCGGGCTTCATTTGCTGTTTAAGCAGCTGAACCACTATTTAAACGAGAACGAAAGATAAAACAAAAACCGCCTTCACCAGGCGGTTTTTTTATGCTAAAAAAACAAAATAAAATGTCATAAAAAACGTAAGCGCGAATAAAATGACAAAGATGATACGCTGTGTCTTGCCCGCTTTTTTCATTAACACATCTTCAATAGTCATAAAGATTGCAATGACCGCAATAAGCAGCGCAAACCGGCTCCACCCATCCGGATAAGCTGCGACGCCGTAGACGAGTGCAAACATAATAAGAATAATCCGGTACATCATCCGGAACTTGGAAGCTTTCAATCGATCACATCCTTTTCTGTCATTATTTTAATTGAAAAGCTTGAGTGTGTATAGGTTTTAGGCATAAAGGCTTATATATACGGAAGAAAATGTACATGATACAATAAAATTAAAAAATGAATATTCAAAATGAGGGATCCCTTGTGGAATTAACCAATGACATTATGCATCCAAAAGTTGCACTAACGAAAAATACGGAATTAATAAGTGGAACACACATTTTATATTTGTATTCAAATTGGGACAAGTACTGGGATAATATTCTTTCTTTTGTCACGGCAGGTTTGAAGCTTCAGCATCAGGTCATTTTATTGGAATCGTCAGATATGCTTGCTGAAATGAGAAAACGCCTTTTTATAAGAGGATTTGGTCAGGAACAGATAGAATCAATTGTGTTTGTGGATCACCGTTTATTTTATGGAGCTCATCAATCCTTCGATATGGAAACTGTTTTAAAAACGCTGAAGAACTCAATTCAACATTATGTGGAAAAAGGTCTTCCCACTCGGGTATGGAGCCATGTGTTTTGGCATAAGGATGCCTGCTGCGAGAAAGAACTGAAACTCTACGAACAAAAAGCCGATGCGATCTTGAAGCCGCTTAATGCGTTCACTGTTTGTTCGTATAATGCCGATGAAATTTCGGCAAGTTTATCAATGGGGTTAATGAAAGGCCATTCGCATGTTATGACTGATGACGAGTTAGCTGCTTCGATGTATTATAAAAGCGAATTGAAAACACCCTCATTGTTCATAGAAGACCGTCTGCAAGAAAAAGTGCGTCACTATAAACATTTAATCAATGAAATGCCTGATGCTGTTTTTTTTGTGTCCGATTATCAAATCGTTTATGGAAATCACGCAGCTGCGAAAATGCTGAAATGCGAAACAGGTGACCTATCCAATGTATCAGCCTGGACAATTTTTTGCGAAGAATACCATGACGTCATACGACAGCGTGTTAAAAAGCTTCAACTAAAAGAAAAACTTTCACTGGTGGAAATGAAAATGAAGACGTATGAAGGAGATATTTTGGATGTTGAGATAGGCGTTTTTCCTTTTTCGCTCGATATAGAAAAAGACTCTACGGCGATTTTAATTATTCGGAGTATTCAAGAGCGAAAAGCGCATCAGCAGCTGACCATTAAGACTGAAAAACTGAGTTTAGCCGGGCAGCTTGCCGCTTCTATTGCTCATGAAGTACGCAATCCGCTTACGTCGATCAAGGGCTTCATCAAGCTCGCACGAGAAGACGTTATGCAAGACGCGTATTATACGATTATCGAAGAAGAAATTGACCGGATTGAAACCATTGCGAGTGAATTGCTCGTTCTCGGCAAGCCGATGTCAGTTGAAGTTGATGTATGTGACGTGGGAAAAATGCTGCGTGATGTCTGTATATTGCTGCAGTCGCAGGCGGTTATGCGAAAAATTGATATTCAGTTTCATAGTGCAGAGCCCGGCTGCTTTATCCGATGCAATGCCGGTCAGGTTAAGCAGGTGTTTATTAATATCATTAAAAATGCAACGGAAGCGATGGAAGATGGCGGGATCATCCGCGCGTCTGTCCGACCTGACGGTGAAACGGTTCAGGTGATAATAGAGGATGAAGGAAAAGGGATGCCGGAACATATCCTGCAGAAGCTTGGCGAACCCTTTTATTCAACAAAAGAAGATGGAACCGGTCTCGGCTTGATGGTTTGTTTTAATATTGTCGAGCAATACGGGGGAACGATTCGTATTGAGTCAATAGTGGATGAAGGCACGGTATTTACAATTCAGCTGCCGGCCGAGTCTAGTTAAAGGCGTCTTTTACAGGCGTCTTTTTTTTCGGTAGGAAAGTATAGACTTTGGACATTTCCAGCTCCAGGCGCCATCGGCTCGAAGGCTCACAGGATGTGAGTCACGAAGGCGTGGCAGCAGGATGCTGCGCTCTTGGGCCTACATGATGTAGGTCACAAAAGCGTTGCGGCACGATGCCGTGTTCTTAGCTTTTGTTCCATTTATCCAGCCAAGCCCTTCTGGAGGCAAAAAGCGCCTCGGCCAGTGCTCGTCTTATGCTTGTCGCCGAAAGACGGGCGCCTTGCGCTTTCTTTCACTCTTTTTTCATTAAAACATGATATAACAGAAGAAGTGAAAGGGTGGGGACCGGATGAATATACTGCTTGCGGAAGACGATTTGCAGCTGGGGGAATTGGTCAGCTTTATGCTGAAGAAAAAAGGCGGCTATCAGGTAGAATGGGTGAAAACGGGAGAAGATGCATACGATTATTCATCTTCTGCTCATTACGACGTGCTGATCTTAGATTGGATGATGCCGAACGGGAACGGTGTTGATGTGTGCCGCGATCTTCGGAAAGAAGGCTACGGCGGGGCGATTTTAATGCTGACAGCAAAAGACGCGGTAGAAGACCGGGTTGTCGGACTTGATGCCGGCGCGGATGACTATTTAGTCAAACCGTTTGAAATTGATGAGCTCCTTGCGCGGCTGCGGGCGCTTACCCGCCGCAATTACGCGCCGATTGTCGAAGAAACGATCGCGATTCAAGGCGTTGAATTAAACCGGAACGGCCAGACGATTCAAAAGGACGGCAAATCGATTCAATTAAGCCCGCGTGAGTTTCAACTGCTTGACTTGCTTGTCCAAAATAAAGGACAGGTGCTGACGCGGGATGTAATGCTGGACCGGATTTGGGGGTATGACGCCGACGTGACCGCGAAAACAATTGATGCGACAGTGAAGCTGCTGCGCAAAAAGCTCGATGTGTTCGGCCGCCAGGATATCGTGCAAAGCGTGCGGGGAGTCGGGTATAAAGTTGAAGACTAAATGGTTTAAAAAAGGCGGCAGTGACCTGTTTCAAAAAACGCAGCGGCGGTTGACGATGCAGTACAGCAGCCTGCTTATGCTGTTTCTCGTCTTGTTTATTGTGGTCGTGTATACGTTGTTATATGTAGTGATTTTGCGCGATCAGCATAGGGAGCTTGAACATTTAACCCGGCAGGAAACGCGGATTATCAGTGATTATTTAGCGGAAAGCGCCCGGAACGAATTGCAGGGGCTCGACAGCCAGGAGCTTGTACTGGCGGGGGTGGATCAGTTTTTTTATTACGTGACGGATGCGAACGGGAACTTTGTGATGGGCAGCGAAACGATGCCGCACATGCGTGAGGAACTGTTTGATCTTGTGTCAGGCTGGATGCCGGAACGAAACCAGATTCGCGAAGAAACATTTAAAGTGACGTTTGACGAGCGGCGGATTGGCGGGCGGGAAATTGACGAGGCGCCAAAATCAGATACCGTCCGGCTCATGATTGACGGCAACCCGGTTTTCTACAACAATCAATTTGTCGGCATGATTTACATTGGCAAAGATATATCATTTGCTTATCAGTTATTCCAGTGGCTGCTCATCGTTCTTGTCAGCTTGACGGTTTTGTTTGCGGGTGTAGCGATTTTCATGAGTTATATGATGTCGAAAAAAGCGATGGGGCCGATTTCAACCGCGTTTCACCGGCAAAAAGAATTTGTCGGCGACGCGTCGCATGAACTGCGGACACCGCTCAGTGTGATGCTGTCATCGATCGATGCGATGGAAATGACAGATGGCGTCGAGGAAGACCCATTTGCGCAAAAATTGCTGCGAAACATGAAGTCAGAAGTTAAAAGAATGACCGGACTTGTCAGTGACCTACTGGTGCTGGCCCGTGCGGATTCCGGCAGTGTGGAGCGGACGCTTGAGAACATAGATGTCCGGGCTGAAGCTGCGAATGTAATCGAATCGCTGACGCCGCATGCGGAATCAAATGGCGTTTCACTTTATTTGGACGCCACAGAGGACCTGCTTGTGACCGGAGATCGAGCGCGCTTAAAGCAGCTCATGTATATTTTATTGGACAATGCAGTGAAATATTCACCAGACGGCGGGCGTGTAGAGATGCGGCTGTCCAAAAGTGATCGTCACTGGACGGTGAGCGTGTCGGATGAAGGCATTGGCATTGATCCTGCTGATCAGTCCCGTATTTTTGACCGGTTTTTCCGATCCGACAAATCCCGCACCCGCACCGTTGGCGGGCATGGTCTCGGGCTGTCGATCGCCAAATGGATCGCCGGCATTCATGGCGGCACCATTACGGTCGAAAGCGAGCTCGGTAAAGGCAGTACATTCATTGTGCAGATTCCAAATGAACAGGTCGTTTCCACCTAACGTGGAGGCGGCTTTTTTTATGTAGATAAACACGGTAAATCTTCATTTTGCGTGACCAATTAATATCAAAATATCCGTCGTTTAGCAAAAAAACATGCTTTCCACTTCTTTTCACCGTCTTTTCACTTTTCTTTTTTACAATAAGGTTAATCAAGTAAACCATTACTCAAAAGGAGCGATTATATATGGAAACAGAAGAACGGTACACACCATCACCACAGCCTGAGAAAAAAGGAAAAGGCGGTCTCATGAAAGTAGCAGCCGCGTCATTCACAGGTGTGCTTGCCGGCGGGACGATGATGTTTTACATGGCGCCGTCATTGCTTGAAACGAATGCGACGACAGTGGAGACAACAGCATCGGATTCATCAAGTGAAATAACCGTGCAGCCAACGTCGACAACAGCATCGTCCCAAACAGATCTTGTATCCGCGATTGATTCGATTGACGAAGCGGTCGTCGGTGTTGTGAACTTGCAGGCGCAGGAACAATTCAATCCTTTTGGCGGGCAGCCAATGGAAACAGCCGATGAAGCGGGGGAAGAAACGGAAGCCGGAACAGGATCGGGTGTTATTTTCAAAAAAGGCGAGGATGTCAGCTACATTGTTACAAACAACCACGTTGTAGAAGGAGCGGATACAGTCGAAGTAGCGCTTGCAAGTGGCGAACGTGTTGATGCGGATGTCGTCGGGACCGATGCACTGACGGATTTAGCCGTGCTGAAAATTTCCAGTGATCATGTAACAGAAGTGGCCGATTTTGGCGATTCAAGCGCGTTAAAACTCGGCGAACAAGTGGCGGCGATCGGCAATCCGCTCGGGCTTGATTTATCAAGCTCAGTCACAGAAGGCATTGTCAGCGGGATTGACCGGAGTGTGCCGGTGACAACATCCGCCGGTGAATGGGAACTAAACGTCATACAAACAGATGCTGCAATCAACCCGGGTAACAGCGGCGGCGCGCTTATGAATAGCGCCGGGCAGGTCATTGGCATAAACAGCTTGAAAATTGCCGAAGACGGAGTAGAAGGACTCGGGTTTGCCATTCCGGCAGAAGATGCAATTCCGGTTATTGAGGAATTGATGGCAAGCGGAGAAGTGAAGCGTCCGTATCTCGGTATCGGGCTTGAAGATATCAGCGCATTATCGAGCCAAGTCGTACAGAATCAGTTAAACTTGCCGGAGGATGTGACAGAAGGAACCGTTATTTCGCAAGTAGAAACGGGCTCTGCTGCAGCCAAAGCTGGTTTTGAAACAGGGGATGTCATTGTGAAAGTCGATGATACTGAAGTCACAAGCACAGCGGATTTCCGCAAATATTTGTACAATGAAGCGGAAATTGGCGATAAGGTAACGACGACTATTTACCGTGATGGCCAGCAGCAAAACGTTTCGATGACATTATCTACGCAAAGTGAATAACTGTAACCGGTTTTTCACCAAAGCCGGTTACAGTACAAACAGGGCAGGAAAATGCCCACAACTATTGAGAAGGAAAATAAATGAAAAAAACAGTATTTAATTTTGTGATGACTGGAGCTCTTCACTAGGCGTACTTGGTGCAGCCAGCCTGCCGGCGCTTGACAGCGAGACAAAAGCAAAAGTGGGAACAATTATGGATAACTTACGGACAAAGCTTGAAGGCATTGGCGTCGATCTCCAGGAGCGTGGCGATATGTTTGCGAATTTAGATGACGAAACAAAAGCAAAAGCGGAAGCGATTATGAAACAAAAAGAAGCCGTGAAATTACCGAAGAAGAAGCGAAGACGCAGCTTGAAGCGCTTGGTGTGACGATGCCGGAACGCGGTGCAGGCAAAGGCGGCGATCATTTGGCGCAGGATGTAGAAAATGCGGACTTGGATGAAGCCACACAGGCAAAAGCGGATGCCATTCTCGCAAAAGTGGAAGCTGGCACGGTTACACATGATGAAGCGGAAGAGCAGTTAACAGCGCTCGGCATTGAGATCAATGAACGCGGCGGCAAAGGCGGACCGGGCCGTGGCGGCGATATACTGCAAGGATTGGATGACGAAACAAAAACAGAAGCGGAAAGCCTCATTGAAGATGCGGAAACACTGCTTGAAGACCTTGGCGTTGACAAAATGCTGTTTCATTAATAAATTGAATGATAAACAAAAAAGTCCTGGATACACCGGGGCTTTTTAATTATGGAAAAAACTTGTACAATAAAGAAAAAAGTGGAGGTTTTCTTATGAGTGACATCAATGCCGGTGACATTTTCTTTCAACTGGTGATGCTGCTTTTTTTAATTGTTCCGGCTGTATTAATTTTCTATGGCGTCCGATCGTGGCGGAAGCGGACGAAGCAGTTAGAGCGAATTGAACGGAAATTGGATGAACGGCGATGATTGTTGAAGGGTTTTACACAATGGGACTTGGTCTGTTGCTGGGGGTCCCACTCATTATTCTTATCGCAGCGCTTGTGAAAGTTGGACGAAAAAGAAGCTGATGATATCGGCTTCTTTTTTATCTTGTTTTTGAACGTGTGCAATTCGGGTAGATAAGTGGAAGAAAGGTGGCGGAATCATGAATGTGACATCAGTCAGCCAGACGCCGGACCGAATTTCGTTCAGCTGGGCGGGCGCGGGACCGGTACGTATTTTAAAAGATGGCCAAGAAGTATACAGTGGCAGTGATGATTCGTTTACGGATACAGGTCTTGAGCCTGGCACGATGTATTCTTATGTCGTCAAGGGCGATCAAACGCTAAAAATACAAACCCCAACAGCGGTGGAGCGCGAAGAAAAAAATGAAGATATCCCGCTTCAAGAGCTGATCATCACGACAGTCATTGCATCAGGAAAAGTCGCGATGGCCTGGGAGCCGATCCGTGGGGTGAAAGAGTATGAAATTTATCGAAACGGTGATTATGCTGGCACGGTAACAGAACCGGGTTTTCAAGACAAAAGTGTGGACACAAACGAGTCATACATGTATCAAATAAAAGGCATCCGTCCACTGGAGCTGGGAAGTGAAGAGGGAACGGAAAAATCGTCTCCGCTGGCCAAAGTAATTGATTTTCTTAAGGTCAAAAAAGATGAAGATGACATGCTGGTTGAAACATTTCTGATTGATAAAGACATCGGCCGGCCGGCCGATCATCTGAATGATGGTGTATCGTCACGCCCGTTGGAATACGTTCTGCGCTACACAACGTTTTTGGAAGATGAATGGGCGGAGAACCCGAATGTATTATCGAAAATGCGCTATTTTACTGGCGATGGACGTTCATTTGATGCGGAAGCGGACCGGTACCGGACACGTGCGGAAATAAAAGTGAACAGCCGTGAAGTCGTATTGACCCGTGATGTTGGTGCGTCAGAAGGTTACACGCGCGATAAAGAACTTGTTAAGCGGGAAGCAGCATCTGATGAAGGTATTGTCGTAAAAAGTGTTCAGACAGATGAAGAAAAAGTATCGTTTTTGCTCTATCATTCTGTCGGAAATCCACTTATGCCGTCACCGGATATTGTATACGAAGTGTACGCAGCCTTTTATCCGAACGGATTCATTGATATTAGCGGTGAGCATGATGAAGCGCCGCATCATGAAATTTATTTAAAGCACGGGAACGGAGAATGGAAGCCGCTGCATCGTTCCAAAACTCGGGGCTTGGAGCGTCTTGCACCCCAAACAGCCAACCGGTTTTGGCGATATTCGAATGTGAACTAAAGGAATGGACATAACGAATGGCGAGTAGACACATTTAATCTGGCAGCTTTCTTTAGAAGAAGGCTGCTTTTTGCCTTGAATTTGAAACAAGCTTGCTGAAATGGCGATGGAAGAAAAAATCAAGTTATCATAGGCGATGCAATATGAAAGCGAATATCAAAACCGACACACAGCATATTATGCCAATGAAAAAAGTAGTGCTAGGCAAACAAGTTAACGCTTCACCGGAAGAGCCGGCAGCAGGCGTAAACCCCCACCATTCATGCCCTATTTGTGCCGGGAATGTAGTATAATGGCATAAATAGGGCAGGGGGAGCAGTTTATATTATGACAGAACAAAAAAGGACGGGAAGAAGAAAGCAGCGCCACCTGAAGCGCTGGGTACGGCTGACGCTTTTCGGCTTGTTTTTAGCAGCTGCTGCAGCATTTGCGGCGAATTTAGTTGTGACAGAAGAGGCGCCGGAAGACGTAATGAAACAAATAATAGAGCCTGAAAAAGAGCCAGTTCGTACATCCATTACGATAAGTGCTGCGGGTGACTTTACACTCGGAACCGATGAGACATTTACATACGCAGGATCGTTCCCGGATGAAGGGGAGCGAAGCGGCTTGGCGCATTTTACGAAAGGGCTGGATGGCATTTTTGAAAACGATGATGTGTCGACCGTGAACCTGGAGACAACGCTGACCGAAGCCACGGAAAAAGCCGTGAAAAAGTTCCGCTTTAAAGGCGATCCCGCGTACACACAAATTTTGAATGATGCCGGCATTGAATCCGTGAATTTAGCGAATAATCATATTTTTGATTATTTGGAGCAAGGGTATGAGGATACAAAAGCAAATTTGAAATCGGCAAACATCGGGTATTTCGGCTATGATGATCAATATGTAACCGAGGTGAAAGGTGTTAAAGTCGGGGCGCTCGGCTACGAAGGCTGGGAAGACACAGCGGAAATCCGTGCTCAGGTAGAAACAGATATTGATAGACTGCGTGAAGAGGGTATGTCGATCATTGTTGTTCATTTCCACTGGGGAGTTGAACGCAGCTATGTGCCCGAAGAATCACAGCGCACCCTCGCCCAGTTTACGGTCGATGCGGGCGCGGACCTTGTTGTCGGACATCATCCGCATGTCGTGCAGGGCATTGAAGAATACAACGGCAAGTTTATCGTCTACAGTCTCGGAAACTTTATGTTTGGCGGCAACAGGAATCCGGCAGATAAAGACACATACGTATTCCAGCAGACGTTTCATTTAGAGGAAGGAAAATTGACGGATAAAAAAGACCTTAACGTCGTGCCGTTTTCCATCTCGTCGCGGACGGACCGGAACGATTATCAGCCGACACGGCTTACTGGATCAGAAAAAGAGCGTGTGATGGATAAAATTATCGATGTATCCGACCAAATTGAAGAATCGGATTGGGTGCAGTATATGAACAGCGAGCCGTCCAGCTAATGGGCGGTTTTTTTATGACAGGAAGTTTGAAAAAACGCATAAAAAGGTATACTTCCTTTTAGAACAGGAGGAAGACACCAACGATGAGAGAACAAACCGATCAATTCATTTTAGAGGCGTACAAAAAAGCAATTGAACTCAACCTGGAATCTGATTTTCTTCTCTTGCTTAAAGAAGAGCTGGAGCGGAGGAATTTGACCATAGAGGAAAAAAAAGTAAGCTAAAAAAAGGGTATCTCAAAACGGGACAACCCTTTTCTGCTTTTTTGAAGCGAATCGGCTGAATAGACGTATGAGACTGCTAAGATTCATTACGTTTTATTGAGGCGTCCCGTACAACAGTCTGACTGTCAGAAATGTCATCTGTGTGCGCCGAACGGTTCAGTGGAAAGTCAGCCCGATGCACAACATTAAGCAGACACGCTTGTTTTTCTTTTTCTTCAAGCGCTGCATGAACATCCGGATAGTCCGCTTCGACATGCCACGTTACGAAGGGCAGCTTTTTTTGTGCGTGCTGCGACCGTTTGTTGACGAGGCGCGCTCCGATGAAAACCCGCTCGAGATGCAGTTCTTCAAAAGCAATCTGTAAAATCGCGTATTTTGAGGCGATATTGTAGCCCTGTCCCCAATAGCTGTGCCCGATCCATGTTCCGAGGCTGCATGACTTTTTCTCCTTATCAATAAACATGAGCGTGGTAATGCCAATCAAGTCATCGAATTCATTGAAAATCGCCCGTGACACCGTTTTGCCTTCCATTTCTTCCTGCATCACTGCCTGCAAAAAATCAATCGTGTTGTCCACCGTATCTACATACAGGCCGAGCGCATTCTTTACTTCAGGGGCAGAGGTTAAGGCGAAAATACGGTCAGCGTAGGTGAGGCTATGTGGTTTTAATTGAATTTTTTTCAATAGCTCCATACCTCCTGTAATGTGCGGCGGAATAATTGGTTTAGCTGCTCAGTCGGATCGTCTATATGATGATAGTGAAGCTTATCGGCGTACAGGCGAAGCTGCTTTAGTTCTGTTTCGAGAAAGTGATCAATGACCGGGATGTTGAGGCCTTTGTTTCCTTCATCTCCCGCTATTTTTTGTTCCAAAAGCCGTTGAATGGCATCAAATAAGTCGTGGTCCTGCACCACTTGGGTCAGCAGCGCATGAAAAGAAAGCGGCGGAATTTCCTGCCGCTGTGCAATCCATTTCGCGGCCAGTACCGGACGCAGGGCGTTAAAATACGTTTTAAGTTTGACCTCGTTTTTGCCGTCAATGGCACGATAATTGTTCGCGGCCATATTAGTGTAATGATGAATGCATGAAGATGGAGAAAAGATATTTCGGCTCAGCTCTCTCATTTGTTCGGCCGCCCCATACGTTTCCTCATAGATAATATCCGAATAAAGCCATTCTAAAAGAGGCGGATTCGATTTGCGAAACAGCTTCAGCGCTTTCGTCAAATCCCAGCCGCTCACATCAAGCAGGTCGTGAATCGGCCGCTCAATCACATCGCGTTTTTTGCCTACGCCAACAGGGTCAATGCTTAAATAAACATCCGGCCGGTGCACGTAGAAAAAGCGGACGTCGTAATCACTGTCTTTGGACGAAAATCCCCATGCGCGGCTGCCTGATTCACAGGCATAAAGCACCTTCACGTCATTTTCTTGTTCCATGTCTCTTAATGACCGCAAAATCTCTTTATCCATTGGAAAAAACCTCCGTTTACGGTAGTTTACTCAGTTTTCTGATTATTGTAAATCGTGAATGAGGGGAAAGTGACGTTTTATTGGAATTGCACGTTATTTCAAATTTAGCCTCTATCCATTACATTCGTCAAAAAGAACCGCTTGGCCTCGGACACGCGGTTCTCTTGCGAAAGCATTGAATTAGCGCTTGCCCAGCCGGAAATGCGTGGGGAAGTACTGAGTTGATTGGAAGGTCTTCGGGGAAAAACCGCTGTCCAATCACTTGTTGAAATATAGCATGCAATGCTCCCGCTCAAAATATAATTCTTAAAGACTGGGCTTCATCGGGCAAGTCTTTTTGTCGGTAAATAAAGAATATCAATGTTTTTACATTATAATAAACAAGAGACATTTTCCTTTTTTTAAAAATTAAAATGGCAGAAAAGCGAAAGCTTTTCTGCCGGATGCGATTAAGAGGACATCGCCATGCCGCCGTTAATGTGGATACATTGCCCGGTAATGTAGGCTCCTTCATCTGAAGCAAGCAGCACGTACGCGCCTGCATGATCTGCCGGCTGTCCGGGACGGCCGAGTGGTGTGTTTGTGCCAAATTTTGCTACTTTTTCGCCTTCAAATGTAGCTGGAATCAGCGGCGTCCAAATAGGTCCCGGGGCTACCATATTGACGCGGATTCCTTTTTTTGCTAGATTTTGGGCCAGGCTGCGCGTGAAGCCGACGATGGCGCCTTTTGTCGCCGTGTAATCCATCAGCGTTGGGTTGCCGATGTATGGGTTAATGGATGTTGTACTAATAATCGCGCTGCCCTGTTTTAAGTGAGGGACCGCATGCTTGCTCATATAAAAAACAGAGTACATGTTGGTGCGGAATGTTTTGTCCCACTGTTCCGCAGTAATGTCTTCAATATTTTCGGTCGGGAATTGAATCGCCGCGTTGTTGACGAGAATATCCAGTTTGCCGAATTCACCCACGGTTTTTTCAACAAGCTCTTTGCATGTGGCTTCCTCTGAAACATCTCCCGGGAGCAGGAGGCAGCGGACACCTTCCGCTTCGATCAGCTGTTTCGTTTCTTCGGCATCGCTGTGCTCTTCCAAGTAATTGACAGCAACATTTGCGCCTTCTTTCGCATACGCGATGGCCACCGCGCGCCCGATACCAGAATCGCCGCCTGTAATAAGAGCGGCCCGGTTTTTTAGCTTTCCGCTTCCAATATAATCAGTCGGCTGAACCGGACGGGGATCCATTTTTGATTCAATTCCGGGCTGTGTGGGCTGTGATTGGGCAGGCTGTCCATCTTTTTGGCGGTCATAAATATTCAATTCTGTTTCCTCCTCCTATTATTTTCATATTAATAACTTAACCTGTGTGCAGGAGAACTAAACGTTTTATTTTGATTCTCTCTTTCTTAAGTAAGTTAGGGAGGAAATGGTACGATTCTAGCGTTCCATTACATAATTTGGTACAATAAGCCCAGAATTTTAACGAATGCCTGCAGGGCAGGGAAGGATGAAGAAAAGTGGATCGAAGTGAAATAATATCATGGATTAAATCGATTGCCTTGGCTATTATCATCTCGGCAGGGGCCCGGTACTTTTTCTTTACGGGTGTGGTCGTACACGGGGAATCGATGGCACCGACGTTTGCAGATGCAGATAAGGTCATTATGACCAAAACAACAGAGATTGAGCGGTTTGACCAAATTGTGTTTGATGCGCCGGATACCGATGAGAAGTATATTAAACGGGTGATCGGGGTGCCGGGTGATTCGATTGAAGTAAAAAACGACGTCCTGTACGTGAATGGAGAAAAGTCAGAGGAGCCTTATTTGAATGGAAATCGGGCATCGTTATTGCCGGGTGAAAAGCTGATGGGCGATTTTACGCTCGCAGAAAATACAGGCTATGATGCAGTGCCGGACGGTTATTTATTTGTGTTGGGAGACAACCGGCTCGTGAGTAAAGACAGCCGCTCGTTTGGGCTGATTCATGAAGACAGCGTTATCGGTGAAGTACAGCTGCGGTTTTATCCGTTCTTTTCAATTGAAACATATTAAAAAATCGTCGCCAGCAGTGACACTGGCGATGGTTTTTTATGCTTTAAACTGCTGTGTCAGCCGCTGAAGCTCGGTCGCCATTTGGGACAAGGATTCAGCGGATGAAGAAATTTCCTCCATCGATGCCATTTGTTCTTCGGAAGCGGCGGACACGTTTTGGGTGCCGGCTGCAGCGGTTTCTGAGATGTCGTTGATGACGGACATGTTTTGCACAATTTGGTTGGTACCGTTGGCCATTTTCTGGACAGCAGCGGACACTTCTTGAATTTGGGTGGTCACGTCGTTGATCGACTGATTGATTTGGGCGAATGTGCCGCCCGCTGCATTCACGACGTCAATTCCTTGTGATACTTCTGTTGTGGCCGTTTCCATCGACTGAACCACGCTGTTTGTTTCGGTTTGAATCGCTGCGATTAAATCACCAATTTGATTCGCAGAACGAGCGGATTCTTCAGCGAGCTTGCGGACTTCGTCAGCAACGACCGCGAAACCACGTCCGTGTTCACCGGCACGAGCCGCTTCAATGGCTGCATTGAGTGCAAGTAAATTTGTCTGTGCGGCAATCGATGTGATCGAGTCAATGATTTGGCCGATCTCATCGCTTCGATAGCCGAGCCCTTGAATGACAGTAGACAATCCACTGACGGTTTTGTTAATAGACTGCATTTGTGAAACCGCTTCATGGATGGATTTGTTTCCGACAGTGGCTTTTTCGCTGGCATCCGCTGCGGTTTCGGCTACTTGCTGGGCGCTCTGCGCAATTTGCTGCACGCCACTGGACAGCTCATAGACCGTCTCTGATGTGCGGGACACCTGCTGTAGCTGCTGGTCCGACCCGGTTGCCATTCCTTCCATTGTACTGGCGATCAATTCCGTTGCTTTGCTCGTTTCTTCCGCGTTTGCATTTAATTCTTCTGAGGAAGCTGCGACTTGTTCAGCAGTTTCGCTTACTTGCCGGATAACGGTGCGAAGGCCGTCTGTCATTTTGTTGAAAGAAGTGGTCAGCTGGCCAAGTTCGTCACGTGATTTGTAACGGCCCGATACAGTTAAATCGCCTTTTTCCGCTTGCGACATAAGTGACTGCATTTCTTTAAGCGGTTTTGTAATCATACGTGTCAGAAGTACGCTTAAAAAAATGAAAATTAAAATGGATACAACGGCTAAAATAGTCGACAGCCTGCTTGCCTGGACTGCTTGTTTTTCGCTTGCATTACGCAGTTCCTGTGCCGTCGTATTATTGAATTCCGTAAGTGCTGATGCTTTTTCAGTCATTGCCTGACGTGCTTTCTTTACATCATTTATATAAAACTCGTATGTTTCTTGATCACGTGCGGTTTCGGAAAGGCTTTGTGCTGTGAAAACGTTTGTCAAATAATCTTTATATAAGGCCATCAATTCGTTTAACATTTTTTTCTCTTCCGGATTGTCGGCAAGCTCTGTATATTTTTTGAGCAGTGTGGTGCTTTCCTCAGCCGTATCTAGCAATGAATCTTCCAGTTCCGCTTTCAGTTCCTCTTCTTCAGCAAAAACCATTTCCAGCAAATACGAATCAATCGCGCGGTTATTCGTCCGGATCTGGCCTAAGTATTGAATTGGCTGCAATTTTGTATCATACAATTCAGTTGAGTTGTCTGATAAATCCTTCATGTTTACGTACGTATTGACGCCCATTAATGAAAGAAAAAGGATAGAAGAAAGAATAAGGACGAGCATTTTTTTACGAATAGACAAATGACGCAGCATACAATGTAACCCCTTTCAATATTTGACATTCCTATTATTTCATAAGTCATGGGAAAATAATAGTGGAAAATCGTTTGCATTGAAAATTTTCTTGTTAAATAAAAAAACGTGATCAAAAAGGATCATGTGTTTAAACGAATGATGCTTTAAATTGATGGGTCATCTCTTGAAGCTGTGTCGCCATACCAGATGAGGAACGGGCAAATGCAGCCATCTCTCCCATCGCTTCCATTTGTTCTTCGGATGCGGCTGCTGTACTTTCGGTGTTAGGCGCAGCGTTTTCAGAAAGCGAGTTGACTTGGTCCATGCTGGCAGCAGCTTGTTCCATCTTTATAGCGATTCCGATATCTTTTTGTTTATTATGAAATATTGGTTAGTTTAAAATTATTAATTTTTTGTTTAATTTTAAAAGTAGGGAGCCAAATGATATACTACGGTCATGAAAAAAAGAAAAGAGGCGTAACATGCTTACATTTGAAGAAAAAAAAGCGATTATTGATACATTCCCGCAGCTAACTGCGAAAGAGGTATCAATGAAGCGCGTGAACTATCATTTTGAGGAAAGCTTATATGAAAAAACGGTTGTCGTGTACCACTTGCATCCGAATGGAAATGGATTCGTGTTCGTTGGGGATTTGCCGGGCTACACGGTGGATTCAAAAGGACTTGTGAACATCCGGGATTTTTCGGAAACGGACTTGCGTGCTGTGATCGCTGATTCGATTCGGTTTTTATCGGATAAGCCTGAAGATGAAGTGATTGAGCAGGAAGAGCTTGTGAAGGAAACCGAGTGGCGCAACCGTGAAGGGCAGACGCTTGTGCTCGCGAATGAAGACGAGCTTTGGAACGTGTACATCGGTATGAATTTGGAAGAAAGCTTTGAGTCGTTTAAAGAAGCGGAACGTTATTTAACAGAAGAAGGATTCCGCCCGCAGTCGTAATAAGGAAGAGCCGCTCTCATCACGCAGAGCGGCTTTTTTATTGATTGGTGGCTGGATTCGCTACGAAATGTAAACGTTGTTCATGGAAATGGCAACGAAGCGATGGATCAACTGAGCTTGTAATAGTCTTTTAAAACGTGCATAAACTCATGAAGTCCGGGTTCTTCGGCAAGATTGCGGAGCATACCGCGCAGGACAGCGGCACGCGGTGTACCGCTGGTGATTTCCTGCTCAATGACGTCGAGCGACACGTGAACATCCTCTGTCCAGCTGCCTGCTTTCAAATCGGTCAGCCATAAAGTGATCATGTCTTCGTTTAGTTTTTCTTTAAACAGTCCGTTCATGGCGACAGGATCGATGATCGGCTGTTTGGCGCGTCTCTGGAATCCGGCCTCCATGTCATCGGCGCAGTCGAGCATAAATTCGGCAAACTGGCGGTAGTCGATTTCTACTTTATCCATCATGGACATGTGCAAAAACGAGTGTTCAATGCCTTGGAGCGAAATTGCCATATCCCAAAAGTACGGCTTGATCCGCTCGCCGTAAATGGCGAACAAGCGGTTATGGTAAAACCGATGCGTTTCCGTACGCATTTTGAAAATAAATGCTTCAATTTCATCATTAAATGGGATAGCATTTTCACGCGCCTGCATAATGAGAAACTCTTTATGCTTATGAATCTCGCGTACTTGGCATTCGATTTGTTTGACGAACTTTTCGCGTGGCGGAAGCGATTCTATCTCGATCGTATTTAATTTTTCAAAAAGCAGGTCAAAGTAATAATGCAAAATAGCTAGCAGCAGCGCTTCTTTTGATTTGAAATGTAAATAAAAAGCGCCTTTCGAGATGCCGCATGCCGTAGCGATTTCTTGTATGGATGTAGCAGTGAAGCCTTTTTGGGCAAACAATTTCATGGATGTTTTAATAATCATTTTTGCTTTTTCGTTCATAGTCTGTCACCTCTTCTTTCTATTATGACCCACTGGTCACGATTTTGAAACATTAAATTGATTGACGGCTGACCAGCTAGTCATATATATTTAAGTTAAAAATGACCAGTTGGTCAAAAAGGGGACTATGAATGAACGGGTTAATTAATTTCGTCTTGAAAAATAAGTTTGCTGTCTGGCTGATGACGATCATCATTACGACAGCGGGCCTCTATTCTGGGCTTTCGATGAAGCTTGAGACGATTCCAAATATTACGCCACCGATTGTAACCGTCATGACGGTATATCCGGGCGCAACGCCAGAAGAAGTAGCGGACAACGTAACGGAGCCAATCGAAAAGCAGCTTCAAAATTTAAATGGTGTAAAAGTGGTCAGCTCGACTTCTTATCAAAACGCGTCGTCTGTGCAGGTGGAGTATACATTCTCGACTGACATGGAAGAAGCGGAACAGGAAGCGGCGGAAGCATTAGCAGACGTTGAATTTCCTGAAAACGTGCAGGAGCCGGACGTATCCCGTCTGAGCATTAACGCATTTCCAGTCATGGCGCTCAGTCTGTCAGATGAAAATTTGACACTTGCGGAACTGACGACGCTTGTGGAAGATGAGATTTTACCGGAAATTGAAGGGGTAGAAGGCGTTGCATCGGTGCAAATTTCCGGCCAGCAGGTGGAAGAAGCAACGGTTGTGTTTGACCAGGAAAAGCTCGCGCAGCTTAAATTGACGGAAGAAATGGTCACCCAAATGATTCAGGGCTCTGATGTGACAGCGCCGCTTGGGCTGTTTACATTCGGTGATACGGAAAAATCGGTCATGATTGATGGAAACATCACAACATTGGACGATTTGAAAAATATACAAATTGGACCGGTAAAGCTGTCGGATTTAGCCGAAATTGAGTTAACGGGCAAAGCCGAATCGATTTCACGGACGAATGGCCAGGAATCAATCGGTCTGCAGATTGTCAAATCGGCGGATGCCAATACAGTGGATGTCGTGAACGCGGTAAAAGAAAAAGTGGATGAATTTGAAAGCGATATTGATGGGCTGACGATTACGTCGACATTTGACCAGGGCGGCCCGATTGAAGAATCGGTGAAAACGATGCTGAGCAAAGCGTTGTTTGGCGCGATTTTTGCGGTTATTATCATTATGCTGTTTTTACGCGATGTGCGCTCGACGGTTATTTCGGTTATTTCGATTCCGCTGTCGATTTTAATTGCGCTTATTTTGCTGAAACAGATGGATATTACGCTGAATGTGATGACGCTTGGCGCGATGACTGTCGCGATTGGACGGGTTATTGATGACTCGATCGTCGTGGTGGAAAACATTTACCGCCGGCTTTCGCTTGACGGGGAAACGCTGCGCGGCAAAGAATTAATTCGGGAAGCGACGAAAGAAATGTTTGTGCCGATTATGTCGTCAACGATCGTCACAATTGCCGTCTTTTTGCCGCTCGGTTTGGTGGAAGGACCGGTTGGCGAACTGTTCTTGCCATTTGCGTTAACGGTGGTGTTTGCACTTTTGGCATCATTATTGGTTGCGGTCACGATTGTGCCAATGCTGGCGCATACGATGTTTAAAAAAGGTGTTAAAGCAAAAACGCACGAAGAAAAGCCGGGTAAACTATCGGCTTGGTACCGTTCTGTATTGAACTGGACGCTTAATCATAAGATCATTACCTTTGTAACAGCGATACTGCTCTTAGTCGGAAGCTTTTTCTTAGTGCCGAAAATTGGCGTCAGCTTCCTGCCGGGTGAGGAAGAAAAAATGGTCATCGTGACGTATGCGCCAGAACCGGGCCAGACACAGGAAGACGTCGCAAACATTGCGACGGATGCGGAAAGCTACTTTATGGACATTGATGACGTAGAGACGGTTCAGTATTCTGTCGGAAGTGAAAATCCGATGAACCCTGGACAGACGAACAGCGCGATGTTCTATGTGATGTATAATGAGGATACTGAGGACTTTGAAAAGAAAAAAGAAGAAGCTATTGCGGATTTGCAAGACTCTGTTTCAAACGGAGAATGGGCTTCGCAGGACTTCTCGGCAAGTGCCGGAAGCAATGCAGTTGCGGTTAATATTTATGGGGAAACGGTAGAAGACATTGAGCCGGTGGTCGCGGACGTGGAAGCGATCATGAACGACAGCGGCGATTTTAAAAAGGTTGAAACAGCTCTTGCCGATTCGTATGAAGAATACACGCTTGTCGCGGATCAGGAAAAACTTGCCGCAGCTGGACTCACGACCGGTCAAATTGCGATGGAGCTAAGCCCGATGCGGGAACGCCCGGTGCTGACAACCGTTGAAAAAGACGGAGAAGATGTCAATGTGTACGTAGATGTTCCGGTACAGACGTATGACTCGATTGAAGATGTGACCGGTCGTTCTGTCAAAACAATGACAGGAGAATCGGTGGCCATTGGCGACGTGATGGCGGTGGAAGAAGGCGAAACATCCGATACGGTTTCCCGCCGCGATGGCAAAGTATTTGTCGATGTGAGTGGAGAGCTTGAAGGCGACGACGTATCCGCCGCATCTGCTTCGCTTCAGACGGAACTTGATAAGCTCGATTTGCCAACAGGCGTTGATGTGGAAATGGGCGGCGTGACGCAGGACATTAACGAATCGTTTAAACAGCTTGGCCTTGCCATGCTTGCGGCGATTGCGATCGTGTATCTTGTGCTCGTCGTCACGTTTGGCGGCGGCCTTGCGCCACTTGCCATCTTGTTTTCATTGCCGTTTACGATTATCGGCGCGCTTGTGGCACTTTTGATTGCCGGTGAAACAATCAGTATTTCGTCCATGATCGGCGCGTTGATGCTGATCGGGATTGTCGTGACAAATGCGATCGTCTTAATTGACCGCGTCATTCATAAAGAACGCGAAGGACTGTCAACACGTGACGCCTTGCTTGAAGCGGGCTCAACACGTCTTCGCCCAATCTTGATGACGGCGCTCGCCACAATCGGCGCGCTGTTCCCGCTTGCGCTTGGACTTGAGGGCGGCGGCTTGATTTCAAAAGGACTCGGCGTAACGGTGATTGGCGGATTGACCAGCTCGACCTTGCTGACACTTGTCATCGTACCGATTGTGTATGAAGTGTTGTCGAAATGGATGAAGAAAAAAGCATAACTTTAAGCAGCTTCCTAATGGGGAGCTGCTTTTTTGTGTGAAGAGATTGGTCACGAAATACTGCGTTTGGCCACGAAACAAATGCGACATACAAAAGAACACCCGCAGCCGAGTGCGGGCGTTCTTTTATTCTATTAATGGCGTTCTTTTGACTCGCCGATTCGTTCCTGTACTTCGCCTTTTACTTTGTCTTTTTTACCGTCAGCCTGCATTCTGGCGTTGTTTGTCGCGTTGCCCACCTGATCTTTCACTTCACCTTTTGCTTTGTTGACAGCGCCTTTTAGTTTATCGCTGAGACCGTTGTTGTCGTGTGCCATGTTCCAAAACATCTCCTTTTTATATGTGTAGTAAATGTTTACCCAGCACACAATAGATTAAACAAGGTCGTCGTTTTCAAGGACCGCGTACTGGTCATCTGCTTTTTCGGAAAAGCGGTTATAACGTGCTTTAAATAAGCCAAACATATACGTCACGAACACTTTTATGAGTGCGTATGTCGGCAGGCCGATCAACACGCCGACAACCCCATACAAGTGAGCGGCGGTCAGCAGGACAAAGATAATCGTCACGGGATGAATTTGCAGCGATTTTCCCATGATTTGCGGGGAAATGAATTTGCCTTCGAGCAGCTGCACAACCGTCCAGACAATAGCCAATTTCAGTACCATAAACGGTGATGTGACAATGGCAATAATGATGGCTGGTGTAATCGCGATCACGGGACCAAGATATGGCACGACGCTTGTCACGCTGGCAATCGCAGCCAGTAGAAGCGCATAGTCGAGACCGATGATTAAAAACCCGATATACATCATAATCCCGATGCACAGACTAACCAGCATCTGCCCTTGAATGTAGGAACGAAGCTGCTCATCCATTTCAATAAGCATCGCACCTGTACGCCCACGCACTTTTGGCGGCAGCACATGCAAAAAGCCGCTGTATAATCTGTGGCCGTCTTTTAATAAATAAAACAAGATAAAGGGAACGGTGACAAGGGAGACGATAAAGTTTGTGAGCGTCGCGATCAGACCGGTCACACTGTCCAGCGTTTGGCCTGCCACATTGGAAAAGTTTTCCGTAATGGAACCGAGAAATTGTTCTGCATCGGTCTGCATATTTTTTGAGACTTCCATATATTGTGTTTCAAACGGTGAATTACGTGCCCACATGTCAATGTCCATGCCAAGCTGGCGTGCATAACCCGGGAATGAAGCAATGAGCGCTTCCGTCTGATCCCGCAAAAATGGCAAAATGGTTGAAACGAGAATGGTAATGATACCGGACAGCGCAATAAACACGATTAAAATGCCCCAGCCGCGCTTCACTTTATAGCGCTGCAGTACGTTCACAAGCGGGCTCAATAAATAATAGCCGACAATGGATAAAATAACCGGGAGTGCGACGGTGCCAATAAATCCAATGATCGGATCAAAAATAAAGGAAACCCGGGAAAAAACCATAATAATGAGCCCGATCAAAAGTACAATGCTTAAGACAAAAAGGGCGGTGCGTCCGCCTAAAAATCGGACGAGCGGGGATTGCTCATTCATTCACGATCACTCCTCTAGCAAATCATAAGGGCGGAGTAAGCCGCCTTTGGTTCCTTTCATTATACAATAAGAAGAAAAAAAACATGCATTTTCCGCTTTTCTGAAAACACTATTTTTTAAGAAACTGCCAGTTGTTCTCTTATAATGAAGAAAAAAGGGGGAGGCCATTTTATGCACATTTTGCTCATCTTAGCGGGCGCGATGCTTGTTGCCGTCGCTTACAACTTCTTTTTAATTCCACATGAAATTTTGAGCAGCGGCTTAAGCGGCATTGCGATTATGCTCGGTATTGTGTCACCGCTTAACACGGGGGTGCTGAACTTTTTATTGAACCTTCCTCTTCTCGTGCTTGGTGTTATGAAACTTGGAAAAAAATTCATTGCTTACACCATTTTATCGGTCGTTTCTTTATCTATTTTTCTTTATATTATTCCTGTCATGGAGCTTTCGACTGAACCGATTTTGTCTTCCTTGTTCGGCGGCGTGTTAACAGGGGCCGGTGTTGGCTTGACGTTTCGCGCCTCCGCATCATCCGGCGGCTTTGACATTATCGCCATGCTGCTCGCCCGCAAGCGTGACTTTCCGCTCGGCACGCTCCTGTCGATGATGAACGCGGTCGTTATTATTGCAGCCGGCTTCCTATTCAGCTGGGATGCCGCACTCAGCACACTGATTGCCATTTACGCGACCGGCAAAGTCGTCGATACAATCCACACAAAGCACATTAAACTGACGTTAAATATTGTTACGTCAAAAGGCGATGAGCTATGCGAAAAAATGCTGAAAAACTTATACCGCGGCATTACGGTGATGGACGCAAAAGGAGCATATTCCGGCGAAAGCCGTTCCGTGCTCATGACTGTCATTACCCGCTACCAGTTAAATGAAGTCAAACAGATGATCCACGAAGTCGACCCGCATGCGTTTGTGAATATCACACAGACGGTGGAAGTGATGGGGCTGTTTCATCGCGAATGATAAAAAACCGATCCGTTTTTATGCGGATCGGTTTTTAGGTTTATCGATTCTCAACGACCGGATTTTCAATAATTCGGTCGTTTCAGCCTGTTTTTCAGTCGATTTGAAAAAAACCGGTCGATGAACAATAACAAAAAGACCGCCCGACGAATCGGACGGTCTTCATTATTAAAAAATCTCGGTTACTTCACGGTCGATCAGGCTGGCGCCTTTTGCGGTAACAAATGAGCCGGTTGTAGCGATGAAAACATTGGATGCGATAATCGCGTCCATTGCCTGCTGGACCGCTGCAGCATTGACCGGTTCGACGGGCGCATCAACGGTAATGCTTGACGTGCCGCCGCCTGCTGTTGTGAATTGAAGCTGCAATGTTTTGGCCATGCAAAACTCCTCCTTATTTAAATGGGATGTTTTGACCTCTGCGTTGTGCACAGGACGTGCACGTTCTTAGCAGAAGATCCTTGCTTGAACAGGATGTTTTGACTTCTGCGTTGTGCACAGGACGTGCACGTTCTTAGCAGAAGATCCTTAATCATGAATCGTTAATGTGTCGTTTCGTTCAATTGATGCGAGCGGTATAGATGACAGTGTGGCGATGGCGGCGGCTGCAGTGCTGAATTGATCCGGTGTTGCGGCCGATTTTACGTTTGAATACGATTTCGATTTGAAAACCTGCTTGCCATTTTCGTCAACCCCGTTGTCAAACACGAGGCGAAGCGATGAGTTCATTAACGTTGCTTGAGGCATTTTTTTCCCCCTCCTTTCACTCCTTATGTACAGGAGAGAGGAGAAAATCGATACTCCTGTTTCAAAAAACTTTTTCTGCATAAAAAAGAGGCTTCTTAGAGGTCATCAATGCACCCTTTTAAGACAGCCTCTTCTTTTTTATTTTCGTTTCACGTAATCCCGCCATTGATGAACAGGCTGCCAGTTTAACAGCTTTTTAGCTTTTTCGTTACTTAACAGGGTGCCGTATTCGGCCAGATCCCCCCGGATGTCAACGTTTGGATAAACGGTTTTCATGAGCTCACGGCTCGGAATGTCCATGCTTGTCTCATCAGATGCAATGTTGAGCGCGACGGAGCCGAGGCCGTTTGTCTCAATGGCTTTCATACAGGCAGCCGCAACGTCACGTGTATCGATGTAGCTCCACAAAATGGTTGTGCGCTGCATCGGATCGTGAATGAAATCAGGGAAGTTCGCATACATTTCAGGCGCGATGACGTTGCCGAGCCGAAGCGAAACAACCTGCATGCCAGTGCGGCGGTGTATCATGTCGGCTGTCTGTTCATTAACGATTTTCGACAAACCGTAGCTTTCTTCCGGCAGCTGCGGGTGTTCTTCGTCAATTGGTACGTACTGTGGCTCGAGATTCTGCTTGGAAAAACAAATGCCGTATGACGATTCACTGGACGCGATGACGGCTTTTTGGATTCCAAGTCCAGCCGCTGCTTCAAGAATATTGTAGGTGGTCATGACATTGTTTTCAAACGTCACTTCATTCGGGAAAATATACGCCTGTGGAATAGCGGCTAAATGAACGACCGCGTCTGCCCCTTGCAGCACACCGTACGCTTCGCCTAAATTGGTTAAATCGGCGGTCACATTTTGCGCATCCGGCTGCGACGGTTTCACGCGGTCCACATTGACGACAGTATAGCCTGCCTCCACAAATTCATGGACGACCGACCGGCCGAGTAAACCGGTGCCGCCTGTGATCACGACTTTTTTCATTGTACTTCACCCGCTAAAATGGACTCGATTTGGGCCAATTCCCCGTCGGAAAAGTCGAGATTGTCGAGTGCTTTGACGTTTTCTTCAATTTGGCTTACCTTGCTTGCGCCGATTAATGCAGAGGTTACACGTTCGCCGCGCAGTACCCAGGCGAGTGCCATTTGGGCCAAAGACTGCCCGCGTTCTGCCGCCACACCGTTCAATGCGCGGATTTGCGCCCGGACGTTATCGTTAATGCGGTCTTCCTGCAGGGCGCCGGTTTCTTTTGCAGCACGGGAATCTTTCGGCACGTCATTTAAATATTTATTTGTTAACAGTCCTTGCGCAAGCGGGCAAAAGGCGATGGAGCCGACACCGTTTTCATCGAGTACATCCTGGAGGCCGTCTTCAATCCAGCGTTCAAACATCGAGTACATCGGCTGGTGAATGAGAATCGGCGTGCCAAGGTCTTTGGCGATTTTTACCGCTTCTGCTGTTTGTTCGGCTGAATAGCTGGAAATGCCGACATACAGCGCTTTTCCCTGGCGGACGAATAAATCAAGCGCGCCAATCGTTTCTTCAAGCGGCGTATCCGGATCCGGACGGTGCGAATAAAAGATATCGATATAGTCCAGGTTCATCCGTTTTAAGCTTTGGTCGAGGCTGGCCGTTAAATATTTTTTCGAACCCCATTCGCCGTACGGTCCTTCCCACATGTAATAGCCGGCTTTGGATGAAATAATCATTTCGTCGCGGTACGGGGCAAAATCGGTGCGCATCATGTCGCCAAACATCGATTCTGCGGAGCCTGCCGGCGGGCCGTAGTTGTTGGCAAGGTCAAAGTGAGTGATGCCAAGGTCAAATGCGCGGCGCAGCATCGCACGGCCATTTTCAACCGTGTCGACGCCGCCAAAATTGTGCCAGAGGCCGAGAGAAATCACGGGCAGCAAAAGCCCGGATTTTCCGGTTCTGCGGTATTGCATACTGCCTTTGTATCGATCGGGATTCGCTAAATAGGTCATCTGAAATCTCCTTTTTGTGAAAGTCTATCTTTAGTGTAACGCTTTCATTTTTGAATGGAAAGTAGTGAATTTTTTAAAAGGTAGTATGGTACGATATAGGTACTATAAAAAAGATACTAAGGGGGACCTAGATTGAAAAACAAAGAAATCGTCATTGAATGCTCCATTGAAAAAGCACTGAACATTATCGGATCGAAGTGGTCATTTTTAATTTTACGAGAATTGTTTTGCGGCACAAAGCGATTTGGGGAGCTTGAACGCGCCGTACAGGGCATCAGCCCGAAAGCATTAACCGACACGCTGCGCCACATGGAAGCGAATGACATCGTTGTGCGGGAAGTCTATCCGACGGTCCCGCTTCGGGTTGAATACACATTGACCGAAAAAGGACAGGATTTTCATAAGATTATTAAAGAAATGAAGATTTGGGGATCGAAGTGGGGCTAGAATGACGATCGGAAAAAAAGTGTAATGGTCGAATTCCGCACCGTGGCGGCCGGAAAAATCATTTATCGACCGTGGCGTAAAAGAATTCGGCCGTCAGCGACATGTATTTGATCGTCAGCAAGACAAAAAGCTGTCTCTGCAAAAACCAAGACAGCTTTTTTTGTTGTTATTCTTTCATTTTTTCAGGCAGATTCTGAATGGACTGAATGACGCCATCGAGTTTCGTTTCAATCCGATACAGCAGGTAAAATGTGACAGCAATCGGAAATCCAACATCTTGAATAAGCGGCAAAATCGTTTCCATAAAGCAATCCCTCCTTTCTAGTTGTTATATACAGTGAATGCGCTGAAATCGAAACCGGACCGGGCAGATCAGTAGAAATAGTATGCATTCGTATAGAATCTATGAAGCGGTTCCGCTGCTGAAAAAGAAATTCAACGACTCGATCTCTATGGATAAACACCAAAAATGCGAAAAGACACCGTGAAGCAGCTGTTCACGGTGTAATTGATTCATAGACTGTGGTCCGGGCACGTCCTTTTCGCTTCGAATAATAAAGTGCTTCGTCCGCTTTACGGATTAAAAGGGCCGGGTCGTCACCAAGATTCGGTATCAGTGTCGCGCCGCCGATGCTGACGGTGATGACCTTATCTTTCGCATCTTCGTGCAAAAGAGCGAGATTTTCCACAGCGCAGCGGATTTTTTCAGCGAGTCCGAAGCTTTCCACAGGCACGCCGGGCGGCAAAATAACGGCCAGCTCTTCACCACCGTAGCGCGCGGCCACGGTACCGGTTTCTTTCGCAATCATGTCAACAGTTTCCGACACACGCCGCAGCGCTTTATCGCCAGCATCATGGCCATACCGATCGTTGTATTTTTTAAAGAAGTCGATATCCAGCAAAAGCAGGGACATCGGCTTTTTTTGTGTAATCGCTTCTTCCCATGTCAGCCCCAGTACATCATCAAAATAACGCCGGTTGCCGATGCCGGTCAAACTGTCACTAAGCGACAGCCGCGTGAGCATTTCATTTGCCTGCCGCAAATTTTTTTCCGCTTGCTTTCGCAGCGAGAATTCTTGTTCAAGCGACTGGGCCATTTGATTGTAAGCGCCATTCAATGCTTTAAATTCGTCAAGGGACTTGGCCGCTGCACCTTCAGAGATTCGGTGCTTATAGTTGCCGAGACGGATGATAACCGTTGCTTCAAGCAGCCGGTGAATCGGAAACATAATTTGCTGCACCAAAAGATTAATGACACAGTACGCCAAAATAAATATAAACAATAAAATAGCACCCATCATCCAGATTGTACGCCAAAACGCCCCATTGATTTCTTTTGTGGCTACTTCGCCGATGAGAAGCCACTGACTGCCATGAAGCCATCGGTATTGACCGATTACATTTTCACCTGCCGCACTTTTGTAGGATCGGTCTATCGATTCACCGTTTTCTGCGAGACGGAATATGATGGCTTCCGCGAGTGAATATGGATCAGCTTCCGTTCTGCGTGACAAAACAATGCCGGTTTCATCCGTTAAATAAAAACGGCCCGTTTCTCCGTAGGATGTTTTATTGACGATAGACGCGATGGCCTCAAGTGTAACCGTTCCCGCCAGTACGCCGTCTGTTACGCCTTGTTCATTAAAAAGCGGGGCTGAAAAGACAATCACTGGCTCTTGGTCGCTGCGCCGTCGGATGGAACTGCTCGTAAAAGATTCACCGGCAAGCGCAGCCTGGAAATACTCACGATGCGCAGCATTCACTGTGTCAATCGCTTTCAGGTCATTGGTCGCATAAATAATTTGCCCGTCCATATTCAAAACAGACATATTATCAAACACCTGGTTATGACGATCCGTAAAATGCTGGATTTGCTTATAAAGGGATGAGCGTGACTGGGGGAGGGAAGCCATCGCAGCTGCTTCTTCGGATCGTTCGTTCAGCCAGTTGTCCATCGCCTGCTGCTGCATATCGAGCACTTCATTCAAATGTTTATACGTTTCTTGTTTACGATCGTCGTAGACAAACGCGGCGAGCGGCAAAACAGCCAGCAGCCCGCCGACCAACAGCAAAAAGACAGTAATAACTAAAAAGCGGCCCTTAATTGTATTAGTGGACTGTAAATGAAACCGCCTCGCCAGCTCCAACACGCGCCATCCTCCTTCTTTATACCTCTTTTTATTTTACAATTATCATGAAAATTTATCTATTATATTTCCAAAATATTTATTTAAATAAGAAAAAAGAGCCACTAAAAAAGAATCAGGGCTCTAAAGAATTGATCGTTATTTTTCCGTGGCCGAGCTGTTTAGATTTGTACAATGCTTTATCAGCGTACTGAATAAGCAGCCGCGGGGACAGAATGGGAGATGGAGTCATTGTGGCGATGCCGACACTGACTGATAAAACGCCTGTCGGTGATGATATATGCGGGATGTTCAGCTGTTGAATCGCGGCTAAAAGATCCACACCAATTGTATGTACGTCCTTTTGGGATCCAGGTGGAAGAATCATTGCTAATTCCTCGCCGCCATAACGCGCAGTGAATAAGCCGTATTTTTGCGCTGTTTCATCCAGTGCCGCCGCCACAAGCTGAAGAGCACGGTCGCCAGTATCATAGCCGTAATGATCGTTATACATTTTAAAAAAATCTATGTCGAGCAGGAAAAGTGACAGGGGCTGTCCAGATTTAGATGCGGTATGAAACAGCGAAGCCAGCTTCTCGTCAAAATAGCGCCGTTTGCCGATGCCGGTCAGTCCATCGCTTAAAGACAAACGCCGCAGCTGTTCATTTGTCTAGCGCGTGTCTTCTTCAGCGTGCAAGCGGAGATCTTGTTCTTTTTGAAGATCACTTGCCATGTCATTATACGCTCTGCCCAGCTCACTGAACTCTTTTGCCGAATGGGTCATCGCGTTTTCGTCAATCCGATGATCATAATGACCTTTGCACAAAATAGACGTTCCTTGGCAAAATAGACAGCAGTCCACCGAACAAAATTAAAAACGCAATGCCGGTAAAAAAACGTCCTTTGAGCGTCGTTGACATCCAATCATACATGCGTGAAACTAGCCTCATTTTTTCTCCTCCTCCACCGCGTTTCTCTTTTTTATTGTAACAAATTCACTGAAAAGGTATCGTTTTCTCTTCATTTTCTGTATATGAAAAATAAAAGGGGTTTTCCTTATGTCAAAACTCATCCAACACGAACGGCCGCTCCTTATTTTACCGGAGCTTGCGGCTGAAATTGGGTTAAATGAAGCCATTATTTTGCAGCAAATTCACTACTGGATCGATAAAAAGAAACACGTTATTGAAGGAAAGAGCTGGGTGTACAATACATACGAAGACTGGCAGAAGCAGTTTCCCTTTTGGAGTGTGACGACCATTAGCCGGACGCTTAAAAGCCTGGAGAAGCAGGGGCTTATTTTAACCGGAAATTTCAATATAATGACATTTGATAAAACGAAATGGTACACGATTCAGTACGACGCAATCGGTCAATTTGACCGGACGAATGAGCCAGAACGGCCAGACGATGCAGCCACATTGGACAGCCCTATACCAGAGAAGAACAAACAAAAGACTTCAACAGCAGATTCTTCTTTATCGGAACGCGCCAAATTTGAACAATCACTTGGAAAAGAAAAGGTGACCGAAGCGATTAGTATCGCCAAAGCAAAAGGGATTACAGCATGGGCATACGTACGCAAAATTTTGTGCAATTGGGAAAACGATCGTCAACGCACAAAAAAACCAGTCCGGCAAGAAAAGCTGCCAGGCTGGTTTAAAAAACAAGAAACAATGGACATGCCGGATATGGATTTTGAAAAAGACCGTGAAGCGTTAAGGCGCGAGCTCGCCGCACGCTTCGAGCAAAAGGTCGACAATATGGACGGCACGGACGCTGTCTGATAAGCCTTCTCGTTCAATGCCAAGCTTCATTTGCAGCAGGCAGCCCGGATTGGCGGTGACAATGGTATGCGCATTTGTTGCTTTTGCTTTGTCCATTTTATGGTCGAGAATTTGCATCGACATCTCGCTTTCGACAATGTTGTAGATGCCGGCGGACCCGCAGCACGAGTCGGCATTGTCCATTTCGCGGTACTCTGCGCCCGTGATCGACTGCATTAACACACGCGGGGCGATATGGGTGTGCATGACGTTGCGCAAATGACACGAATCCTGGTACGTAATGACCTGTGGATTTACGTTTAGCCCAACGCGTTCATGGAAATTCAGTTCAAACAAAATTTGCGTAATGTCTTTAATCTTCGCTGTAAACGCTTTGGCGCGTTCGCTGTAGTCAGGATCGTCTTTTAGGAGATGATCGTAGTCGATTAAAAACGCTCCGCAGCCGCCGGCGTTTGTAATAATAAAGTCCGCATTTGTTTGTTCAAACGCGTCGATGTTACGCTTGGCAAGTTCTTTGGCGCCATCCTTTTCGCCACTATGGCCGTGAAGCGCGCCGCAGCAATTCTGCCCGTCTGGAATAACGATGTCGCAGCCCGCTTTTTGCAAAAGCTTCACGGTGGCATTGTTTGTATCTAAAAACATGGTGTCCATTAAGCAGCCGGAGAAAAAAGCGACTGTTGCTTTTTTTTCAGCCAATGCAGTAAAAGAACGTTCGCGCTTTTTCATGTCGCTTCGCTTCGGTACAGCAGGAAGGGCGCGCTCCATCGCCTGCATGCTATCTGGAAACAGCTTCATAAAGCCGAGTTTTCGCGCTGTTTTTTGCAAGCCGCTCCGCTGGTAAATGCCGAGCAGGGTAACCGCGTGTTCCATCCGGTTTTGGTGTGGGAACAAGCCTTCAAACACCGTTTTACGGATTGCTTTTGTCTGCGGCTTAAATTCATTATGATCGGCGAAAATATCACGTGCTTCTTCAAGCAAATGGCCATAGTTGACGCCTGCCGGACAAACGGGCTCACACGCCCGGCAGCCGAGGCATAAGTTCAGTGACCTTTCGACTTCTTCGTCTGGTGCGATCAGTCCGTCATGGACCGCTTTCATGAGTGCGATCCGTCCACGCGGCGACTGGCTTTCATCAAAGCCGGTTTCGATGTATGTCGGACAAGAGGGGAGGCAGAAGCCGCACCGCATGCAGTTGAGGAGCTCGCCTTCGTCCATGCGCAGGCTGAATTGTTCTTGAATGGCTTTTTCGCGTACTGTCATCGTTGTCATTGTGTCACCACCACCCGTTTTCTCGTTTCTTTTGCAAACATTTTGCCCGGGTTCATGATGTTGTCCGGATCAAACGAATGCTTGATTGCTTTCATAATGGCAATGCCTTCCGGGCCCATTTTCCATTCCAAGTACGGTGCTTTCATCATGCCGACACCGTGCTCGCCGGTAATCGTGCCGCCGAGTTCAATCGCTTTTGCGAAAATATCCGCAAATGCCGCTTCGACCCGTTCCATTTCATCATGGTCGCGTGCGTCAGTCGGACACGTCGGATGCAGGTTTCCGTCGCCGGCGTGGCCGAACGTGGCAATGCGTACGTTATGTTTTTCCGCAATCTCATTGATTGCTTTCACCATGTTGGCGATTTCCGAACGTGGCACGGTCGCATCTTCTAAAATCGTTGTTGGCTTTAGCCGGGCGAGAGCGGAAAGAGCGGCTCGCCTTGCGGTTGTAAGCGCCAGCGCTTCCGCTTCGGTTGCAGCAATCTGCACCGAAACGGCCTGCTCGCGTGTGCAGATCGCAGCCATCTTTTCTATGTCACGTGCGACAATTTCCGGCGGACCGTCTTGTTCAATGAGCAGCACGGCTTCAACATCCGTCGGTAAGCCGATTTGAGCAAAATCTTCAACGGCAATGAGTGTCGGCCGGTCCAAAAACTCAAGCGTCGCCGGAATAATTTTCGCCGCGATGATTTCACTGACGGACTTTGCCGCCGCATCCATGCTGTTATACAGAGCCAGCATCGTTTGTTTCGTTTCCGGCATCGGAATAAGCTTCAGCGTCGCTTCCGTAATGACGGCAAGCGTGCCTTCTGAGCCGACGAGCAGCCTCGTTAAATCGTAACCGGCCACGTCTTTGGCGAGCTTGCCGCCGGTCCGGATGATGTCCCCGTTTGGCAAAACCGCCTGGAGCGCCATCACGTAATCGCGTGTTACACCGTATTTTAAGCCGCGCAGGCCGCCTGAATTTTCGTTAATATTGCCGCCCATCGTCGAAATTTTCATTGAGCTCGGGTCCGGCGGATAAAACAAGCCTTTTTGTTCCACAGCTTTGATCATGTCGAGCGTGACGACACCCGGCTGCACCGTCACGGTTAAATTTTCTTCATCAATCTCTAAAATATTGTTCATATGTTTAAACAGAAGAACGATGCCGCCTTCAGAAGGAACCGTCCCGGCCGCGAGATTGGTGCCGGAGCCACGCGGGACAATCGGAATTTTTTTGTCGCGGCAAACGGTTACAATTTGCGCAACTTCTGCCGTGTTTCGCGGTGCGATAACGGCTTCTGGCATCGATTGGAAGTTCGGCGTCGCGTCGTATGAATACACAAGCCGGCCAGCGGATGACGTGATCACATTTTCCGCGCCGACGATTGTCTTGAATGTGTTAATCGTTTGAGTAGAAATCATGGAATTCGCTCCTTTTTTACTATCATAAGAGCTTTTTATAGCGATTCCTATAGAGATAAATGAAAAAAAAGCATTTTTTCTCGCTGTTATTTTGTGCGTTCATCCAAAAATTGCAGCGCGAGGTACGTAGAAACGGCGTCTTCTGTTTTTCGCACATTCTGATTAGTCAAGTCCTGCCATTTTTTCAGCCGGTAATGAAGGGTATTAATATGAATGTTCAGCGTCTCGGCCGTTTGTTTCAGTGACATATTTTGATCGAAAAAGGTCCGCACTGTGTGAATTAATTCATCATGTCCATCCGCTTTCTGCAAAATTCGTTTAATAAATTCCGCTTTCGTTTCAGGACGGATGTCATGGAGGCAAAGGGAAAGGCGGAGGTCTTGTTCATACACAATACAGCCAGGCTTCGCTGTAAGAAGCGCCCGTTCTGCCTGAGTAAATCCGATCGCTGCTGTTTCAGGCGTTACGAGTTGCCCAACACCGATCCGTCCGCCGGTGAATCCGAGTAATTTTTCCAGCTTAAACCGAAGCACTGCCGCATCATCATGAACAGTATGAACGAGGAGTATACGGTCATGACCACGGTGGATGAAAAAATCCAGTCCGCGCCCATCATCCCATAAACGTGTCAGCTCGGTCACGCTGCTGTATGTAAAAGAGGACTTGATCAAAATAAACTGCTTGTCCCGCATGAGATCCACTCCGAAAATAGCTGCTCGCTCACGCAAAGGAGACGACAGTTCATCTGCTTTCAGCCAGTCATACACAAACGATTCCAGCCCGCGCATGCGCCACTGCCGTTCTTCAGAATAATAGCTTTCCTGCACCAATAGCTCGGTCATTTTTCGCAGCAGCTCCCCGTATGGCAAAATGGCTTTCGGATCACCGGTAATGCCGATGACGCCAATGACGCGCTTATCGAAAAAAATTGGCAGGTTGAGCCCGTTTTTGACTCCTTTCAGCCGTTTTTCATCTTCCTTATAAATAATCATTGTCCGGCGTTCTTTTGCACAAAGCAGCGCGCCCTCATGAAACGTGCCGACGCGCGATTCATCAGAACTCGCGATAATGATGCCGTCGATGGATACGATAATGATATCCTCATGAATAAACTTTTTCACATCCGTAATGATGTTCCGGGCCAAAAACGTTGAAAGCATGTGCTCACCTGCTTTTTCTTCCTAGTGTAGCACACCGAAATGTTCAAAAGAAAAGGAGGGATAAAAGCGGGCGTCATCATGTTTTGTCAAATATGCGAAAGGTGCTTCGTATCGTTTATGCGTATAAAAACAGCCTTCTCTTGTTCGAGGGCTGCTTTCGGACATTAACCATTGCGTGTTTCTTTAACGATTGTGCCAGCAAACGTATCATGCGGGAACTGAGCGCCGTTTTGCGCTTCAAAGCGGTCCCGGTCCTTGAAATAAACAAGTCCGCTGACGGAATCGCGGTACAGAATGCGCTTGATAATCTGGCTGGAGGTCAGCGGTGAGCCGTCTTCACTTTCAAGGACAAGCCCCATTTTTTTATAGCCGGTTGTCTGCCCGGTCTTGCGCAGCTGAATGTATTCCATTCCCCACATTACCATCGTCGGGACGATGACAGAAGAGAGAAACTCGCTTTTAACCTGTTTTTTTCGGCGGAACGCCGCTCCAGCACCGGTAAAGGCCAGGTTGTAAATCAGTTGGTCAATGAGTACTGCTTTTGTGCGCTTTTTCGTTACTTCCTTCATTTTTCTCCTCCTTTTCCAATTTATTTCCCTTTTTCAAAACAAAAAAACGCATACTGATTTATGAAAAAAAGTGTCCCGCCGGAAGCGGAACACTTTGATTACATGCGCCGGTTTTCGACGCTTTTCATTCGGTTTTGGTCGTCCGGTTCGCGGCTTTTGTCTTTAATGCGCTCGTTTGTTTCGATTTGTATTTGTTTAGTGTTTTTCACAAATGTTTCATCATATTTTTTTTCATCCATTAGGGATCACTCCTTTTCAGCAGTGTCCCCGTTTCCTGAAATCGTATGCGCGATATGCCGGCCATTTTGAATGCAGGCGCCGATGCCCACGCCAAAATACGAGCAGCCGGCAAGGTGGACGTTTGGATAAAACTTGTTCATTTTTTCTACGAGTCCTGCAACTGCCTGGCCGTGTCCTAAATGGTAATTCGGCATCATGTTCGTCCACGGTGTCACTTCAACAGTCTTTGGCTTTTCCGTGATACCGAGGCTTTTTTCAAGATCTGCGAGAGCGGCTTTCACAAGCTCCGATTCGGTCATGCCGGCAAGTGCCGCGTAATGCGGATTCGAGCTTTTGTAAAATAACCGGACGAGCAGGTTTCGGTTTGCCGACGTGTGTGTCCATTTTCGGCTCGTCCACGTACACGCGTCACACGTTAAATCGGTGCCGTCCGTGACGATAAAACCGGTGCCGTCTGCAGGAAGCTGTTCATCCGGAATATCAAAGCCGAGATAAATACTGATGAGCGACGAATTTTTCAGTTCATTAAAATGTTCATCCAGCGCGGGTTCTGCCAGCATTTTTTGCGCCGCGTCATGCGGGATGGCGAGAATGACTTCATCCGCTTCAATGGATTCTCCATGTTCGAAAGAAATCGAATAAGCCTCGCCCGCCTTTTCCAGCTTCGTAACAGTAGTGCCTTTTAGCACTCGTGCAGACGGCGACTTTTCCGCGAGCCGGTCAATGAGCGTGCTGAGTCCGCCTTCAAATGAAAGAAACTTTTTGCGGGCTTTGTCGCCAAGAAACGTTTCCTTGTTTGCCGAGAAACCTTTAATAATGCTGCCGTATTTGTTTTTGTAGTCAAGCAAATAAGGAAGCGTCGACTTCATCGTCAAATTGTTTAGCTTGCCAGAGTAGACGCCGGACAGAACAGGGGCAATTTGCTTTTCAACAATTTCACTGCCTAAATAATATGTTAAAAAGTCGCCGACAGAATCATTCGGGCCAAACGGATTTTCTGTTCTTTCAAAATCAGCCAAAGCAGCCTGTTTTCCTTCGTCAGATAAAAGAGTGCTCTCATGCAGCGATTCCTCGCTTGTCGGAATGCCAAAAACCGTTTCTTCCGGTATTTTATGGAGCTCGTTATCCGTATACAAATACGACACGCCCGTTTCGTTATACACCAGTTTGTTCATTAGCCCGAGTTCTTCTACAAGCGGCAGCACACCAGCATTCCGAGCGACAATTGAATCCGCACCCGTTTCAATCGTAAAGCCGTCATGGGTCACGGTCCGGATTTTACCGCCAAGCTGTTCGTTTTGCTCCGCAAGCACGATATTCCAGTCCGGTTTTTCATTGGACAGGTAGTACATGGCAGACATCCCCGTGATGCCGCCGCCGATTATAACAACTGTTTTCATCTTGTCATCTCCTCAAGACGATGATAGCATTTTTTCGATAGATGCCTTCAACTCAATTTCGACATTTCCTTTAACAGCGCGGCTGATCATGCAGGATGATTCTGCTTTTTCCACCAGTTTATGGACTTTTTGAATCTCTTTTTCGGTCGCATCCGCTTTTAATACGATGCGCGGCTTGTGAATAATTTTTTGATAGGTGATAACCCCATTTGTCACATCCACCAGTCCCTCTGATGTCATGGTCAGTGATTCCTTTTGTACATTACTTCGTTCCAGCATCGCAGCGAGCGTAATAATATAGCAGGCCGCCGCCGCCCCGAGCAGCATTTCATCCGGATTCGTTCCAATGCCGGGACCGTCCATTTGCGGCGGGATTGACACCGTCGTGTTTAAATTTCCTGTTTTAATCGTGCCGGTATCATTGCGGCCGCCGGGCCAATCGGCATATAAGGTAAAAATATGCTCTGCCATTTTGAACCATCTCCTTTTCGTACAGTGTAAATCATTTCGGAGAAAATAGCGGAGATGACGCTTTTATTTCCTTATTATGTTATATTTTGATTAATTGGTGCCAGTCCACCGGCTGAGGAGGCGGACATATTGAAAAAATGGATATTCGCTTCATGTCTTTTTGCGTTTTTAACGGGATGTGCAGAGGGCAATCAAGCAAAGTTTGACGGTGAATTTGCCCGGGAAAAACAGGCAGCATGGGCTTTTTTGCAGGAACAGGATTGGACTGTAAAGGCGGAAGAGATGGCCGCTGTGAATGTGACAAAAGAGAGGCAGGATGTGGAATGGATTCGTTCCTCTGATTCAAAGAAGTGGGTGGCGGTGTCGTTTGCAGAGGAAAAAAGAAGTGTAACAGGGATACCTATCATCCTTATCGAGCCGGAAACGAAAGAAGTTGTCGGATATATACCAGGAGAGTGATAAACATGATTTTAGTCAGTTCTTGTCTTGCAGGAATGAAGGTGCGATACAACGGGACGGATCGGCTGGATGAACACATTTGCCAGCTGGTCGAAGCGAAAAAAGCGGTGATGGTTTGCCCGGAGCTTTTGGGCGGATTTCAAACACCGCGGCCGCCGGCGGAAATTATTGGCGGGACCGGCGAAGATGTACTCGACGGACGGGCAAAAGTGATGGATCAGCTTGGCCGAGACGTTACCGATATGTATGTGGCCGGCGCCATGCAAACACTCCAGACAGCAAGTGAAGTAGGCGCAACAATGGTCGTCCTGAAGGAAAACAGTCCGTCATGCGGAAGCAGCGAGATTTACAATGGAGCCTTTTCTGGGGAGAAAATCGCCGGCGCCGGTGTCACAACGGCACTTTTGCGGCGGAATGGAATGACAGTTTTATCGGAAGAAGAATTTTCGGCTAAACAGGCGGAGAAACGACATACATAAAAAGAGGAGAGATATTAATGAAAAAATGAGTTTCTCTTTTGTTTTTGCTTGCTGCAGCGCGGATATTCCATCCATACACAAAAATATATAGAATCATTCAGCTCGCATATTGAAAAACTAGAACAAAAAGAAATGGTTGCTATTCAAAGGAAAAAAGGCGAGGTCCAGGAGCTGCAGTCTGCTTTCATTAACACGACACCGTATAAAGGAAAAGAAGCTGAAGTGACAACCTATTTGTTAAAAGAAAAGCAGCTTCATGGCGACCGCGCATTCAGCGCCCTTTATAAAGTGGAAGGAAAGGTTGTTGGTGGTATTGGTCTACTTGAAAATTGATCGACAAATGAAAGAAATGGTTCTCGTTCTGCTAACCGTGTTCTTTCTAGCCGGCTGTTCGGCCCAAACGAAGCCCCTTGTCACCACGACTACTGAAAATCCAACCGCCAAAGAGGTGCTGGAACTCGATCCATCCGCTGACATATTCCAGCTGGAAGGTGTGATTTATAAAGCGAATGTAGACTGGGTTGACCAGCTGTCGCTGACAAAAGGAGAAAAAGCGGGCGAAATTGAGCAAAACGTAACCGTTCCAGAAGATTTTGGAGACGGTTCTGCGACTCATTTACCGAATGGAACCGTTATTTTCAAAGCGGCTGAACAGCAGGATGTGCTCATCGTGGATGTAGATGGAGAAGAACAGTATTATTTGGCTCAAATGGAGGGATAAAAGCGAAATGGGGGAAATTAAACAAGCTGGATTACGGGATCTGCCAGAGATTGCTTTATTGAAATTCGCCATGTTTACAGAAGTGGGCATGAACCACATTTTGCGTGATGACTTTCTTTTGGCAGTGGAGAAAACGTATCTATCGCTTTATGCAGAAGAAAAGGCGATTCACTTTGTTATCCGAAAAAACAATGTCATCATTGCGTGCGCGGGTGCTTTTTTAAAGGAAGATATCCCCTATTGTTTTTATAGGAACAGTGAGTACGGTTTTATCGGGGACGTATACGTTCATCCTGACTTCCGTAAAAAAGGGTATGCCCGGTCTTTGACGAACGCTGCGCTGGATTGGTTTGCAGAAAAAGGGATTCAAACGATTCGCCTGCTGGCAAGTGACCAGGCGAAACCCTTATATGAATCAATGGGATTTAAAGGGACAGATCAAATGATGTTAAATCGCTAAGGAGGAAAAGGATTGGATCGGATTATTGGGACATACGAAACGGACGGTCATATGACGGAATATTCGATCATTGGGGATGGGACGCCAGTGCTGGTCATGCATGGCGGTCATTCTAATTGCTATGAGGAATTTGGCTACCAGCACTTGGTCGATCATGGCTGTAAACTCATTACCCCATCGCGGGCGGGCTACGGTCTTTCCGCAGCCGGGTCACTCGATGACGCAGTCTGCGGGTATGTGAGGCTGCTGGATCATTTAGGGCTCGATTGTGTGCACCTGATTGGCGTATCCGCTGGCGGGACAAGTGCGATCAAGCTGGCTTCGTTATTTCCGGAGAGAATCAAAACACTGACGCTGCAAAGTGCAGTGGTCGGCAGGTGGCTGACAGCAGAACATACAGAATATAAAACTGCGCAGGTAATATTCCGTCCGCCTTTTGAATGGCTAACATGGACTATACTGAAGGTTTTTGGCAATGCCAGTCCGCGCTTATCATTTAAGCCGATGTTTTCCTCTTTAAGCACGCTGTCCTATGACGAGGCAAAGCATTTAATTTGGGAAGAAGATATTGAAGCGATCCGAAAAATGAACAACCGCCAGCGGTCCGGCAAGGGTTTTTTAATGGACCTGGACAATTCAGCCGCTGTAACAGAATCAGATTTGAAGCGCATAAAGTGTCTAACACTGATTCAAGCAAGCATTAACGACCGTTCTGTTTCAAACGCACATGCTTATTTTGCCAACCTTCATATTCCTTCCACTACACTGAAATTTTATAATACATGGGGACACCTAATCTGGCTTGGCGAAGGGTCCACACAAGTTGGCGACGATGTTATCGCTTTTTTACAGGCATATAATGAAAGAGGCAGCTTATGTTGAACGTGAGGGTGAATCTCTTTATTGCTGATCACGAGGTACCGGATTTGCGTGAGAAAATCGGCTGGGACCGCCGCGATCAGGACTACCCTCTTTTATTTGAGCGATGCCATTTTTGGGCGGGGGCCCGGCATGATGATGGCAGGCTTATTGCGTTCGGGTATGTATGCGGCATGGGGCTGCAGCACGGCTACATGGAGGATATTTTGGTTCATCCTGATTTCCAAGGGCAGGGAATGGGCCAAATGCTGGTGAAACGGCTGCTGGAGGAAGCAAGGCAGGCCGGGCTGGAAATCGTCACTCTGACATTTGAAAAAGAAAAAGCAGGCTTTTATGAAAAATGCGGGTTTAAGCTGAGCGGTGGGGGCGTGTGGCAAAAAGAAAAAAGCGAGGGATAAGTATGCAGAAGAATCGGCGGACTGATCAGGACATGATGGATCTTATTTTAAAAACGGCCGAGCTAGATGAACGGATTCGCCTGGTGGGCATGAATGGCTCCCGTGTGAACCGGAACGCGCTCAAAGACGAATTTCAGGATTATGACATTGTATATGCAGTGACGGATCTGGCTTCATTTTTGGCAGAACCGGAATGGATTGATGTGTTTGGGGAACGGATCATCATGCAGACACCGGAAAATATGTCGCTGTTTCCACCACAGCTGGGCGGACGTTTTTCCTATTTAATGCTTTTTACGGAAGGCAGCCGGATTGACTTGACGCTTATACCGCTGTCTGACATTAAGCAATATGCCGAAGAAGATTCATTGACTGCTATTTTGCTGGATAAGGATCAGCGTTTCTCCCACGTAAAGCCGCCTTCAGATCGCGATTACTGGATTCAAAAGCCACCGTCCGCTTTTTTTCAGGACTGCTGCAACGAGTTTTGGTGGATCACGACCTATGTGGCAAAGGGGCTGGCGCGCGGAGAACTATTGTATGCGCAGGAGCACTTAAACCAGAACGCCCGGCCGATGCTTTTGCAAATGCTTCAATGGCGCGCTGGAATCGACACTCAATTTTCGGTCAGTGCCGGTAAAAGCAGCAAGTATTTTAAAAAATATCTTTCGGAACAAGAATGGAATGCGCTGTTAGCCACCTTTGCGTCTGGGGAAAAGGAAGACATATGGCGGGCGCTGTTTGAGATGAGCGATTTGTTCCGGCAGACCGCCATTCGGGTGAGGGACCATTTTCGATTTACGTATCCGCACGAAGACGATCGGCGAGTCACACAGTATTTGCACGATATAAAAGCAAGATCGATTTTTTAATAACGAAAGAATGTATGTTTTGCTTCGCCGTTGTATCGGATTGATTGTTCATCTGGCGCTATTCGGATGAGATAAAGGAGAATGAAGAAATGCGTTTTGGAAAATGGCTTGTTTTGGTGATGTATTTACTCGTTTTAACAAAATTTATTTTGTTTAAACAATACCCATCGCTAAATCTTTGGCAGGTAACAGATAAAAGCCAGCTGGCGCTGCGGTGGGAGTCAGCTAATCTCATTCCATTTCAATCGATCCGCTTGTTTTTAGCGCCATCAAACTTAACGCCATCGATACGGCTTCAAAATTTGGCCGGAAATGTTCTGCTGTTTGTTCCACTCGGACTGTTGCTGCCTTTCTGGTTTCACCGCTGCCGCCGATTTTTTTCTGTGACAGGAGCAGCGGCCGGGCTAAGCCTTTTCTACGAAGTGGTTCAGCTTTTATTCGGCTTCGGCAGCTTTGATGTGGATGATCTGCTCCTTAATACAATAGGCGGCATGATCGGGTACGGGCTGTTTTTTCTTTTTAAAAAAAGAAGGAGGGACCAAACGTGAAAAAAAGGAGAGCGGTTTTGTTTTTGCTTGTTTTTCTGGTAGCATGCCAGTCACCAGAGAGCCAGCTGACCGAAAAAGCACAAATACAGAAGCGACCGCAATCGGAAAACGGCGTGATGGTCACGGCGGAGCAGGAGGTATATAAGACGAAGGCGGACAAAATCATGGTGCTTATTCACAATGACAGCGATGAAGAATTCTCAACAGGGGTCCACCTCTTTTTAGAAAAAAAGGTGTATGATATGTGGCATGAGTTTCCGTATGAACATGACGTGTTTACAGCAGAAGCAATGATTATTATGCCCGGTGAAACATCCGAATTGAGCGTCTCGGTGGACGAGCTGAAATACGACCTGACGCCGGGGGAATACCGGGGAACCATCAATGGCTTAGCCGCACCGTTTCGAGTAGAGGATTGATAAATATTTAGCAGAGAATAGCATCAGGAGGGGTTCGTTTGATTATTCTTGTGATCATCATTTTATTTGTCTTTTTATTTGATTTCGCAAAAATCAGGCAGCAAAATCAAACGATTATTGACCAAAATGAAAAAGTCATTTCTTTATTAGAAGACATCAAAAACAAATAGGACGATCCCGCGGTTCTTTTTTTATTTTTAAAATTCAGGCCTGCTTGAGCCGGTATAATAAAATTTGGGACGGTTTCCTATACGCTAAGGCCGATAAATATTTTTACCGGCTCTAGCACAGGAAATACCGGCCTAAAATAAAAAATACCGCCCCAAGTCAAAGGGATCAGATCCATTCAGGCAGCTAAAAGATTTGATTATCGTTTCTCGATATGCGCGTGATAGAACGCTTTGAACATAGAAAAATGATCCGCAAACCCGACATGAAGGGCAGCGAGCCGATGATTAAGTGCTGAGCGCGAAATCGCATGGTGTTGGAGAAGTTCAATTTGCTCTTCAAGCGTTTGGCGTGAACGTTTCCTCGTCCAGCAATTCAATAATCATCTCGCGTGTATCCCGGACCACTTGATTAAACGGGTACATCCAGCCCAGCCACCACCGCAAGCAGAAAAATCCACCTTTTTCTGCGTTTCATTACGAGCAATCCCAGTTATACCAGGCATTTTCAAATTTTTTCGATTTTAAATCTTCGGGTGAAATAAAGAAGTTGCCGATGCCAGCGTCGCCCCACATAATTTCCCAATCCTGTCCGCTGCCAAAGCATGAATCAAGCTGAAACAATAGAATATCATTTTGTTTGCCCTCCTTTATATATTCACGCGGGTCTGTTTGGGTAAAACTCGGATAGCCGCCAAGCTGCGTGCCGAAACCCAATAACTCTTCATATTTCTCATCGTACGGGTCGAAGTCGTCAAACTCATATTTTCCTGTGCCAAACGTCTGCTCAAATTCAACTGAGTCGGTCAGGAGAATTTGTTTGGTGAGAGAGGGAATCATCGCCACTTCTGTATCTACAATCGGATACTGCTCTTCGTCCGCAAACGGCTCATGCATTGCCAGCTGTTCCTCCCGTGTGTAGCTTTCCACATTAAACGATTCAAAGTAAAGCACCCGATACCCGTCTTTATTATCGTAATCATCAAAATCCGCACCAATTAAGTCATCGTAGTAATCCACATAAAACGCCAATAAACCGTGGGAAGGATACGGATGGAGAGCGGGCATTTCTGCAAAGTTAATTTGCGCGAGCAGTGATAATGGCCTGCCGTCCGGATTAACTGGAAACGCCATGTTTTTCGGAATGTAACCAACGCCGCCTGCTTTTGATGTCATCAGCGGCAGCTCGCCGTCTGGTTGGAGTGAAAATTCAATAATCTCCCTTTGTGTATTTAAAAATGCTTCCTCCCATTGTTTAGGAAGAAGTTCCTTTACTTTTCGCTCAAACTTGTCCATAGCTGCACCTCGATTGATGGTTTATTTCTCAATTAAAAGCATAACAAAAAAAGAGAAAAAACCCAATTATTTCATTGTTTGCTTATTGTTTTGAATAATTTGTTATAAGATCCGACCTTTAAAAAAAGCCGTTTATGAAGCGGGAAATCGGGCTGAAGGCTACCTTTATTTCCTTGTATAAAAAATGGTTGTTTATTCAAAAATAGTATATGATGGACCCATATCAAGGATGGAGAGGAGCTGCCATATGCCGTATTTATTCATCGCGATGATCATTGGAGCGATTTTGTTCTTGATCATCAGAGCGGCGAGAAAAAAATCATTGCCGCAAAACCGCTATACCCCGCATGATGACATTGAGCTCGGCCGTCCGTTTGATTCAAAGCGGGATCATCCGGAATCAGATACAAAACACCACATTCAGTACGAAGAAAAGCGGGATGACTAGCCGGCGAAGGATAGTCAGCCGGCTAAAGCCGAAAACGATCTATGGAAAAGCAGCGATGGCCTGTTTGGTTTATTACCTGGTGCTCGCCCTGCTTTTCTTTCTGAATCCGCTGCTTTTTATGAACCCGTTGATCCTGCCGATAACCGGCGGGGTCGCTTTTTTGGCGATTGTTGCAGGCATCATGGGCAGCTGGAGGGAAGTGGATGACGCCAAAACAGTGCCAATCATCGTGCTTTTCTTTAGTATACCGGTTTTATGCACCACTATTTACCTGCAGGTTTATTGGACGTTTGGCGGTTGAAAACCTGGCAGAAAAGGAGCGTTTTCATGAAGAAATGGCTAATTCTTTTTTCTGCTTTGTTTCTGCTGGCAGGCTGTCAGCTGAGCCCGCCCTCTTTATCAGTGAAAGCAGATGGGAAAGCGTTGGACGTGTATCAGGGAAGCTACTGCTGGCGGGCGTTGGGGAAGGGCGAATGTGCGGACACAGGCGGACCGGTTCATGTAATAGGGGAGGACAAGCCCAAGACGGTGGAAGCAGGAAGTGAAGCGGTTCTTTCTTTTTGGGGAGATCCAGAGACTCTCAATATGTCGCTCGAAGGCAGCAGAGAAACAGTAGCACTGACTTTGGAAAATGGTAAAGCAACCGTAGACCTCCCCGATGAACCGGGCGTTTATCTTTACAGTGTATCAGGACAATGGGAGCAGGGTAGCGCCGGTTATTTTTTTCAAGTGAAGGTAGAATAATGGAGGAGTTAGATGAAAAAATGGGCAATGATGCTGGCGGGGGGAATTATGCTTGCCGGCTGTTCGGAGAAAACGGAGAAACCAGCTTCGCAGAACACGCAGTCAGATGAGTGGGTGGTGTACGGAGATGAATTGTTCAGTGCTGAGGAGCAAAAGCGATTGGGTGCGCATATGGATCTGTTAGGTGGAGATGCGGTTCGAATAAGCGGGCCTGCTGCCGTAACGGCTTCGTACGAACTTTGGCAAAACGGCAAAATCGTCGAGCCCGGTGGTACACTGTCCCCAACGGAGAAAGCGGAAAATATATCGTTCTCAATTCGGCCGAGTGCGAAAGCAAATGATAAAGATACTCTTACCATTTCCTATAACGACGGAAATGCAGTATTTGCGACAGAAATAAGCGCGCTGCCAGTAGAGTCGTTAGCGCATGGCGCGATCGATTTAACAGGAATAGACGGCATGGCGATTGCACCCGGTGAGAAAAAAGCGGTCTGGGGTTATGCCGCAGTAAAAGTGGAAGACGTTTCTCCGGGAAGTGAAAAAGAGCTCAAGCAATCACCCTGGGGGCTGATTGTCTACATCGAAGCAGCCCAATAGAGTCACTTTATGGAAAGGAAGCACTCATTATGAAAAAAATTCGCCGTACTTTATTTCTCTTTACAGCCGGAATTATTGGACTCATAGGTTATGACCAGCTTTATATGAAAAGCCAGAAGCTGCCGGTGGAAATGACGGTTTCGAATAGCCTGGCGCAGGCGGACCAGGACCGGATTTCCGTCAGTCCAAAGGACGCCACGGTAAAACGAGTGTGGTATGAAAGACAGCTTGCTCATGAAGTAACCGTTCATCATACTGAAACCAAATCATTAGGTGAGTTAGTCGTTTACGTGGGGATGGATCGTGAAACAGTGCTTGGACAAAAAAATAACGAATGAGGTTCCTTGAAAGAAGTCCGTTATTGGGCTTCTTTTTTTGTTAGAAAATATGACAATATATTTAAGGGTTTAATGAAGTTTGTGTAAGAAAGTCAATCAATATTGTTATTTTTTCTAAATAGATTCATGTAATTTAGTGATGTTGAACATTGTTTGTCCGAATTAGGCAGATTATGATGTCAATATAAATGACATAAGAAAGGGCAGACACTATCGATTAATTTCTGAATTTTTTGATTTCAAGAAGGAGTGAGGAGATTGAGTGAAAAGCTACGTCAGGCGGTGAGCGGAGAGGCTTTTATAACAGATGAAGCCGTGATTGCCAGGCTGTCGAAAGATTATTACTGGTACTCACCTGTTTTGGAAAAAGAGCTGGCTGGTAAAAGAGCTGATTATGTGATTGTACCGGAGACAGAGGAAGAACTGAGGCGGGCGCTGCAGGCAGCAGCCAGTGAAAAAATCCCGGTAACCATCCGTGGCGGCGGGACGGGCAACTATGGACAGGCTGTACCGATGACCGGTGGACTTGTTGTCGACTTGAGCAGGCTCACTGAAATTCTCGAAATTGGTGATGGATTTGTCCGCGTGCAGGCAGGGGCGCGGTTAAGAGACATCGAAAAAGCGATTCATGAAACCGGTCAGGAGCTGAAGATTTATCCGTCTACATTTGTTAAAGCAACGGTCGGCGGCTTTGTGTCCGGCGGATCGGGTGGAGTCGGTTCGGTAACGTGGGGTAATTTATGGGATGGGAACGTGATCAGCGCCAAAATTATGACAATAGAAGCGTCCATCCGTGAGCTGACGGTGTCCGGAGACGAGCTTCAGCATTACATTCACAGCTACGGCACAATCGGCATTATGACTGAAGTGACGATTCCGATTACGCCGAAATCCCGCTGGGTGCAGCAAATATATGCTTTCACCGATTTTTCAGAAGCCCTTCACTTTTCCCGGGCTGTGGCAGAAGAAGAAAAATGGAAAAAACGGCTCGTTTCTGTGATGGAAGCTCCGATTTCTGATTTTTTTAAACCGTTGAAAAAACACATTGGAGCCTCAGACCGCGCACTGGTTCTGCTGGAAATCGATGAAAGCAATCAAGCTTTACTTGAACAAGAAGCGGACCGCTTTCACGGAAAAGCCATTTACACGATTTCTGCCGATCAGTACCGGAAAGGAATCGGCCTGTCTGACTTCACCTGGAACCATACAACGCTCTGGGCGCTGAAAGCAGATAAGCAATGGACTTATTTACAAAACTTTTTTTCAATCGACAATCTTTACAAGCAGGTGAAAGAAATTAAGAGCCGTTTCGGTGCCGACGTGCTGCTTCACTTTGAGTGGCTACGTGATAAAGGCCGCCTCGTGCCGGCTGCGCTGCCGCTTGTGAAGTTTGAGTCAAAGAAACAACTGGATGAAGTCATCCACTTTTTTAACGAAATTGGCGCTTCCACAAGTGATCCGCACACGTATTTGCTTGGTGCGGGGGGCTGGGATATGCAGATGGACGCCATTGCGCAAAAAAAGAAAGAAAATGACCCGTTTGGTTTGCTGAATCAGGCAAAGATTCCGAACAAAGAACATATTCAAGGTCTTAACGTATAACGAAAATTTCTATACATACGAGAGAAAGAGGAGGATGAACAAATGGAGAAGAGATCATTTTTGAAGTGGAAAGCAGCACGATCAGCGGTGGCGGTTCTGTCACTTGCCGCCCTTACCGCGTGCAGCGGGACAGCATCTGACAATTCATCCAGTGAAGAAGAAGCGGTAGCAGAAAGCACTGAGCTATTCGAAATGAAGCAAATTACCAGCTGGTTTCCGCAGGTGGAAAACGCGGGGCAGTATTACGCACAAATGGAAGGTTTTTATGAGGATGAAGGCATTGATATGACGACGGAACCGGGCGGGCCGCAGGTATCTTCTATTTCGATTGTCTCATCTGGCCAGGCGCAGTTTGGCATGGCGCAGGCGGACCAGGTGCTGTATGCGATTGATGAAGGTATCCCGCTCGTCACAGTTTTTGCCAACTTCCAAACAACACCGCAGGGAATTATGTTTCATAAAGACCAGCCGATCAAAACGTTCGATGATTTAGGAAAAGACTATGAAATTTATTCAGCACCAGGTGCTGGCTACTGGAAATACTTAGTTAATGAATATGATATTGATGAATCTCAGGCACGCAGCTACACCGGAGATAATACGATCTTTATGTCAAACAAAAAGGCAGCATCGCAAATGTACGTTACGTCTGAGCCGTATTATTTGGCACAGGAAGGCGTCGAAACCGGTCATCTCTTAATCGCCGATTCTGGCTATTCACCTTATGGGGACGTATTGTTTACGACAAAAGAGTTTATGGAAGAAAATCCAGAAATGGTGCAGGCGTTTGTGAACGCGACGAAAAAAGGCTGGGAAGCGTACCACGAGGATCCAGCGAAAGTATACGACTACATTAAGGAATTAGATCCGGAAAAAACAGTAGAGCAGATGGAATACGCAACCGGTGAAATGGAAGAACTTGTCTTTGGCGGCGATGCAAAAGAAAGTGGCGTCGGCACGATGACAGAAGAACGCTGGCAGACACTCATTGACCAAGTATACGACCTTGGTTTAATTGAAAACAAAATGGAAACATCGGATGTGTACACGACAGAATTTTTGGAAAAGGCGGAATAAGAAGGAGCGATGCAGATGAATCAGCAAAACGAGAAGGCGTGGCAGGAATTTTTCCTGCCGCGCCTTACCACTACAGACATTCAAAACCTTGATAAAAAAAAGGGAGTCGTCGTGCTGCCGGTCGGCGCTGTAGAACAGCATGGCCCGCATTTGCCGGTATACACGGACACGCTGATTGCAGAAGGCATGCTCAACCGTATATTTGAGCATATCGAACCGGAAGACAATGTGTGGCTGCTGCCCCCTATCCCATATGGAAAAAGCAACGAGCATTTTGGAAAGCCAGGTGTGATGACCCTGTCTGCGCATACGCTCGGTCAGGTCGTTCTCGATATCGGCAAAAGCGTCAAGGCAAGCGGATTCCGCCGCCTCGTCCTTTTCAACACACACGGAGGAAATCTCGATTTGTTAAATATGATGGCCCGCGAAATCCGGATCGAAACGGGCTTAATGGTGTTCCGTATGAATGTGATGGACTTTAAAGGGGAGCTTGAAGATTTGTATTCAAAGGAAGAGCTGCAATACGGCATTCATGGCGGCGATGTGGAGACGTCGATGATTCTCGCCCTTGAAGAAAGCTGGGTGCAGATGGACAAGGCGCCAGTAGAATACTACGCCTATAATCAGCCGGTGGATATAAAAGGCGGTCCCTATGCGGCGTGGCTCATCGATGATTTGTCCGCGTCCGGCATTTCCGGTGAAGCTGCCCTCGCGACAAAAGAAAAAGGAATCCAGACGATCGATCGGCTCAGCCGAAAAATGGCCGGTACGCTTCAGGAGATCAGCTCATTTGAAATGGACTCCTTCCACTCAAAGCCGGTGCCATCAACCACATAAAGGAGGTGCAGGAATGACCCGTGTACTTGAACTGCAGCAGGCATTCGGAGAAGACGTGATCCGGCTGGACGAAGCGTATGTGAAAAAAAGATCGCGTGACTATTACTGGTATTCTCCTATTTTGAAAAAACAGCTGGACGGCTATGCGGGAGACTGTGTGGCGATTCCGCGTGATGAAGAGGAGCTGGCGGCTATTCTTTCGTTTGCGGTCCGCTACCGGATTCCAGTGGTGCCAAAAAGAGGCGGAACCGGCAACTACGGACAGATTATTCCGTTACACGGTGGAATTGTGCTGGATACGACGAAGCTGAATACGGTCAAACGAATCGACGATGGCGCCGGCACATTCGGAGCGGGTATCCCTCTTGGTAAATTGGCGCGTATGTTAAAGGAAAGTGGTAAGGAGCTGCGTTTTTTTCCATCTACGTATATGAAATCAACGCTTGCCGGGTTTATTGCCGGAGGAACGGACGGGGTCGGCTCGATTAAGTACGGCACGCTCTGGGACGAAGGCAATGTGCTTAAGCTGACGATCATGACCATGGAAGAAAAGCCGAGGCGGCTCACTGTCCGCGTCAGCAATCCGCATACGTTCCTGCTTGAAGAAGGCGGGAAGGATGACTGGATTGCTCATATTTGTCAGGCGAAGCGGGAAAATGATCCGTACAGCCTGCTGAATCCAGGCAAGACGAAACGGATGGAGGTGGCGGAGCATGTATGATCTGCTGCTTCGAAATGTACGGCCTGCGTTTTCTGAAAAGATGTATGATATTGCAGTTCAAAACGGACGAATTGCGAAAATCGGCCAGCTGTCCTTTTCTGCAAACCGCGTAATGGAGGGAGGAGGCAAAGCGGTGCTGCCGCCCTACGTCGAGTCGCATATTCATCTCGATACGGCGCTTACAAGCGGGTTGCCGCGATTGAATGAGTCGGGAGAGCTGTTTGAAGGCATTGAGCTCTGGAATGACTACCGGACGCATTACTTAACAAAAGAAGATGTCACGAAACGGGCGCATGCCGTCATTGACGAAATGGTAAAGCATGGTGTCCTGTACATGCGCGGCATGGTCGACGTATCAGATCCTCAGCTGACCGCATTGCATGCACTGCTTGATGTAAAGAGGGCTGTTGCGCCTTTTCTGACGCTTCAGCTGATCGCTTTTCCGCAAAAGGGGATCACGGCAGATAGAGGCGAGCTGCTGCGCCAAGCGATCAAACGCGGTGCAGACGGCATCAGCGCAGTACCGCACCTGGAGCCGACACGTGAAAAAGGAATTGAATCGCTGTATGTATGCTTTGAGCTGGCCAAAGAATACGATAAAGACATCCACATTTTTTGTGATGAAATCGATGACGGCACTTCTCGTTTTGTAGAGATAGTGGCGTCGCTTGCAGCTGAATATGGAATGGGGAACCGTGTCACTGTCAGCCATTTGAACGCGATGGCGTATTATCCGGAAGCATACGTGCGCAAGCTGATCGGTTTGATCGAGGCGTCAGGCATCAACGTAGTGACGTGCCCGCTGATCAGCACAGCTGTTCAAGGGCGGCTCGATGCATGGCCAAAGGGGCGCGGCATCACGCGGGTGAAGGATTTGCATGAAGCGGGAGTAAATGTGGCAGTGGCCCATGATGATTTTTTAAGCCCGTTTTATCCGCTTGGAACCGGCTCGCTTTTATCAGCCGGCCACATGCTGCTTCATCAGGCTCATATGACCGGTGCGCGAGATTTTGATTCGGTGTATGGAATGATGACAGCGAATGGTGCGCGGGTGATGAACATCGAGGGGTATGGCATTCAGGAGGGCCATCGTGCTGACTTTATTCTGGTTTCGGCCGAAAGTGCCCACGACCTGCTTCGGCGCCAGCCCGTCACAGAGCTGGTCGTTTCAAATGGACAAATCGTTTGTGAAACGGTGCCGGCGCAGACAACGTATTTGATTGGACAGACTTGTACATAAGGGGTGAACAGGATGGAGATGACGCTTTTAAATGCCCGTATTCCGATTTGGAATGCGAACTTGTATTACGACATGGCTATACAGGACGGAAAAATTGTGTCGATTGACAGTCACGAACAATTGCAAAGCGGGGGTGAGCCATTTTCGTTTGCAGCGACAGATGAAGAAAGGAAGGGAACGGTCGTAGATGTAGAAGGTGCGATCCTGCTGCCGTCCTTTTCTGACATTCATATGCACCTGGATAAGTCACATTCTCTTCCTTTTGCCCAAAACATCAGCGGGACGCTTCAGGAAGCAATTGAAAGCTATGGCCAGGCTTCCCAGTTCGTCACTGATGAAAATATGAAAGAGAGAATGAGAAAAACGGTGCTGTCAGCGCTTGCGCATGGCACTCGGTCGGTCCGCACACATATTGATTTTCACACCCGTCTGGATGAAGACGTGATGTTTCGAGGAGTTCGAATGGCGCTGGAATTGCGGAAAGAGTTCCAATCGGTTGTGGATATTCAAGTGTTCCCGATGCTGCCGTATTATCCGTACGACGAACAGGATCGCACCCGCATTGAACAGCTCCTCACGATGAACATCGACGGAATTGGCGGTGCTCCGCATATTAGCCCTGATCCTCATGAAGGGGTGCGCGAGCTTTTCCGCTACGCTGTAAAGCACAACCTGCCGCTCGATATTCACACAGACGAAAGTGATGACCCGCAGACAAACACGATTTTAACGATTGTGGACGAAACCATTAAGCACGGCTACGAAGGACGCGTCAACGTCGGTCATTTGTGCTCGCTTGCCGCAATGAATCAGAAGCAGGCTGATGATGTAATCGAGAAAATGAAGCAGGCATCGTTAACAGCTGTCACATTGCCGGCCGCTAATTTGTACTTACAGGGCCGTGGTGATAAAGGGACGGTCCGGCGCGGCGTCACGCGTGTAAAGGAGCTGCGGACAGCGGGTATTCCGGTTGCCACCGCCTCTGATAACGTCTGCGACCCGTTTCATCCATTTGGCCGCGGTGATTTGCTGCAGATTGCTCAAATTACCGGCTACGCGGCACATATGGGTGGAAAGGAAGACGTCATTGACCTGCTTCGAATGATCACAGACGAGCCGGCTGCCATTATCGGGCAAACGAATAAAGGCATTCAAATCGGTCAGGAAGCAAGCTTTGTGCTCATTCAAGCCTATTCAGTAGAAGAGCTTTTCGCCCAGCTGCCGCAAACACGCGCGGTTTATGGAAATGGGCAGTGGCTGTCGAAAATGCGTACGGCTGTATCGTTTAGCCAGACCGCATCGGAGAGCCCGGTGTAAAGAAAGGGGGAATGATTTTTGACGACGATTGCGATTGTCTATTACAGTGCCTATGGACACATTACCGAGCTGAGTGAAGCGGTCGCTGAAGGCATCGGTGCCGTAGACGGAGCCGTGTACAGACGGCTGCGCATTCCTGAATTTTCTGATCCGGCTATTCGGGTTGCGCTTCAAAGACAGAATCAGGCTTCTTCTAAACTGGGCAAACGTTTTGGATTGACAAAGCGGGTGGAAGATTATGAAAAGGTGCAGCAGGAGCAGGCGATGATTCCGGTTGCAACGATGGACGATTTACGTGAGGCGGACGGAATCATCTGGGGATTCCCGACGTATTTAGGGACGATGCCCGGTCAGGTGAAATCGTTTCTGGATCAGGCAGGACAGTTTTGTACGACTGAAAAAGGGCTGTTCTCTTTCATGAAATAAAAACAGCTGAATCCATGAGAGGGGATTCAGCCGGTTGTTTGTCCATAATGCGCACATCTAAAGCCGTCAGAATGTTTTTTCTGCTTGTACAAAAAAACCTCTTCGCCATTCTTCCATTTCAGCCGGCGTCATCGGCTTCCCATAATAATAGCCTTGAATGGCGATGGGGTGATCGGTGGAAATGAGAAATTCAACCTGCTCGGCCGTTTCCACTCCTTCAATGACAATATGCAGATTCAACGACTGGCCGAGTGTGATAATCGCCAGCAGAATGGCCGAGTCTTTTTCAGAATAGGGCACCTGATCGACGAATGACTTATCAATTTTCAGTGTGTTGATCGGTATTTGACGCAAAAAAGATAGAGAAGAGATACCTGTTCCGAAGTCGTCCAGCGCAACGGAAAAGCTCTGCTGCCGGAATAAGTTAATCGCCTGGATGGCGCTTTCTGCCGACTGAACGACGCTTGTTTCGGTCACTTCAAGCTCAAGCTGCTCCGGGTGAATCGAATAGCGTTCGATCACTTTTTTCAGTACATTGTTTAATTTAGAAGACGTAATGTATTCACCGGGAATGTTCACGGCGACCTTTTGATCAGGCAGACCGGACTGTGTCCATTGCTGCAGCTGCCGGGCAGCGCGGTCAATCACCCAGTCGGTCACCTCATCAATTCGGTGGTTTTGCTCCAGAATCGGAATAAACACACCGGGTGACAGCATGCCAAGAGTGGGATGCTTCCAGCGGATGAGTGCTTCAAACCCGTCAAGCTGTCCAGAAGCAGCCAGTATCTTTGGCTGATAGACAAGAAACAGCTCGTCCTCTGCCATCGCGCGACCAAGACTTTGCACCACTTTTTGATCAAAGGAAAAGGTGTGAATGTTCGGATCGTATACAACCACTTCGTTGTCATATCGGGCGAGCGGATGTTCAAGAACAGCCAGTGCATTTGAGTACAGCTGGTGCTGTGTATCAGGTCCTTTTATAGAGGAAACTGCACATACAGAGGTCAGGTAAATCCATTTATCCTCCAGATAAAAAGGTCCTCTCCATTTTTCTGCGATATTTTCCATGATCCGAAGAAAAATTTTCTGATCGACTTCTTCCGCGAGAAAAGCAAACCGGTTTCCTTCAATCCGATACAGCACCATAAAGCTGGCGCGGGCTTTCTGCAGCTCAAGAGCAATCTGTTGAATCAGCATGTCTCCGAAGGTATAGCCGTACCCATTATTAATTTTTTCAAAGCCATGAAAATGCCAGATGGCTAACAGACGGTGGTCTGATTTTTTCATCAATGTCTTTTCAAACTGACGGCGGTTAGGCAGTCGGGTCAGGCCGTCAAAGTAGCTGATTCTGTAGTCAATGTACCGGTCCATCAGGCTGGAGAAAAGAAGCGAGATGAGCAGGAAAAACATTCCGGCTGTGACCGAACCAATCAGCATATTCATATCGGAATGGGCTGCATGTACCGAGATTATGGCAGTGGGAGAAGCAAAAAAGGAAACGGCCGCCATACCAGTGTAATGCATGCTAGAAACCGCCAGTCCCATTAAAAGGGCGGTCAGGATTTTCATAAGCCGTTTTTTCATCAGCTGTTTTAAGCTGGAGAAAATATAAAGGGCCACGAATGAAACAACAATGGCAATGATAACAGATAAAATGAACAAACCAGCGTGATAGGTATAGATAGCATCCATCTCCATCGCTTCCATTCCCATATAATGCATCGCTGCAATGCCAATCCCCATTGCGACTCCTGCCAGAGCGAAGGTCATCAAAGACTGGTTTTGCTTGTTGGCTAAATGAAAAGCGAGAAAAGAAGCCACAATGGCCGGCAAAATAGAAAGAAAGGTCCAGAGGTGGTTATAGCTCATCGAGACAGGCAGCGAAAAAGCATTCATACCGATGAAATGCATCGACCAAATGCCGAATCCCATTGCGAGCGACGCAAGGACGAGCCAGACGGACTGGTGGAAAAAGCCGTTTTTCTGCACACGCTCATTCATTGAAAGAGCTGTATATGAAGCGAGAGAAGCCATTGAGATCGACAAAACGACGATCGGCCACGAATAGTCTCCTGATAATTCACTGTAAGTTTGCGGGATAGAGGGCGAAAACATGTACATTCCTCGTTTCTACAAATATCATAGTGTTTATATCGGCGACTTTAACCCTATTCTTAACAAATGATGAGAGAAAAGGGCGAAAAATGTCGAATGTCTTTACTGACCTATATGCTTGATCTTCACGTTACTGAAAACGGATGTGCCGCCTTCGGAAAACAAGGTTATGCCTTGATCTTCAAGTTCAGGGAACACCAGGTTGGAATGAACCACTTTTCCGTCTCCTATAAACACCTCAACACTTGTTTTGTCCACAAGAATGGTTATATGAACTTTTTTATTGCTGCTGTCAAATGGAGCACGGCTTTCCAGTAAATGACCGGTTTGGTCTGGCTGACCGGTAAAGGACCGGTTCACATAAGAATAGCCTGCCTCTGATAGAATACCGACGTCGACGTGGCGTTCCTGATCAGCAGATTCACGGAGACGGAAGCCGATATTTGTTGCTTCTGACCACGTAATATCTGCTTCGAGCTGATACGAATCACCCGTTGTTTTTAATGTTTCTGCTCCGTTTACTTCGATCTCCTCATAGGTATCGGTGGAATGAACTAATTTATCCAGTGCAGCTACAGGCTGTGCGGCCAAATAATACTGGCCGCGGCTATCGTGCTTCAGCTGAATCTCGCGGACGACCGAATCCATCCCGTTGAAATTCTCTTCCATTGTCGGCGTTTCATGGGCGTAGTCCCAGTTGTTCATCCAGGCAAGCGCGTACCGTTTTTGCTGCTTGTCCTGTTCGGCTCCATCTTCAAATGTCACACCACCGTACCAGTCAAAGCCGTAGTCCAGCCATTCTGGTTCGCTTTGGTCCGGGAAAAATTCTTTTCCATCAAAATCTCCGCTCCAATAAGCATAGGTGTTGGACTTGCCAGCTGCTTTTCCGTTAGCACTCACGCCGAGCATCCATTTGACCGTTCTGTCATCTGCGCGCATGAAAAACAAATCTGGGCATTCGACGAGACCGATGTTTTCAGTTGAAAAGCCGCTCGTATACTGCCAGTCTTTTAAATTGTGGGATTCGTAAAAGCCAATTTTCGTGCCTTCCGCCATAGCCATAACCCACTTATCATGCTGATCATCCCAGATGATTTTCGGATCGCGGAAATCCTTTGTGCCTGGATTCGGGAGGACAGGCTCTTCGCTGTAGGAGGTGAACGTTTTGCCTTCGTCGGTGCTGTACCAGAGAAATTGCTCCTGCTGGCCGCCATTCTTGGAAGGTTGTGTCACAACGGCTATAAAAGCGTTATGACCAAAGCCGGCTGTATTGTTTTCATCAACGACAACAGACCCGGACCATGGATCGCCGTTTTCATTCGTATATTTCGGAATGGCAACGCCTTGATCTTGCCAATTCACTAAATCCGTTGACGTAGCATGGCGCCATTCGGTTCCGTTTCCGTCCGGGTAATCGCCGTTATAAAGATAGTAATAATGATAGACCCCTTTAAAATAAATGGGCTTTTGCGGATCGTTTTTCCAATGGTCTGGTGATGTGAAGTGGTAGGCTGCCCGGTAAGAAGCGTCCTCTTTCTCTTTTGTTAGGGGACGATCCACCCAGGAGACAACGGTGTAAATAAACAGTCCGATGACACCTGCTGCAAAAAGGAGAAGGACATGCCGTTTATGTTTTTTTTTCATCATTTTTCACCGCCTGTATAGAAAAAGAAAATGCCATGTGACTGGCATTTTCCTTTCAATCGTTTATTTGTTTGTAATCTGACCCTGTTCTAAAATGCTGTTTTCCACAACAGATGTTTTAGGACCTTTAATATTCAGCTCAAAGCTTGGGGCAAACGTTGACTTACGGTCTTCAAAGAAGCCTCTGTTTGTCATGTAGCTTGTGACGACAAAGTTATCTGTGTTTTCCTGTGGAATCACATAATGCGCGTATGTCCACGTAATGTCACGAGGATTCAAATCCTGGTGCAGAACGATACCCGTTTTGTTCAACGGCTTGTATGGACCGTCAACGGAATTGGACACGTAGCCGAGCATGTAAATATCTTCGTCATCAATACCGTCAATGGTCATTTTTGAACCGCGAGTGCTCGTGAATAAATAAAATTTACCGTCTTTTTCAAAGATATTCGGGCGTTCAATTTCATCGGTCACGGTATTTGAAACGATCAGCGGCTTCATTTCCTTTTTCATGGTGAAATCGTCATTGATTTCAATGATGCCGATTGCGCCGTTTGCTTTCTCAGCTAAGTCCTTCTTAGGGCTTTGAAGCAGCTTTTGTTTTTCTTCCTGGAAGAATTTTTCGCTGTTTCCATAGTAGGCTTTGTTGTAAAGGGATTCTTCACCCTGGTACCCGTATTCTGTCCCTGTATTTGCTTCAAACACAAGGTACTTGTGGCCGTTGTCTTCTACATAATGCGGGTCACGGAACGTATGGTTATCAGCGAAATCTCCGCTGCCAAACGCCTTGTCAACCGTTTGATACGTCTTGCTGTCCCCGCCTTCATAAATCGACTTGTAATCCTCCACGCCGTCAATGTTCAGCGTATTCTTGTCAGCTTCAGATAAGTTAACCTGCGCTGTTGTCAATGTTTGTTTGCCGTAGTGGCCAGATTCTGGTGTGAAAGGCTCACGGTTTGTATAAAACAAGCGAACTTCGCCATCATCGGTGAACGTGGCAGAACCGGACCATTCCTCCGCTTGATATTTCAAGTACGGATCGTTTGGCTGGAATTTGTTACTGTCTTCAAACACGCGTCCAGCGTTTTTCCAGGCATCCAATGAATTATCGGCGACTTTTTTGTAGAACATGTAAATGAATGTGTCGCTTCCATTTTTAGGATCACCGGCTAATCCGAATACGATGTGGTAGCCGTTGTATTCAGCAACCGTTCCATCCGTGTTTTGCAGTGGCCATGTGTCCCAAACGTCCATCACGATCGTGTTGCCATTCTCGTCTGTTTTTGTCGCTGCCGGAATATTCCGGATGGTGGATTCGTCAAACGCAGGGACAGTGAATTTCGGATCACCGTGCTGGCTGATCATATTCTTCATATCTGAGCGGGTGATTTGCGACAAATCATACGTTTCTTTGTAATCCCGGGCATCTTTTGGAGCGGCAAATGCCTGAGGCGCAATCCCTCCTAATAAAATACTGGCGCCGAGAGTGACGACAGTTGCTTTTGCTGTTAGCTTTTGAACGTTCATTCATCTTCCTCCTGTGCTGTTTTTTAGTGTTCGATATGTAGTACAAGTATTCGATATGTAGTACAAGTAAAAGTATACGGGGGGATTTCTGTTCTGGATATGGCATGAATTGATTGAGATTTCGTCTTATATTGATAAGCAGAGGGAAAAAGGAAGCATAAAAAAAGCCCCGCTAAATGCGGAGCGGAGATGGGAAGATACCGTTTTTTCTGCTGTTTTTCACGTTTCGTTTCTTTGTTCCTGAGATGCCCGTTCCCACGATTGTTGAAATGCCTCGAGCAATTGGTCGCGGGTCAACTGATTACCGATGTACAACTGCATCGCTGTCCCGAATTCTTCCTTGATGCCTGGGGGAAAATGAAACCAGTTTGCGTGCAAGGCGGTGCCTGTTTGATAAGCTTGAATGGTTTCATCCGCAAGCGCTCCTAGGTGATCCGATTCAACATTCTTGAAGGCGGGGATAAATTGAAAGCGATCCGTCATGTATCGCTGTCCTTCTTTCGATGAAACCATCCAGTTTAAAAACTTCTTTGCTTCTTTCTTTTTTGCAGGCGGTGCCTGCTTATTAACGACCCAATAATTCGGTACGCTGACGACCAGTTCACTTTGAAGATGATCATTAAGAGGAATTGGAAGAAAGCCGATGTTCATATTCGGTGATTGCTGATCGATCATGGGCTGGACCCAATTTCCCTGCTGAATCATGGCGGCCTGGCCGGTAGCAAACAATTCCACTTCCATATTGTAATCCGTCGTGAGCGGGTTTTCATTTCCGTATTGAAGTGTCATGTCCAGCAAGTCGATCACATCATTAAATAATGGGTTATGACTGATCGTGTCCGTCTCGTTGTTTAATCGTTGGATAAACGCGTCGGGGTCTTTCTGCTGGGCAAACGCGACATTCATCAAGTGATCGCCGAGCTTCCATTCTTCATAATAGCCGGTCGCAAACGGGGTAATATCCGCCGACTGCAATTTCTCTGCCGCCGCCAGAAGCTCCGTTCGAGTATCAGGGAGGGTCTCAATGCCGGCTTGAGCGAACAGCGCCTTGTTGTAAATAAATCCATAGCCTTCGAGGTTGATCGGCATCCCGTGAAGCTGACCGTTGAACGTCATCGGCTCGAGTGCTTCATCATATGCCTGGTCTACCCAGGGCTGATCGGACAGGTCTTCTAAATAGTTTTCCCATCGCCTGGCAGTTTCATAGCCGCTGTTTGTGAAAATGTCAGGGCCATTGCCAGCGGCTATGTGTGCCTTTAAATCAGCGAGGTCGTCCACTGCTCCACCAACGGTGTGAATGTCAATCGTCACCTGAGGGTTTTCCTCTTCATAAGCGGCCACCATTTCTTCAAAAGACTCAGCAATTTCGATTTTCGGATTTCGAATGGTTAGGTGGATCGGCTGTTCGTCGGGCTCGGTTTGACTGGTTTCCGGCGTTGATTCTGGCTGACAGGCAGATAAGAGAAAAGCGGCCAGTCCGATTGAAAAGATGTGGATGATGTTCGTATTCATTCGTTCACCTCTATCGTGTTTAACGTAAAACAGAAAGTTCATGATCTGCCTACTGGCTGTTCCGGTATTCGAACGGCGTCATGCCCACTACTTTTTTAAATAGCTTGGAGAAGTATTTTTCATCCTGATAGCCGAGCAGCAAGGAGATCGAGTAAATGCTTTTGTCGGTTTCCTTTAACCATTGCTTGGACTGATTGATTCGCCGGTTTGTCACATATTTGGATAATGGCATGCCTGTTTCTTGCTTGAATTTCCTTGAAATATGCTCGCGGCTGAAGAAAAAGCGTCTGGACAGCTTTTCCAGACTCAATTCTTCCATATAATATTGATCGACGTAAGCGACAAGATCTTCCATGCGTCGGGCGGTTTCCAGCTCATCCAGGCGGTGAATGGATCTGAAGTTTTGCTGCTCCATTTCTTGCTGCAAAGACTGAAATGCAGCTGGCAAGTGTTCAAGAGAAGGAAGCGGCTGGCTGACGAGGCGGACAGGCAAATCCACATGATGACTAATCCATTTCTCCACATCCAGCCAGTGACCCTGTATCGTGATCACGAGACAAAGCGTCGCATCCCGCTGAAGCTCAAATGCATGTCCAAGCTTTCGCTCCACCAGTTCATCCGCTAGGGCCTGGATGTAAGGAGCAGGCTGATGCATTTGATAGAAAGACAATAGCGTAACATCGTATACTTCCGTTGCCGGTAAGGCCGATTGAAGGTGCGGTAAATCCGTCATATCACCTGAGCAGACCGCCCAAACCAGCTGGCTCAGCTGCAGCTTTTTCGCCTCTTCATATAATCCAGTTTCTTCATATGATCGTTTTTCCTCTTCGCTTTTCCACTCATCGATGGCTCGTTCAAGCGTTTGATTGAACGCATCAGGCTCTATCGGCTTCAGCAAGTAATCAAAGCTGTTGAATTGAATGGCCTTGCGCATAAACGTGTAATCATCAAATCCGGTAATTAAAATGACCTTGCCTGTATACGAAATCGAATTCAGCCACTCCAAAAGCTCAATGCCGCTCATTTTTGGCATTTTAATGTCTGTAAAAATGATCTCCGGCTTTTCGGTTTCAATGATGTCCTTTGCTTCATCGCCATTTTTTGCTTCGAGTAATTGAATGACGCCGTTCGCTTCCCACTGTCCTACATGGCGGATGACATCGCGTACGTTAAATTCATCATCAGCAATTAACACTTTCATTCTGTTTCCTCCTTGTGCGCTAGCATCGTTTCATCATTCGAAAACGGAGGGGCATCTGGAATGATGATCGAAACTGAAAACCCTTTTCCTTCCCTTGAATGAACGGAAAAAACAGCCGCAGATCCGTAGTGCAATGCCAGACGGTCATGAATATTTTTCAAGCCGATTTGGCTGGAGCCATTGCTTGGTGAATCCGAAATATGGTGTCGCAGCGTTTGGAGCTCGGCGTCTCCAAGGCCCGGACCGTCATTTTCAACGGAAAGGTGAAGGCGTTCTTCATGAATGCTTCCGGTAATGATTAACTGGGCTTCGTAGAATCCTTCTTCATACGTATGCTTGAAAAAGTTTTCAACGAGCGGCTGAAGAATCATGCTTGGAATCTGTGCATCCAAAACGGGCTCACTCATATGAATCGTATGCTTTACCTTGTGCCCGAAACGCTCCATTTGAAGGTTGAGGTAGGCATTAATATAGTTTATTTCCTGTCGAACCGTCACCCATTGGTTCGCCTGCATAGAATAGCGCATCATGCTCGATAAGGACGTCAGCAGCCGGTAAACAGCCGGCGCGTTGGCTCTTAAGGCTACAGCGCCGATTGATTGCAGCGCATTAAATAAGAAATGGGGATTGACCTGGGATTTTAATGCTCTGAATGCATTTTTTCTGTTTTCAATTTCCAGCTTGTATTCACGGTCAATGTGATGGTGAATGCGATTCATCATCGCCTGCATATGGCTTTCCAGGTGACCGATTTCATCATCGCGGCTGCTGGCAAAAGGGATGTCCGTCTGGCCGCCTTCTATCGAGCGCACCTTCCGGCTGAGCAGCTGGATCGGACGAGTGATCCGGTAGGAAATAAGTGTCACCATGACCAGCCCAAGCAAGCCGACAACGAGACCAACCAATATATTGATAAAAGCGGTTTTACGGGCGTCACTGAATAACACATGGCTTGGGATGATTTTCACAACGGTCCATTGATCGAGTGCGCCCGTCAGTTTTTTCGATAACACAATTTCCTCCTCCGAATCTGCATATGAGGATGTGATCCGCTGTTTGAGCTGAGCGTGAATCTGGCTGCCGATAATGGAGGCATCCGTTGCATACATAATCCGGTCATTGGCATCAATCAAAAAAGCAGAAGCGCCCTCCTCCTGAGACAGGCTGTGCATCATTTTCGCGTAAGCATCCAAATCAATATCCATTGTCATGATGCCAAGAAACTCGTTGGACAGAACATCCACGATTTTATGGTGAAACGTCATGACCATCGCGTGGTCGGACTCGGGCAGGATGGCGGCTTGATTGTAATTGACAATTTCGTGAGGCGGCTCAATCACGTACTGTTCGCTCGATTCATAAAGCTGCTTGATCGGTCCCAGCGAGAGCAGGCCGGGCTGCGGCTTGCGTGTGCTGATCATCGCATTGTACACCGTAAAGGCCTCTTGGCCCTGTTCGATATAAAAGCGAAGCTGTCGAATTTCATTTCTTGTTAAATAAAACGTTTCAATGCTTTTTTCCATCGCCATCGAGTCGAAATAAATAGAATCCTCGAACCCGTTCTCAAACATTCGGAATAAATCGGGATTGCGGTATAAGATGTATGGAAGGTTCACGAGATCCTCTGAATACTGCTCCAGCTCATCAGCTGTTCCTTCAAGCTGCTCCCGGCTGTTCTCCAGTTCATTCCGCTCGATGCTAGTTTTGGTGTAGCCGTATATTAAAAAAACAAAAAGAAAATAAGGCAAAATAATAAACAAAAACAATAACATTAACAAGCGGCTTTGAATGCTTTTCATAAAACGAGCCCCTTTGTTTTTAAATATGCTAAAACTATATCAAATAAGCAGGCAGCGTCAATCATGCATAAGTAGCTGAATTAATCGAATAGACAAGGACCCAGAAACGAAAAAGAAGTGAGTCCTTTTTTAGAAATATGCTTTTCTCCGCATTTGAAGCAAGTGCCATTAGACCTTGAGAGCCTACTGCTTTTTCCAATGTCTAGCGAACTATTTACGCAACTGGATGTAAATGCTAAAATCAGCTGAACACATTTTAGAATAGGAGATTCAAACTTGAACAAATACTCTTTTTTTACAGCCGCAACTGCCGCAACTGTCACCGTCGCAAGCTTTTCAGCTCCAGCAAGCGCAGCGTATGAGCATCCGTTTACAGATGTAGGGGACCGGTACGGGGAAGCGGTTGAATTTTTATATATGATTGAAGCCATTAATGGTGTTTCTTCCACAAAATTTGGCACGCAGCAGACGTTAACGCGCGGTGACGCAGCCGTGATTCTGGCGAATATGCTTGGAATGGACACGGAAAGCGCACCCGATGCCGGCTTTACAGATTTAAACAGCCGGGTAAAACCATCTGTTAATGCCTTGGCCGAATATGGCATCGTTTCAGGCGTAACGGCTACTGAATTTAAGCCGGGTCAGCCGCTTAGCCGCGGCGCGATGGCGAAATTTCTCGTGACCGCGTTTGAACTGGAAGAATATGCAGAGGAAACACCGTTTACTGATGTAGGCGGCGTATTTGCACCATATATCGAAGCCCTTTATGGAACAGGCATTACTAATGGTAAAACCGCTACATCATACGGTACAAACCAAAATATTACACGCGGCGAGTTCGCGAACCTGCTGTATGGCACTGTGTTATTTGATATGGAAAACTCGTATTATCCGGTTGCAGTAAAAGCTACTGTTATATCTGCTACATCCACTCAAATTGTGCTGGAAGAAGCGGCACCGGAAGATTATACAGCGAGAGACATCGCAGATATGTTTTTCTTCTCAGTCGACTATAGCGATGGCACGCAATCTGATTTTGATCCAACTTCTTTTACGCTGTCCAAGGACCGCACGACACTCACGATCCGTCATGAAGATTTAACAGGCAAAAAAGGTACAATGCAAATTGACGACTGGGAAACGGTTGTAGAAGCGCCATTTGACTTTACACCAGTTACGACAACATCAAGCGCAAATGTCGATGGTTCTTTTGAACAGCCGGAAGACCTTCCAGCGACAGAAGCAGCGCAATAAGTTTATGAAAGTGCCTCGAGTCATCGAGGCACTTTTTTTATTTTTTCTCAACAAATAGTATAATATACATTATTTACATTGGACGCGAAAAGGAGCTTTGATGATGGACTTTTACGAATCAAAACGAAATTTGCGCTTTTTGGCTGTGTTGTGCGTGGTTCTGATTTTCTTTTTCGGAGGGCTTGCGTATTTGGCTTTTACAGAAGAGAGCTTCTTCATGGCGATGTTTTTCTTTCTGTTTATGCTGCTCATGATTTGGGTGACCAGGCAAAGTGTGAAGAAAGCAATGGGGAACGGTCTATACGTAACGACAACGAGCTTGGATCTCATTCTATACGTGATGCCGGATGAAAAAGTAGACATTCGCTGGGAAGATATTCTTGATTACTTATTTTATGAAATAAAAGGAAATCAGTTTCTTGGGCTCCAGCTGTCAAATGAAGAAGCGTATACAGCGGTGATGTCGCCAAAAATGAAACGGCTGGCCAGTCTGAATGCCAAAATGGGTTACCCGATGTTTAACATTAACTTTCGGCATATTACTGAAAAAAAGCAGCTGATCGAAGAACTAGACCGGCGCAATCCGAATGTCATCATTCATTTTGAAGAGGAGTCGACCTAATGGACATTCGATTGCTTCGTCCGTCTGAAACACCGCCGTATGAGTTGCTGCTGCTCGCCGATCCATCGCGCCACATCGTGGACGATTACCTGAAACGGGGCGAATGCTTTTTAATAGAAGAAAACGATTTGACAATTGGCGTATATGTGCTGTTACCGACCCGGCCGGAAACAGCAGAACTGGTCAATATCGCAGTGATCGAATCCCGTCAAGGAAAAGGATTAGGGAAAAAGCTCATTTCTCATGCCATTGAACAGGCACGGGCCAGCGCTTTTAAAATTTTAGAAGTCGGCACCGGAAACTCCAGTCTCCCGCAGCTCGCTCTTTATCAAAAATGTGGATTTCGGATGACCGGTGTCGACAGCGGCTTTTTTATCCGGCATTACGAAGAAGAAATTTGGGAAAATGGCATTCAGTGCCGGGATATGGTCAGGCTACAGATGGACTTATCATGACACGGTTTTATTATCTTTCTTCGAAGCAGCCTTTAGACACTGGATTCTTTGGCCAAACTCCTGCCAAATCCCGAAAAGCAAATGATGTGTTTTTAACGTTAGAAAAGGTTATAGTTAATTGGTCAATAAAGCAGGGGGAAAAAGAATGAAAAGAAAAAAAGCGACGTCTTTAAAACGAACTGTAATTGGGCTCATTTTTGTGCTCATGATCGGTTTATTTATTGCCGCAAGCTCGTTTATGTACGTAAATATAAAGAAGGCGATTGATGAGACGGTTCGGGAGTCGACGATTTTGCACGCTGAGCGGATTGCGGACAGCATCGATCCGGATGTATACGCAGCTTTTTTGGAAAATCCCGAAAAAAACGATACATATGAACAGCTGCGGGTTCAGTTAAATGAGTACCGCGAAAAAATCGGCGCGATGTACGTGTACACATTGCAGGCTGATGACAACGAATCGCTCGCCATTATTATTGATGGCATGGCATCAACAGAAGATACGGTTGATATCGGAGAGCCGACTACTGCTACAACGTATAAGGACGTTGAGTCGGTTTTAAACGGAACTACCGCGGCAACGGACATTGTCAGTGATCCGGATTACGGCGATTACATGTCCGCCTTTGCGCCGATCAAAGATCAAAACGGCACAATTATTGGTGTACTTGGCGTAGATATGGAAGCAAATTTAGTTAAATCCATCGCGAAAAACGTGTTAAATGAGACCATCCCAGTGTTCGTGATCGGGCTTTTAGCGGTGCTGGCGGCAGTGTTGGCCATCCTGTATGTGTTTTTAACAAAACGGCTGAATCCACTGGCGAAGCTAAACGAAGCGTCGGCGCTCATAACAGAAGGGAAAATTGGCCAGGCGAAGCAGAAAATGAATTCGCTTCGTGTTACCTCAAATGACGAAATTGGGGTGTTAAGCGGGTCAATTGGGAATATGGTTGATACATTAGAAAGTATGCTGCAGGATATTCAAGCCCATTCAGCTGACGTCAAACAGCAAAGTGATGCGCTCAATCAAACGTCCCTTGATATGAAGGAATCCAGCAGCCAAATTGCCGTCACAATGGAAGAAATGGCAACCGCTGTTGAGCAGCAGGCGCAAGCGACCGGGAGCATTTCAGATGAAATGAACCGTTTTTCAACGTTGATTTCCGCTACCGTCCAACAAGGAGACGCGATTTCAGGTTCGTCCAATGTAATGATGAATCGGACGAATAAAGGGGAAGCCCTCATGTCTTCGTCAATTGGTCAAATGGATGAAACATACACGATGGTGCAGCAGTCCGTTCAAAAAGTAAAAGAACTTGAAACGAAAACGAATGAAGTGCACACGCTCGTTTCGTTTATAAGCGGTGTAGCGAACCAAACCAATTTATTGGCACTGAATGCAGCAATCGAAGCGGCACGCGCGGGAGAAGCGGGCAAAGGATTCGCGGTTGTAGCGGATGAAGTCCGCAAGCTTTCCGATCAAGTGTCGAAGTCCGTCCAGGATATTCAGCGTATCGTCCAAAGTGTCAATCACACGACCAATGAAGTGGCTAATTTCCTTGAACAGGGATTGAAGCAAGTGTCAGAAGGTAAAAATAATTTGAGTCAAACAGGTGAAGCATTTCAAGCTATCACCGGTGAAATCCATTCGATGGACAGCTTGATCAAACAAATGCAGGAGCGGCTTCAAGATGTATTAGCCAGACAGGGACAAATGACAAACGATTTATCAGATGTCGCGTCCATTTCCGAGGAAAGCGCGGCCGGCATTGAAGAAGTGACAGCAACGGCAGAGCAAATGACCCATCTGGCGTATACAACGCAGGACCAAGTCGAAAAATTGCATGACATGTCTGCGGAACTTGATCAATTAAACCGGCGATTTACATTTTAAAAAAATGATTTTGTACGCAGTCTTTCCATCGGAAAAATGTACGTAACGGTCGAATAATGTTAAGTGATAGTCGAATTAATTTTATTTCGACCATCACGTTGAGGAATTCAGCCGTTAAGGCTCTTTTTCCGACCATCAAGAAAGAAAAACCCGCTTCCTGTTAGAAAGGAAGCGGGTTTTTTTATTACTTTGTTGCCGCAAAGCGTTCTTGTTCTACTTTCAGCAAGTTATTCACTGCGCTGAACAATGCTTTAATGGAGGAGTTCATAATATCCGGATCGATGCCGCAGCCCCAGTACACGGTGCCGTTGTCGGATGTGATGCTGACGTACGAGACGGCATTGGCTTGTGAACCGATCGACTGGGCATGTTCTTTGTACGTTAAATCTTTATACGAGATGCTAAGCTCCGTTTGAAGCGCATTGTTGATGGCATCCAGGCGGCCATTTCCGGCGCCGTGCCATTTATTCGTGTCACCGTTTATTTTCACTTGAATCGTTGTTGTCGCTGTGTCTTTTCCTTCAAACGTGTAGTCCAACAGCTCAGCCGGCGAGTCGACGTTGACAAACTCTTTCATAAAAATGTCGTGAATTTCGTTTGTCATTAATTCTTTCTGATTGCGGTCCGAGACGTCTTTTACTTTGTAGCCAAGCGTTTCGCGCATTTTCGGCGGAAGCTCGAATCCGTATGCCTGTTCAAGCAAGTAACCGATGCCGCCTTTGCCAGACTGGCTGTTAATGCGGATGACTTCGCCTTCATATTCGCGGCCGATATCTTCCGGGTCCACTGGCAAATACGGAACGGTCCAATGCTTGCGCTCCTCTTGTTCACGCCACTTCATGCCTTTGGCAATCGCATCCTGATGCGAGCCAGAGAAGGCAGTGAAGACAAGCTTTCCTGCATATGGCTGGCGGTCCGGCACCGTCATGCGTGTCACGCGCTCGTACACTTCCTGAATCGCCGGCAGGTTATCCAAGTTCAGCTTCGGATCGACGCCGTGCGTGTACATATTTAATGCCAAAGTGACAATATCAACGTTTCCTGTCCGTTCGCCATTTCCAAACAATGTGCCTTCGACGCGATCCGCGCCGGCTAAGATGCCAAGCTCCGCATCCGCAACGCCTGTGCCGCGGTCATTATGCGGATGAAGCGACAAAATGACGTTTTCACGGTACTTCATGTTTTCGCTCATGAATTCGATCTGGCTTGCATACACGTGCGGCATAGACATCGATACCGTCGCCGGCAAGTTAATAATCACTTTGTTGTCCGCAGTCGGCTGCCACACGTCAAGGACACTGTTGCACACGTCAAGCGCAAATTCAATTTCCGTACCGGTAAAGCTTTCCGGCGAGTATTGGAATTTAAAGTTGCCTTCCACTTCCGCTGCGTATTTATTCAACAATTTTGCGCCGCTGACGGCAATTTCTTTAATTTCTTCTTTCGAGCGTCTGAATACTTGCTCGCGCTGTGCCAAAGACGTGGAGTTGTACAAATGAACGACCGCGTTTTTCGCACCGCGAAGCGATTCGAATGTTTTCTCAATAATGTGCTCGCGTGACTGTGTCAGCACTTGAATCGTCACATCGTCCGGAATCAAATCCTGCTCAATCAACGTGCGAAGAAATGTGTACTCCGTATCGGATGCTGCTGGGAAGCCAACTTCAATTTCTTTAAAACCCACATCGACAAGCACCTGGAAATACTCCAATTTTTCCTGAAGATTCATCGGGATAATGAGCGCCTGATTGCCATCGCGCAAATCAACGCTGCACCATGTCGGCGCTTCGGTAATGGACTCCTTTTGTGTCCATTTCAAGCTCGTTGCCGGCGGCATAAAATAATTACGCGTATATTTACTAACATTTTTCATTACAATCATCCTTTCGTTTTTAAATAAAAATAAAAAACGCCCGTCATCTCTATAAAGAGACGACAGGCGTTAACCTTCCGTGGTACCACTCTTGTTGGCTTATGTGTGCACATAAACCCGCTTGAAAGCTGATTACGGGGCGTCCGTCAAAGCTTACTAATCTTTCAGCTTTGCCGCTCATGGGCGAGTTGGGGAAGCGATTGACTGCCTTTCACCAGCCGGCAGCTCTCTTCGAACAATCACGATTCCTTAATGCTCCCAGTCGAAGCGTTTAAACGTTTAATTTTTACCATCGTATTACCGATTTGCCAGTTTGTCAATGTGAATTGAAGAAATTATGCAAAAATTGCTGAAATATGTACAGACAAAGGGCGTTATTTTGTTCCTTTTAAACATATCCAGTGTTAACGTTGCAGCATCCACACACCGATCCAACTGAGGGCCAATACCCAAATGAATAAAACAACCGCTCCCGCCACCCAGTTTTTCGGCTTCCCATTCTTAATGAGCTCTTCTGCTTTTACTTCACAATCCGCAATAACCGGTTCCGGAATCATTTTTAACGCAAGAAAAATCCCGAGCGGCACTAAAATAAGATCGTCTAAATAGCCAAGGATCGGAATGAAATCCGGAATAAGGTCAATCGGGCTGAACGCATACGCAACGACACAAGCGGTAAACACTTTTGCGTACCACGGCACCCGCTCATCCTGATAGGCAAAATATAAAACAAACAAACGGCGTTTCAACTGCTTCGCCCAATTTTTTAAACGATTCATCGCAAATCTCCTTTTTCAGATACATACAGTATATAGGAAACAGTGAATCAAATAGTATGAACAACTTGGATAAATGAATCATTTCTTAGAAAGGCTTGCTAATTTCTTTCACACCCACTAAAATGGAAAAAACAGAAAATTCAATACGACGATGAAGAAGAGTATGCAGCCGGACCATTGCAGAGAGCGGATGGGTGGTGAAAATCCGTGCGGGACGGCTGCGGAATGGGCTTTGGAGCACCCCGCTGAACGATTAGTAGGCGGTGGCGGAGAGTCTGACCGGTAAAACAGACAAAGGATCGGTGCTATGTTCACCCGTCCGGATAAGCGCGTTCTATGAGGGAACGAACGAAGGTGGCACCACGGGTCTCCCGTCCTTTTTTTAGGATGGGGGACTCTTTTATTTTATTTAAAAAGGGGATAGATGACATGCAAAAAGCGGGATTAGATTTAGAAAGAATCGTTTTTATCGGACGGACATTCGAGGAGTATAGGACGATGTTTTCTCTGTCGGTCGATGAATTAAAAGGGAAAAAGGTATTGGATTGTCCGGCAGGTGCCTGCTCTTTTACAGCGGTTGGTAGGGAAAAGGGACTGGATGTGACGGCTTGTGATATTGCGTATTACCATCCTGGTGAAGCGCTCGCCGAGAAGGGAAAAAAAGATCTAGAACATGCGATGGTAGGTGTTGAAAAAGCAAAAGCACAATATGTATTTGAGTATTTTCATGATGTGGCAGATCTCGCCCAGCACCGGACCCGTGCCTTGACGAACTGTGCGAAGGACATGAAAAAGAATCCGGATCGCTACGTCCCGGTCACCTTGCCGAAGCTGCCCTTTGAGGATGGCCAATTTGATGTGATCCTCTCCGCGCATTTTTTGTTCACATACGGCGGCCGGCTCGACAAACAATTCCATCTCGATACGATCAAAGAACTGCTGCGCGCTGCAAAAGAAGAAATTCGGATTTTTCCGTTGGTTGATTTGTCCGGAAACCGTTATGAGCATTTGGATGAAATTATTGAGAACCTGAAAGAACAAGGTCACCAGGTGGAAGAAATTCGTGTGCCGTACGAATTTCAGCGGAATGCGAATACGATGATGAAGATTCTTAAATAGGCCAGGTAAGGAGAAAAAATGTGGATATCATTGAACAGGTTCGTTCACAAAATCGTCTTTCACCTGGTCCTGTCAAATCTACGCCGTTAACCGGCGGTACGTCAAGCTTGGTGTTTCTGCTTGAAGACAGCACCGGTGCGAAATATGTGCTGAAACAAAATGAGCCGCATGTGATCGAAGCGGAAGCGGATTTTTTTCTGTTACGTGGATGCAGCTCTTTTGCCAAATCTTCTTTACAAAGAACCGTTCAAAATGAACGGCTTTTAAACGGGAACGTATTGATTGGGCTGTATCTTCGCCTGGCGTCCTGCGTGAAACACCATCCGGCTGATTGGACTGAATATGAAAAAGCATGGGTATATTGGAAAGACGTGATCAATCAAAAAAAGTAAAGATCGATAAAGGAGCAATGCGCATGTATTTTGTTGATGACCATCATGCCGTCAATTACAAGTTAACGCAGCTTCAGTGGGAATTCGCCAGCTATGATCCAGAGTATGCCGCGGCCTGCTATATTTTGGCCGTGCCGATGGTTTTCGAAAAAATCGTGCACGACCTTGACACACACGAAAGCCCGGTGGACTGGATCATCAACTGGGAAGAAGGTGATTCGGCATACGACCTGTGCAGCTCGGCGATTCAGCTCGGGCGGCTCGCGCTTCACTTATGGAACGGCTCGGAGTCATTTCATTTACTGCAATGTCTCGAAAGCATGCAGGGGCATCATTACGATGTCGTCAAAACCGCCATGGATGTGCGGATGGGGAGGCTGAGATAAAGATGAGCATTGAAGCAAAACTGAAAAACATGCCGGAGATGGAAACAGACCGTCTTTTATTGAGAAAAATCACACTCGATGATGTAGATGATTTGTTTGAGTTTTCTTCAGATCCGGACGTTTCTGGTTACATGAGATGGGAAACAAATGAGGCAAAAGAGGAGACGATGGCATTTGTCCGGGCAGTGATTCAAGGATATGGAAATGGAACGTCTGGAGACTGGGCCATCGTTCATAAAAAACACAAAAAAGTGATAGGCACATGCGCGTTTGTCAGCTGGTCCAATGAGCATCAAAAAGCGGAAATCGGGTTTATGCTGCACCAAGGTTATTGGGGACAAGGGTTTGCATTAGAAGCAGTCACTACGTTTATTACATACGGATTTGAGGTGCTGAAGCTAAACCGCATTGAAGGTCACTGTGATCCGGAGAATATCGGATCTGAGAAGGTGATGCGAAAAGCCGGCATGACGTTCGAAGGTGTTTTGAGAAAAAATGAGCGGATCAAAGGGGAGTTCAGTGATACAAAAATATTTTCGATTTTAAGGGAGGAATATAGGGGGAATTATTCAAGCTAAACGAAGGAGGACTAATACAAACGTGTTTTTTTGCTTCAGTTGATGGGTGTGGAAACGATCATTAACCTGGGAAAAAGTAAATCGTTTGGCAAAGGATTATTTAAAAATTCTTTTTTAAAAAATGGAAATGAAATGTTTATCATTAATTCCTTCAGGGTATTAGAATGAAGTAACAGTTGAATGCAGGTTTTGGGCAGGATGGCAAAGGTGGCTGTCAGTGTATTTGGCGTAGGTGGGGTCGATACGGGAAATTGGATACTCTTTATGATGGAAATTTTGTCGAGTTTTCTTTCATTCTTTCAGTAAGTTGCCCTTTGGATAAACTGAACTAAGAGGAGGAAAAAGAAAATGGCTTCGTTACAAGAACTTCATACTAGTGCAGCAGACATTCAGGCGATGAATATCCTCACAAAAATGGCAGCGGAAGATGACGCAGTCTACATTTTGGCCCGTGAACGTGACGTAACGAAAGCAGCAGCCGACAAATCCGATGATGAAAAACTAAGAGATCAATATATGTTGTTCAGCAGTTTATTTTAAGAGAGAATACAGGCTGATGTATCAGAAGAAAAAAAGGGATGTCCGAATTTATATCGGACGTCTTTTTTTTGATTTTCGAACCGTTAAGCCGATTTACAAATCTGGTAAAATTGAAAATGAAAAAATCTTATGAAGGAGGAGAACGATAAACATTAGTTGAACAAGTGGTTATGCAGATCGATCAAGTTCATTTTGAAGATGCATCAGTGATGACCGGTTTTGCGTGGCGGTCCGGCTTTAACTTTATTTTGGAGGCTTAACATGACATTAACCATTGGATTTATCGGCTTTGGAAAAAGCACAACTCGTTATCATTTGCCCTATCTGTTGATCCAGGAGAACATCGTCATAAAAACGATCTTTAACCGGAAATGAAAGCCTGACTTGGAAGAGGAGAAAAGCTGGTAAGGGACCGTGAGCTGTTAACGAACATGGAAATTTTGGAGCGGGGTTTTGAAGAATCGGGTCCACAGGCAATGGAACTGAAATGATGTGAACGGGCAATTGAGAGGGGTCCATAAGATGATACTAGAAGCGGTCATGCTGCAGGTAAAATCGGGAATGGAAGCGGAATAAGAGGAGGTGTTTCGGAAAGCGTCGCCGATCATTGCCTCGATAAATGGCTATGTATTACATGAATTGCAGCGCTGCATAGAAGTGCAGGGGAAATATTTGCTGCTCGTGAAATGGGAACGGCTGGAGGATCATACGATTGGGTTTAGGCAGTCGCTGGAATACCTGGAATGGAAGCAGCTGCTTTACCGGTTTTACGATCCATTTCCCGCCGTCGAGCATTTTCAGAAAGTAGGGGTAAGTTTATGAATAAACAATTCCCAATTGGTCCATTTGAATGGACAGATGCGGTGACGGAACGGGTCGCAGCTGAATGGATAAAAGAAATTGAGGAACTGCCCGCATTGCTGCGCCGGACGGTTGAATCGTTGACCAATGAACAGCTTGATACGCCATATCGGAACGGTGGGTGGACGGTGCGTCAACTCGTGCATCACGTGGCGGACAGCCATATGAATGCCTATATCCGCTTTAAGCTGGCACTGACGGAAGAACTGCCCGTTATCAAGCCGTATGACGAAGCCGCCTGGGCGGAACTTCCAGATAGCAGCATGCCGGTCGATGTTTCTCTTGTATTGCTGGAATCGTTGCACAAGCGGTGGACACGCCTTTTGTCTGAATTACAAACAGGCGACTTGGAAAAAACATTCATTCATCCGGACTCAGGAGAAGTGACGGTAGGTGAAAACATTGGAATGTACGCCTGGCACGGCCGCCATCATCTCGCACACATTACGTCATTATGTGATCGAAATGGATGGAAGTAGCCCGGATTTATCAGTCTGAAGCAGCTTATATGGCTGTAGTAAAGCGGAATGAGGTAAAAGAAACGTGCATTCAAAGTAAAACCTGAATGCACGTTTCTTTTATCCCTTTACATCAATTGAGTTTCCGAGCGTCGGATGCGGAGCCTGCAGCATTTGCACCATTTGATTGGCGTTTTGCTGGGCCATGTCCATCGTTTTTTTCGTCAGCGCCAAACCGATATTTTGGCCGAGAGAAGCCTGGCTCATTCCCATTGATAAAGCAGCAATATCCAAAAAAGTCACCTCCTTATTCTCTTATCGGTTCGTTCAATTGAAAGTATAGAAGGTTGGAAGAATAATGTGTTTTCACTCAATTAATCCAGATATTTTTCAATAAACGCCTGTTCTTCTTCAGCGGTCATTATGCCTGTTGCCTCGCCAATTTCGGCTTTTCTTTTTTTGTCTTTATGAGAAAGAAATGAAAAGATATTATCGATATTTGTCGAATGAAAAAATTAGGTTTTTTCTTTTTTCTGTAGCAATATAGAATTATGTTACTTGATGTGTCATTAACAAAGTGAGTTTAGAATAGACTTTGCGCTCTTATGGTGCAACTTATCTATACATCGGAAAGGATATAACTGATAAAAGGGAGCAAACAGAATCTCTTCTGCGAAAATCAGAAAAACTGGCAGTGGTCGGTCATCTGGCTGCTGGAATCGCTTATGAAATCAGAAATCCCCTCACGTCCATCAAAGGATTTATTCAGCTTATTCATGCTGAGACGGATCAGCATAAAGAATTTAAAGAAAAAGGAACAGGACTCGGGCTAATGACCTGCTTAAAGATCATTGAAAATCATAAAGGAGATTTTAAAATTTCGAGTAAAGTAGGCAAAGGCACAACGATCGAGGTTTTGCTGCCTGCCACCACACCATCCAGAAGAAAAAGAGAAAAGCAAATACCCTGGAGTCTAAAATAAGAAGGAGCATTAGACAGTTTTATATAAATTGCATACTTGTATAGGAAAAAGCAAAGTTCATCCAATACTAATAAAAGAGGAAAAAGTGGGTAAAGTATCTGCAGAAATAACTTTAGATATAGACATGCATGAGAGGAGCAGATCATATGGGAAAAATTGAAGTGGGCGACATTTTTACGTTGGTTGATGAAAATGACCAGGAGCAGGAAATTGAAGTATTAGGCACGTTAAGTATTGATGGAACAGACTATGCTGCTGTCGCTTTTACAGAAGAAATCGAGGAAGAATCGGACGTAGAGGTGAATGTCTTCTTTTTAAAAGGTGACAATAATGAGCAATTATCGGTTATTGATGATGATGAAGAGTTCGACAAAGTATCCGCAGCGTTTCAGGATGCCGAAGAAGAGTAAGGGTATGTGTAGAGCCTTTATTTTGTGCAGAGGCTTCAGAGTGTAGATAAAGTCAGAAAGCAGGCTGAAGCCTCTATTTTGTGTAGAGGCTTTTATCTTTTTGACGTGGAAACGATGAAGGGATTGCGAGTCATGCGTGATTTAGTGAAAAAAAGAAAAAGCCAAGTGCGGTACTGTGAAAAATTAAGCAATGGCCAATCCGTGCACGTGTATTTTTGGCGCGAAAAAGAGTTTGTCTCCGGTCAGATGGTATATGTCTGGAATGTAGCTGCAATTATCACCGACTCCAGGAAGAAAGCGAATAACTGGAAAAATCACAACCGGCGAGGCATAAAGGAAAAAGCCACGGGAAAAGCCGGGCTTGAAGGACTAAAGAAAGCACTTGATATCATTCTTGAATTCAAATATCGCTTAAAACCAAATGAATATTTATTTGTTGTTTTTGATGATGAAAAAAGAAAAAAGGCGTATCGATGGCTGGAGCGGTACGGATTTATGGAGTTTCACAAAAATGGAAAACTGATAGCGTACGGCACATTTAACCCATTGCTCGGACAGTGGACACAAAAAGAATAAAATGAAGTGTTTGTCACGAAGCTGAACCGTCTATTATTGCAGGCGGTTTTTTCTTATTTTATTTTTACTTGAATAGTTATAAAGATGCGAGAAGAATGTCCATGCCGTCCTAAGGAAATGCGATTCGTGAGGGGGAAATGAATTGTTGACGCTAATTAAAAATGGTGAAGTATATGCGCCGGCATACAGAGGAAAAAAAGATATACTGCTCGCAGGGGGAAAGATCGTTGAGATGAAAGATGAAATTGATCTTTCAGGAACGTCATTATCCGTACATGAAATCGATGCGGAAGAAAAGCTGATTGTGCCCGGATTTATTGATGCCCATGTTCATTTAATTGGCGGTGGCGGAGAAGGGGGCTTTAAAACCCGGACGCCTGAAATTTCTTTAACGGATGCAACGCTTTCGGGGATTACAACGCTTGTCGGTGTACTGGGCACAGACGGGACAACGAGAAGAATGGAAAGCCTTCTGGCAAAAGCACATGCGCTTGAAGAAGAAGGAGTGACGTGCTTTGTTCATACGGGTTCCTACCAAATACCGGTGAAAACATTGACTGGCTCCATCGAAAGCGACCTGATCTTCATCGATAAAATTATCGGGGTTGGAGAAATCGCCATTTCTGATCATCGTTCTTCTCAGCCGACCTTTAATGAGCTCGTGAAAATAGCGGCAGCTGCACGAAATGGCGGGATGCTGTCAGGAAAAGCCGGGGTGCTGGAAATTCATGTCGGTGACAGTGCAGACAAACTCCGGCTGCTGGAAGAACTGGCGGCCAACACAGATATTCCGATTCGTCATTTTCATCCAACACACATAAACCGAAACAGGGAATTATTTGATGCTGGTATTCAGTACGCATTAAAAGGGGGGTATGTGGACTTCACGACAAGCAGCGCTGACCAGTCTCGGAAGAAGGAGAAGGAAAAAGTAAAGTGCAGTAAAGCGCTTCGTCTCATGCTTGAGAAGAGAGTTTCCATTTCGGCCATTACCTTTTCTTCAGATGGACAGGGAAGCTTGCCGATCTTTCATTCAGACAGGGAGTATGCGGGTCTTCAGGTTGGGAAAGTAAAATCCTTGTATGACGAAGTGAAGGATGCCGTGAAAAACGAGGGGATTCCATTGGAAACAGCATTGCGGGTCATTACCTCTAACCCCGCGGAAATATTGAAATTGCATACGAAAGGAACGATTGAGAAAGAAAAAGATGCAGATTTAGTCCTGCTCGAGAAAGATAGTCTGACGATTCATAGCGTATTGGCGAAAGGACGCCTAATGGTTGAAAATAAACAGCCAATTGTCAAAGGAGCATTTGAATAAACGAACTAAATTCAACAAAAAAGAGCAGACGTTCATATCTGCTCTTTCATCATTATTGCAAAGAAAATACGACCATGATGCGGGATGTTCATTTTCTTAAATACCCTGTATGCCTGCTGCAAGCGCGATGTTATTGGCTGCGGAACTCATCTTCGAAATAAAAGGTTGCTGAGTGTTCTTTTACCGTATAAGAGTACGCCTTCATGGTCTTGACATACTGCCATTTATTTATGGTTACTAATTCATCCGTTTCTTTTATTCTTACTACTTCCCCAGTACGGTACTTGTTTTTTTCTGCCATCTTTACACCTCTTTTTTTCAAAATAAATAAGCATGTTTAACGCTGCTTATTTATCATCTTTTGCTTTTTCTACTATCCGTATGCCAATTAGTAATTGTGTGGTTTGATACTTCAGAAACTCAATATCCTGTAACTTCGGGTCTAAATGTGAAATCTCCACTGTGCTTTCAGGATTTCGCTGTTCGTGGTCTTGTTTAATTTGTTCCATTTTACGATCCAATTCCTTTTGGTTATTGGCGAAAGTAAGTTTAGTCATTGAAGTCATGTGCCAACACTCCCTTTAAAGCGATCTGGTGTGAATAAATTTTTTTGTAACATACGGTGAGGTCATAACCAAGAGAAGGGCTTCTTAGTCAAGATTGAACGCTACTTCATCTCTGCTTTAAAATCGACTTCTTTGCATTCATGCATCAGGTTAGTGGGTATTTTCCATTTTTATACATAAAAAAACACCTTACGGGTAATAAAAGAAAGCAAGCAGGCTGACGGCCAAGACATTAATCATGTAAGGTGTTTTTAAAATAAGACATTTATTCAATCCCTTATCGTTAAGTATACCATAAAATACTCCATCTTCACGAACTGCGATGAAATTCGAAGTCATTTACATAAATGGCCGTTCCCGGGATCTCAATATCATAAGGGTCTTTGTTTTCACGACCGCTGCGATTACCTCCTGAAAAATTTGAATAACAGCTCATTTTCTATGTTCAACGAAATAAAGCAAATAAACAACTATTTTGGAGTGATTCATATGCATTAAAAAAATCGTTCATTTAGAGAATTCTTTTGTTATAATGGGGATTTGATTGTAGGAAAGAAAGAAGGAAAGAAGGCCATGCGACGCAACAACAAGAAACAGCTGTGCCCTTTAGAGCATTCATTTCTAGATTCTGTTTTAAATAAGGGGCTAATTATAGTTACATCGAACGAACAGGGGAAAGAGTGCGAATTTGATTTCCGTTTTCCACTTGCATTAAAACGAGAAAAGACCAGCTATTCTGATCGAACAAAAGAGCGGATTCACGATCACGTGAGCTTAACCGTTAAAACGCTCATTGATACAACGGTAATGCCTGTTGAAAGGAAAAATAATTAAGCTGGAAGGTAATGACGTTTTTGCTAGTCTCCTGCGTGGAGCAGAGCAATTAAAAAAATAGCGGAACCGGCTTACAGCTCGTTATTCCGCTACTTTTTCCAAATTTCCGTTTCGCTCCATTCTGAATTTTACAGAAGCAGGTACTTCCTCTGAAAAAACGACTAATTTCCGGGCACGCTCCATAATCTGCATGAGAGATTCATAATCCTCCTGCATCGACGTATAGCCTTCTTTTAAGTGATGAAGTTCTTTTTTCACGGCTTCAAGTTCACGTTGCAGCCGGCTGTTTTCTGCCTGTAAAGACGCGGCATTCTCCGCTGGTGCAATGGTTGTTAAGTATTGAATAACATCTGACATTGTTATATCATTCTCTGACTCTTTAGGAATGAAAAAAGGTAATTTGTTTGCCGTTTTCTTGCCGACTTGCCTGCTTTCTATGCGATTCCGCTGTTTTCTTTCTTTTTTAGCCATTTCCATGTCTGGAATATAATATTGGCGGACGACCGCATTCCAACGAAATCCGCAGGCAGCCGCAGTACGGTTTAATATCTCCCCCACTTCCTCAAATGCTTTCAATTGGGTACTTCCTACTTTGACATGTTTTAGTACGGCAGTGGCGAGAAGGAGATCATTTTCTTTTGACCAAGCATCCTGACGAATATTCAACATGTTTCACTCCCATCCATTTTTCATTGATATAGTAAAATCTAAATTACTCGCGCTAGATATAAAGAGTCTTTCTATTTTAATGTTAGTTTATTCACATCTATATAGATTTATGCTTTTAAAAATCATTGTGTTTTTTGAATGGCCTGCTTTGGCGTATGTTCCGGGTTGTTGATTGCAAAAGCGTTTTATAGGTTATAATAATTGAATTGACAGGGGAAAAGAGGAGAGTATAGATGAATTTGTTTTTGAATTTTTCTACTTACATTTATGAAAATATGGAGTCCTTAGCTATTGAAGTAGTTGAAGGTGTCTTGCACAGAATGAAATTAGATATTCCTGAATGGGAGAAAGAACAAGCGATTAACATGTATGTGGAGCTTTTACGATTTTTGGGGGAATCGTTTGGGAATGAGGGAAAGGAATCAGTTCCTGAATTCTTTATCGATTGGAGTAAAAAAAATGCGGCCATGCAAATATCTTCAAGAGGGAAAATGTCAGAAATCGCCGTTCGTTATCCGCCAACAAGAGATGTTTTTACGGAAATCGTAACGGAAATCAGTATAGAGCTTGGTTTGTCTGTAAAGGAAAATGCACTCATTATAAAACGCATAAACAAATTGTTAGACATTAGCTTAAATGAAACGATTTTCGCTTTCGAGCAGCTTTTTGAGGAAGCCAGGGAAGAAACCCAAAAAGAGCTGGCAGCATTATCAGCGCCTATTATACCTGTTAAAGACGGCATCGTCATTCTGCCCTTGATTGGTGATATCGATACCTACCGGGCAAATTATATTATGGAGCATGTGGTGCCGAAAATAGCAGATATGAATATAAATTATGTGATTGCAGACTTTTCAGGTATTTATACGATTAATGTAGACATTGCCGAATACCTTCATCAAATAGGGAGCATGTTTCAATTAATGGGTATTCATGTACTGACTACAGGTTTGCGGCCTGAACTCGCCCAAATTGTCGTTAATAGCCATATTAATATCTCTGCTATCGATACATTTGCTAATGTAAAGAAAGCGTTAGAAAGTGTAAAGTAACACCGGACATGATGCAGCGGCTAATTGAAGTTCCACTTTATTCAAGAAGAAGCTGGCTCAAGTTATAGATTGAGCCGGTTCTTTTTACATGAGTTTGATAGACTGAATACACATAAGGTTCCTTTGGTTCAGCAATGATTTTCCACGAGGTGATTTTCAGTATGGGCATCTCAGATCCATCATATTAAAGCCGAAATCGGAACATCAAGGCAAAGGAATTGTCACTGTTGAAAAGAAAAGCATCAGATGGTATCAGCTGATGGAGGCAGGGAACAGCACCACTTACAAAAAAAGAAACTGCTTAAGTGGTTTTCTGACCACATCCAGCCAAATGAGTACATTGCACAGCCTTTTCTTTCTTGCCGGCTCAATACCGGCCATGTGTATGATTTGCGCCTGCATGTTCAAAAGAACGGGATGGGGGAATGGGTGATCACGTCTATTTATCCGCGAATAGGCCCGATCGGGAGCATTACGTCCAACATGGGCAGCGGTGGATACACGGGGTACATGGATGATATTTTTAAAAAGGAATTTCCAGATTCCTGACGTGAGATGCAGGCGGAGGTTGAGCGGTTTGTCATTGACTTCTCTACTCATTTCGAGTCTTTATATCATGATGTTTTATTTGATGAATTAGGGATTGATGTAGGCATTGATGAGAATCAAAAATTATGGTTATTTGTAGTGAACTGGAGACCCGGTGATTTTTAATTGTGAATTGGATGTGGTCCGAAATACAATCCTGTATGCAAAATATTTGGCTGAACGAAAAAAGTGAAAATTATTCGGTCGTCAGGGGTGGTATGAAAATAAATACGTCGATTCTTTTTATGCAGGCCATTCGTTCGCCATCCCGTATAACAGGCTATTCATAATCAAGACCATTTGACGTTCGCAAAAGGGGGATTTTGGCCTTTGCGAATTTTTTTGTTTAAACGCGACGATTCATTGTTTCGCTTTGGAAAGCGTCAAAGAGAATGGAGCGGCACATTCATTGGCTATAAAAAAGCGGCCTGCCCGTTTGCGCATGCCGTTTCGATCTATCATATAGGATTATTTCGCTTTTTTCAGCATAAGCACGTCTGCTCTTGTTTCAAGCAGTTCATCAGACAGGATGGTCATTTTAGCATTGACTTTATCGAGCTTTTGTTCCAGTTTATCCATGCGGCTTGTCAGCCGTGATTCGGTTTCTGTTATTTGTTCTGACAGCCCCGCCACCTGTTTAGACAAATCCAAAATTGCCTGTAAGATTACCTTTTGATCGACTTCGCTCACGTTATTTCCTCATTTCTGCTGAGTGTTTCACAAGGCCGGTTTCTTTATCAACCTATTCATTTTACCATGTTCCGATCTATTTTAATAGAATCGAAAAGATAGGTTTTTTACCAATAATTCGAAAAAGTAGCTCGATTTTCATTAAGGCTGTGTTCTAAATGAAACTACTCTCATGGAAACAGCTGAATTAAAAAGAGGAAAGGAAGAATATTAAAAAGACAGAAATGAATATATATTTTCTTCATAAAAAAAACTGCGCCCCAATTGTTATAGTGTGGTTAACAATTGGAATGCAGTTCAAAATGGGCAGTTGTTTTTAGTCGCGAGGTAATTTGTTTTCCAAATCCTGGACTCTTTTTTCTAATTTCTTTACTTTTGACTGTGCATCAAATACAAATGTTAACGCAACTAACGCAAACACAAAACCGGTTACTTCCATTTGCTGCACCACCTTTAGGTATACATTACGAATGAAAATTGAAACTGTTTCACATTATTGGTTTTCTTTATGAAGCCAACTAAGCAATGTTATGAGCTGCCTGTTTAACAAATCACGTTCATTAGGACTTGTGGCATTTGCGCTAAAACCGGCTGCTGTCAGCCCTGCCCGCAGCCGCTCCAGCTTTTTTTGATCACGATCGAATAAAGTGCGTGTTTTTTGGAGAAAAAAATCATCATAATAAAACAAAATAATGGAATGAAGCACATTAACAAACCGTCCGTCGAAACGGCCGGCTTGTTAATGTGCTTTTTCTAAAGCGAGCTTGATCCCAAAAGCGATGAGAACCCTGCCTGTTATGCCTTCCATAATCGTCTGGGTTTTTGGCTTGTTCATAAACGCGCGAATGTGATCAAGCAAATAAATATAAAATAAAAACCAAAAAGCAGTCAAAAGAATGTAAGTGATACCCATTGTCAAAAACGGAAAAAACGTGGCAGTGCCGGCATCAACGAACTGCGGCAGGAATGTTAAGAAAAAAACCGCCACTTTCGGATTAAGCAGATTTGTTAAAAATCCCTGCTTAAAAAAAGAAGTTCCTTTTGCCGCATGAACCTCCTCAGTATCAGCGCAATCGTCTTTGTGCTTGTTACGAAGCGCCCATAATGTTTTTACGCCGAGATACATTAAATACACAGCGCCTGCATATTTGAAAATAGAAAAAACGAAAGCCGATTTTACGATAATGGCGGACAAGCCGACTACCGCTGCCAATGTGTGAATAAGCAGCGCGCAGCATGTCCCAATGACCGTTTTTAAACCGCCTGTCCGCCCTGATGTCAGCGTATTTTTCGTGGCGATCGCCGTATCCGGACCAGGCAAAATAATTAACAATACACACATGACCAAAAATAAATAAAAGTTTTCCATTTTTTCACGTCCTTTCAAATTAATGTACCATATCCTTTCAAACGTGCAAGGCTCTTTTTGGGAAACATTGTATTGTATAATGAGAAAAGAAAGCAGGTGAAGGGATGCCGACGATTCAGCACGAAATTCAAATTGACGCGCCCATCCACGCTTGTTTTGATCTAGCGCGAAACGTGGAGGCACATGTCCGGTCTACCGCACAGACAAAAGAGCGGGCTGTCGGCGGTGTGACGTCAGGTTTACTGAAAGCAGGCGATACGGTCACATGGGAAGCAGTCCATTTCGGTATCCGGCAGCGGCCGACCGCAAGAATTACGGAGATGAACCCGCCGTCTGAATTTACCGATGTGATGGTGAAAGGCGCGTTTCAGTCGTTTACGCATCACCACAAATTTTTCCGAAATGGCGAGGGAACGGTGATGAAAGATAACTTTCAGTACAAAAGCCCCCTCGGTCTTGCCGGGAAAATCGCTGACCGGCTGTTTTTAGAAAAATATATGCGGAACTTTATTGTAACCCGTGCGCGCGAGCTGAAACAGATGGCTGAACAGAATTTAAGCGGCTGAATGAAGACGGAATTTTGTGGAAGGAGAACAAGGATGAGGACGATTTCACTTATCAGGCATGGCAAATCTACTTATGGAATACGCGGAAGAGCATCATGCTGTCGTATTGATTGGACACGTTTTTTTTAATCAGCTGCTGGCAGAGGAACTAAGAAAAAAAGACTGGGCAGGATGAAAAAAACAAACATAAAACATTGGTATAGCACGACCTATTCATTTGGTTAAGGGAAAGGAGAAAGGTTTTGATAAAAGCGATTATTTTTGATTTTGATGGGCTAATTGTTGACACGGAGACGGTTTGGTATGAGGCTTATAAAGAAACGATGGGTTTTTATCAGGCTGATTTGCCGCTTGAACGGTTTGTTCACTGCATCGGGACAGATGATATGCTGCTTCATGCATTTTTCAGAGAACAGCTGGGGGAAAGATGTAACATTGACGAAATAGAAGCCAGGGCAAAATCTTTACACAAAGGAAAGATGAAAACTCCTCAGGCACGTGAAGGGGTGAGAGAGTATTTAGAAGAATCTAGAAATATGGGATATAAAATTGCACTTGCGTCCAGTTCCACAAGGGAGTGGGTCACCCATTATTTACATGAACTCAAACTGCTGCACTATTTTAACGTAATGATCACGCAAGACGATGTTCAAAAAGTAAAACCGGCCCCCGACCTGTATTTAAAAGCAATCGAGGCCTTACATATCCATTCTTCAGAAGCAGTCGCTTTCGAAGATTCCTTAAATGGATGTCAAGCAGCCGTAACGGCCGGATTAAAGTGCGTGATTGTGCCCAATCCGGTAACGGAATCTCTGCCCTTTGAAAAACATTCACTGCGCCTTGCATCCATGGCGGAAAAAAGGTTAATGGATGTCATAGAACTGATTAAGCCATCCTAAATAACGCGCCATCACAGCAGCAGCCAGGAGTCGGGAGTACGTAGCCCGCACATGATAACGATCGATCAGCTGAAGTGCGAAATCGGCCCAAAAGCGACCAATTTGCTTTTAACCATTATGAAAAGCGGTTCGCTCTTTTGTCATGAAGGGTGAACTCATTATTCGTGAATTGTGCGGGTTTCATGAGAAAAGAACGACTGTTTAAAACGATAGAAGGTGTTTAACCTCGTTCTATTCTGGTAATAGGAAATGGATGAAAAAAACAAAAAGGAGACGATATATAATGACGAAAAATGTGCAAATCGGCAAAACAGATCTTCATGTGAATCCTATCGGCTTTGGAGCGAACGCAGTAGGAGGTCATAACTTATATCCGAATTTAGATGAAGAAGCGGGCCGTGAAATGGTCCGGACGGCGCTTGATCACGGCGTGAATTTTCTTGATACGGCATTTATTTACGGTCCAAAGCGCTCAGAAGAATTAATTGGCGAAGTGCTGAAGGAACGCGGAAACCGTTCAGAAACGGTCATTGCAACGAAAGCAGCTCATGTTTTAACAGATGGAGGCGAGAAATTCGACAATTCACCGGCCTTTTTGAAAAAGGCGGTAGAGGAGGCGCTTGGCCGTCTTCAAACCGACTACATCGACTTATTTTACATTCATTTTCCGGACGAGCAGACACCGAAAGATGAAGCAGTGGGCGCATTAAAAGAGATGAAAGATGCCGGCAAAATCCGCCACATCGGCGTCTCAAACTTTTCGCTCGAGCAGCTGAAAGAAGCAAATAAAGACGGACATGTTGACGTGTTCCAAGGTGAATACAATCTGCTTGCGCGCGATGCGGAAAAAGAATTGTTTCCATATTTAGTGGAACAAAATATTTCGTTCGTGCCCTACTTCCCGCTCGCATCTGGTTTACTGACAGGCAAATACGACAAAAATGCAACGTTTGATGACTTGCGTAACGGTTTGTCTTATTTTCAAAAAGACGTGTTTGCGTCAAATTTGGATAAAGTGGAGCAAATCCGCCCGATTGCAGAGTCAAAGGGAGTCGAGCTTGCACATATCGTGCTCGCCTGGTATTTAACACGCGACGCGATCGATGTGATCATTCCGGGAGCGAAACGGTCCGACCAAGTGCTGAATAACTTGAAAACGCTCGATGTCAAACTCTCGGAAGACGAAATCAATCAAATTGACCGGATTTTTCAGCCTTAATGATTCGTTAGGGAAAAAAGATACATTTGTTTATAAACATAAAAAAGGAGGTGTCTCAGTTTGTTTTGAGACATCTCCTTTAATGTTAGCACATCAATAACCGGATAAAACTCTTTTTGCGTCAATAATAAGTTCAGCAATTGTTTCATATGGCTGATCAAGTTGAAGCAGCCGGCGAATCGTTTGGCGTGCCACCGGGGAAAGAACAAGTTCTTCTTCCCAGCTTTTTTCTTTTTTTGACGCAGGTTCAAACGTGGAATACAAGAGGAACAGCGCAAAATGGCCGAGCGCGAAAAAGTCGCTTCTGACAGACAGCTCCCGAAACAGCGGATGCTCTTTTTTTTGTTTGCGGGGTGAAGAGGCGATCTTGCTGTCCAGTAACCGGGCCAAGCCGAAATCAATCACATACACGGAAGCGCCGTCCCATAAAATATTCGGGATGCGCAAATCGCGGTGGATAATGCCTTGCTTATGGAAGTATTGAATCACATTGATGACATCGAGCAAAATCAAAAATGTTTCTTTTTCGGTGTATACCTTGTTTTTGTTGAAAATCAACTCTTCAAAATTGGGCGCGTCGATGAAGTCCATGACAAGAAACGGAACGCCGTCTTCCTCAAACGCAGCCACAAACTGAGGGATAGAAGGATGTTGGAATTGCTGCAAAAAGTCCGCTTCCTGCCAGAAATATTGGACTTCTTCTGACTTGTGCCGTTTTCGTTTTCGCAGCTGCTTTACGACCACAGTCCTGCCTGTTTGAAGATCTTTCGCTTTATACGTGAGACCGTAGCTTCCTTTGCCGATCAAGCTGTTTAGCTTAAAGCGGCCGCGGACCAGAGTATCTGGCTTCAGCGGTCGTTCAAATAGTGTGGAGAAAATAGTGCGCACTTTCGTTAGCTGCTGTAAGAACTGTAAGAAGATCCGCGTTTTTTCTTATAGTAATGATGCCCGTGATTCGACGAGTGGTGGGACTGCTTTCTATACCGGTGATCACTGCTGGAATAACGGCGGCCATGAGAAGACTTTTGGTTTAGTAATTGTTTAAGGAGTTTCTTTAACATAAGATCCCTGCTTTCCTTTTTTTCTTATTTACGAATCAAAATGGAAATTGGTTTCATTTTAATTTAAAATCGCCATGTTTACTAGCTGGACCATAATTGATGGGAATGCACTTTTAGGTATTTAACAATATGGATATGCTTAAATAAGTGAAAGAAGACGGTACAGTTGTCTAACTTTATTTTGCTGAGCGGTATGGCGAAGGAAAGGTGGAATTTGAACTGGATGATTGCGTCGTGACTCCGAGATTGAACGCACATGTGAAGGACATAAAAAGAAGCCGTTTTTCACAACAGCTTCTTTTGTTTTGGCAAGAGCGCATCCATGTTTATTCTATACCGTGAGATGTATTTTAATCGTGTGAATATCCAAATATTATTATACGAATTCACTGAAGAAGCAGCAATAAAATTCCAAAATAATAAATTTAAATACGTTCAGCAGAAAGACGAGGTCGATTGCTGGGCGATTTTGGCGAAATCCGCTATACTGGTCATACTGTGATACAAAAGGAGGCTTTTGTTTAAATGGCTTCTTTGGTTTTGGGAGAAAGAGAGGGGTGTATAGTTTGGATGTAAGACGCAGCAGCAAGCGGACCCAAATGGCCATGCTTCTCGGGGCGCTTGGCGCAATGGGGCCTTTTACGATTGATATGTATTTGCCGTCGTTTCCGACCATTGCGGATGACTACAGCACGACGGCATCGTTCGTGCAAATCAGTTTGACCGCCTGTTTAATCGGCCTGGCACTTGGACAAATTATCATTGGTCCAATGAGCGATGTGCGGGGGCGGAAAAAACCGCTTACTTTTTTCTTGTTTTTATACTTTATCGCATCCCTTTTATGCGCTTTTGCGCCATCGATTTACTGGTTTATTGCGGCGCGCGTGATGCAGGGATTTTCAGCAGCCGGTGGACTTGTCATTTCACGCGCAGTCGTTCGGGATATGTACAGCGGCCGGGAACTGACGAAGTTTTTCGCCTTGCTTATGCTCGTCAACAATTTAGGCCCGATTTTAGCGCCGATCATTGGCGGCGGTGTGCTGGCATTTACCGACTGGTCCGGTGTCTTTCTTGTATTAAGTGCCGTTGGCATTATACTAATGCTTGTCGTGATATGGAAATTGGATGAAACGCTTCCGGTGGAAAAGCGCCAGCCAAGCAGCATTACACAGACGTTCAGAAGCTTCGGTTCCCTTCTTGGCAATCGCGAGTTTATGGGCTATGCGCTGGCACAGGGCATAATGGTCGGCGGCATTTTTGCTTATGTATCCGGCATCCCTTTTGTCTATCAAAATATATATGGCGTGTCGCCGCAAGTATTCAGCTTTTTATTTGGCCTGAACGGAATTGGCATTATGATCAGCACGCAAATTGTGGGCCGGTTTTCGGACAATATTCCGACGGAGCGTTTTTTGCGGATCGGCTTGTTTATGTCTGCCGCTGCCGGGACGGTCTTGCTTGCCATGATTTTGATTCACGGCCCGCTTTACTCGATTGCGATCCCGCTCTTCTTTTTCGTTTCGTCCATCGGTATTATCGGAACCTCGGCATTCTCGCTCGCGATGGAAACGCAAGGCCACATTGCGGGCAGCGCTTCAGCATTGCTCGGCTTGCTTCCATTTGCGCTAGGCGCCATGACGTCGCCGCTTGTGGGCATTGCCGGAGAAAACACAGCCGTTCCAATGGGTTTGACGATCTTTGGGGCCAGCATGCTGGCAATGGTCGCGTATTTCGGGCTTGCCCGCAGTGCGAAAAGAAGCACACAACCTTAATCGGTCGTGTGCTTTTTTATATTTTGAGGTAGAGGCAGACAGCAACCCCCGAAATAAGGCTGGTAGATAACGGACAATGACCGGAAAGCCAGCCGAACAATTCTTCCTTAAAAGAATTGCATGCCGGTCCGAATTAAGAGGATAATGAGAACAGAAATCCCGCTGCGAGCGGATAGGAAGGATGGGTCAAATGTTAGCAGTCATTCAAAAAGGAAAATCAGGATATGTGGCGCGATTTGAGCGTCAGATGAATCATCCGGTAGAAAAGGTATGGGCGATGCTGACGGAGAATGAAAAACTGGCTTTATGGTTTTCAGAGCTTCGCGTTGAGAATTTATGTGAAGGCGGCACGATGGCATTTGATATGCGGGATGGGACATTTGGAAAATTCCCGATTACGGATTTTCAGGACCAATCTGTTCTTGCGTATACGTGGGGAGAAGACCATGTCCGGTTTGAACTGCATGACGCGGTCAATGGATGCCGGCTTGTTCTGGCCGAAACGATACAAAAGATTAACGATCATACAGCAAAAGATTTAGCTGGATGGCATGTATGTCTGAATGTGATCGAAGCCTTATTAGACGGAAGAACGGTTGTCTCAAGGCAAGACGACTGGAAAAACTGGTATAAAAAATATATGGCTGCGGTCAAAGAAGCTGCGAGATAGAAGGGAGAAAATATAGAGACTTTGATGAAAAATAAATCTTCCTATATATAAGCGAAGCAGCCCATTCAAAGCTGGGCTTTTTTTTTTTGAAAAAACTACCTTTTAGAATGAAACTTCTATTCTTACTATCACGTAGAGTTAGGTGATCTATATTTTGCCATGAAAGGAAGTTGAGCTTTTATATGGGAAATGCAGTCATTTTTCTTATTTTCGTTCTTATTTTAGCGGCGGCAGGAGCGGCACTTTGGTACTTTTTCATGAAAGTGCGTTACCGGACCGCGAAATCAAATGAAGCGCTCGTCATTACGGGACCAAAGCTTGGTGATACCGAAAAAGAAACGAATATTTTTACCGATGATGAAGGACGTTCGATGAAAATTATCCGCGGCGGCGGATATCGTCTCCGTATGTTCCAGACGTCAACACCGGTCAATTTAACATCCTTTCAGCTGAAATTAACGACACCGCGCGTCTACACAAATGGCGGCGTACCGATCGTTGCGGATGCTGTTGCGATGGTGAAAGTAGCCGACACCCTAAAAGGGATTGCCAACTACGCCGAGCAGTTTTTGGGCAAAAAACAGGAGGAAATTGAAGTGGAAATCACGGAAGTCCTTGGAAGCAATCTGCGGGCGATTTTATCTAAAATGACGGTGGAAGAAATTAATGGCGACCGGGAAGGCTTTAACAAGCAGGTTACCGAAATTGCCCAAAAGCAGCTCGATGAAATGGGTTTTAAAATTACGTCACTCGGACTGACCGATCTGCGTGATTCAGATGCGAAAAACGGCTACCTCGACAACCTCGGGCGCCCACGGATTGCGGAAGTGCGCAAGCAGGCGGAAATCGCCGAAGCGGACAGCGAACGGGAAACACGTATTCATAAAGCGAAAACAGACCAGGAAGCGCGTGAAGAAGAATACAAGCGTGAAATTGCCACCGCCGAATCGAAAAAAGCAAAGGATTTAAAAGACGCGGCAATTAAAGAAGAAACCGAACGGGCACGGGCAAAATCCGAGCAGTCCTACGAGCTTGAAAGAGCAAAGCTTGCCAAAGAAGTAAAAGAAGCGGAGCTCATTTTAGTCAGCCGTGAAAAAGAGGAACAGCTTCGTATTCACCAGCTTGAGCGCGAGCGGCTTGTGACACTCGAAGCGGAAGAAACGAAAATCCGGAAAGCAAAAGCGGACGCTGATTTCTATGAAACAACGAAAAGGGCGGAAGCAGAAGCACAAAAAGCCCAAATCGACGGAGCAGCAAAAGCGAGAATTGTCCGTGAAGCGGGTCTGGCCGAAGCAGAAGTCGTCCTAAAAAAGGGAGAAGCGGAAGCGAAAGCCCGCCAGTTGCTTGCAGAAGCGATTGAAGAACACGGTGATGTCATCATTACGGAAAAAATCATTGAAATGTTGCCGCTGCTCGCAGAAAAAATCGCACAGCCGTTGAACAATGTCGACTCAATTAAAATCATCCAAACAGGCAGCGAGTCCGGCATTCCGTCCGTCAGTAAAGGTGTTACCGACACAATGCTTGGTATTCAGGATCCATTAAAGGAGTTAACAGGAATTGATGTAGCGAGCCTTCTAAAGGATTTTGCCTCTAAAGGAAAACGAGTTGAAACCGCCCCTGCTCCGATTAATCAAATGACTGAAACAATAAAGGAAGAAAATAAATAAAAAACAGCTCTCTGCCGAATCGGTAAGGGAGCTGTTTTAATCTTTTATTTCAAATGGCGCAGCGAGCTGAAATTCATCTGAATGGACTCCTGCGCCCTTTTCATTAATGGAGAATTCGCTGAATGATTTAACGATCCGGTAGCTGCCGCTAGAAAGTAGTCCTTCCAATCGGCCGAGATCGACAGTTTCCACCGTCTGTTTGCGAGGTGAGGCTAAAAGGCCAATGTCTTCAAAGATATTCATGTTTTCTTTAAACGGAACCATATACCATGTTTTTCCAATTTTCTGCTCGATCAGGAAAGAGCGTCCGTATGTAAATTCAGCGTTGCGCCCATTTTGAATGACAAGCGTAAGCCCGTTGCCCGACACATTTTTCACCGTCATCGAGAGTCCATTTTGTTCATTCGACAGGTCTTGAATCGGGGCGGTTTGCTCTTCCGGTGATTTGGGAGCCGGCTCCTCTGATTGGCAGCCTGATAACAGCAGCAGGGAGGCAGCTAATTGAACAATCCCTTTTCTCATGATTCTTTTGTGAGCTGAATGTTAAGGGTAAAATGAACGTCATCGCCGGCCAGCGCTCCCTGTATACTTTCGCCGTCCGCCAGCCCATAATCGCTTCGCTTCACTGTGCCGTTTCCCTTGAAGCTGCTTTTTTCAGGATTATCTGGATTTTCTGCTTCACCTTTAAAGGTGGCATAAAAGGACTCGGTCCGGGTTATGCCGTGAAGGGAAAATTCCCCAATCAATTCGTATTGATGTTCCTCATGCTCCAGAATATTGTTAGCGATAAAGCGCATATCCGGAAATTTTTTAACATCAAAGAATTCTTCGCTTACCAAAAGGGCATCCCGTTTTTTGTCACCTGTATCAATACTGTTCAGATCAACCATGAAAGCAATATTCGCTGTGACGAGGCTGCCGGGGTCTGACTCTACAACAGCTTCATATGAATGAAAGGAGCCTTTCACTTGATTGGCGTCAAAAATGATGCTGCTTTGCGACTCATCTACTGTCCATTTGATTTTATCCATTTTCGCTTCCCCCTTCGTTTTCTCTTTTTTATTGTTTCCCTTCATTAGAATGAACAAAACAACAAATCAGCGCTAGTTTAAACGGACATACTAGTCAAAAGGGGGTGAAGGATTGGATAAGGAAAAGAATTATCAAGAAATGACGAACGTGCAGGATCAGCAGACCATTATACCGGAAGAATTTCCGGAAGGGTCCTACGGGGCAGCGATAGGGGAAGAGGCAAAGGTGGAAAACAAAAGCACACCGTGGAAAAAGAATCAGCGAACAGCAAGTGCATTTACGTATGAATTCAGGCGGCAGCACGAAAATGTGCCGAGGCAATATCCAGGCGCGCACCCTACGCACGATGAATGAAATGGCTTCTTAATTCTTAAAACACCAGCTATCTGTAACGGCTTGAGCAGGTACAAATAAATTCACGGCGGTTTCCTATGCTTTATGGGCCGAAAAAAGTTTCACCGCCTTAAGAAGAGTAAAGGCCGGTCCCAAATGAAAAGCAGCACCCCTAAGCGGTGAGGTTATTCCATTTTGGAACAGCCTTACCGCTTTATGTCTAACTGAGAATGATTCTTATTATTTTCGTTACTACTATAAGTTATCACTAATGGTTAGCATAAACAAAACCAACTTGACTTGTAGGAATAATAAGTCTACGATAAATGTATTATTATAGCGTTAAAAGAATTTCCTATATTATGTGAGGTGGATCGTGTTGCAATTTCAAGTAACGAACAGTCCGTTTAATGAGGAGCAGGCAGAACTCCTGAATCGTCTTCTGCCAACGTTAACCGAATCGCAAAAGGTATGGTTAGGCGGGTATTTAGCAGCTTCTCCATCTGCTGCTGTTTCAGCAGTGCCAGCAGCACCAGCTGCAACGGAGACAGCGAGCGCAGACGTTCAGGCACCGCAAGCTCCAGTCGTGTCGAAAGATGTCACCATTTTGTATGGTTCTCAAACCGGTAACGCACAGCGTCTATCTCAAAAAGCCGGCAAGACCCTTGAATCAAATGGTTTTAATGTCACTGTTTCGGCGATGAGCGACTTTAAGCCGAACAATTTGAAAAAAGTGCAAAACTTGCTGATCGTGGTAAGCACGCACGGAGAAGGCGATCCGCCGGATAACGCGATCACGTTCCATGAGTTTCTTCATGGCAAGCGCGCGCCAAAACTGGACGACACCCGCTTTTCTGTACTTTCTCTTGGCGACAGCTCGTATGAATTTTTCTGCCAGACAGGAAAAGAATTTGACCAGCGTCTTGAAGAGCTGGGCGGCGAACGTATTGCACCGCGCGTGGACTGTGACCTTGACTTTGACGAGCCGGCAGCAGAATGGCTTGACAATGTTGTAAACGGATTGTCCGCTGCATCAGGAACAGGAACGTCTTCATCGGCTTCCGCCGCATCAGAAGCAACAGCAGTTGAATCTGAGTATTCAAGAACAAATCCGTTTCACGCGGAAGTACTTGAAAGTATGAACTTAAACGGACGCGGTTCAAACAAAGAAACGCGCCACCTTGAAATCTCACTTGAAGGCTCCGGCCTCATATATAAACCGGGTGACAGCCTCGGCATTTATCCACAAAACGATCCGTTGCTTGTCGATGAACTCATTCAGGCGCTCGGCTGGAACGCGGACGAGACGATTACTATTAATAAACAAGGCGATGTCCGTTCATTACGTGACGCGTTTTTGTCTCATTATGAAATTACCGTTTTAACAAAACCGTTATTAGAAAAAATCGCCCAATTAACAGGTGTTGACGAGCTGCACGATTTAATTGGCAGCAGCGAGCAAGTGAAAGCGTATATAAACGGCCGCGATCTGCTTGATGTTGTCCAGCAATTTGGCCCGTTCGGCGTCTCACCTCAGGCTTTTGCGGATGTACTTCGCAAAATGCCGGCGCGTCTTTATTCGATTGCGAGCAGCTTAGAAGCAAATCCGGATGAAGTACATGTCACAATTGGTGCGGTTCGCTACAATGCAAACGGCCGTGACCGGAATGGTGTCTGCTCAATTCTTTGCGCAGAGCGGCTGGAGCCGGGGGATACATTGCCGGTTTATATTCAGCATAATGACAACTTCAAGCTGCCGGAAAATCCTGAAACGCCTGTAATTATGATTGGACCTGGCACAGGAGTAGCACCGTTCCGTTCGTTTATGCAGGAGCGTGAAGAATCAGGTGCAGCCGGTCCCACGTGGATGTTCTTCGGTGACCAGCATTTTGTCACAGACTTCTTGTATCAAACCGAATGGCAAAAATGGCTGAAAGACGGCGTGTTAACAAAAATGGATGTGGCGTTCTCACGTGACACGGCCCAAAAAGTGTACGTGCAGCATCGCATGCAGGAAAGCAGCAAAGAATTATTCCAATGGCTCCAAGAAGGCGCAGCGGTTTACGTATGCGGCGACGAGAAAAACATGGCGCACGACGTTCATCATACATTGATCGATATTATTGAAAAAGCAGGCAGCATGAGCCGCGAGCAGGCGGAGCAATATGTAGCCGACATGCAGCAGCAAAAACGCTATCAGCGCGACGTATATTAAGTTTTTGATTGAAAGGGGACAAGCACAATGAGCAAAACGGTGAATGAACTGTTAACAGCACCCGCCGGCGCACCGAGTGACGTAGAAGAAATTAAAGAGAGAAGCAACTACTTGCGCGGCACGCTTGCAGAAGTGATGAAAGACCGGATTTCAGCAGGTATTCCAGATGACGATAATCGCCTCATGAAGCACCATGGCAGCTATTTGCAGGATGACCGTGACCTGCGTACAGAGCGCCAAAAGCAAAAATTGGAGCCGGCGTATCAATTTATGCTGCGCGTCCGCCTGCCGGGCGGCGTCGCAACACCGAATCAATGGCTGATGATGGATGAGCTTGCGCATAAATATGGAAATGGCACGTTAAAATTAACAACACGTGAAACGTTCCAAATTCACGGTATTTTAAAATGGAACATGAAACAAACGATTCAAGACATCCATTCGACGATGATGGACACGATTGCAGCATGTGGAGACGTAAACCGGAATGTTATGGCTACATCGAATCCATATCAGTCAGAAATTCATACAGAAGTACATGCACTGGCGCAAAAGCTAAGTGATGACCTGCTGCCGAAATCACGTGCCTATCATGAAATTTGGCTTGGAGAAGAAAAGGTAGCTGGCACGCCGCAAACGGAAGAAGTGGAACCAATGTATGGTCCGCTTTACTTGCCGCGTAAGTTTAAAATCGGGATTGCTGTACCACCGTCTAACGATATCGACGTATTCTCGCAGGATCTTGGTTTTATTGCCATCATTGAAAACAACCAGCTGGCTGGCTTTAACGTGACCATCGGCGGCGGTATGGGAATGTCACATGGTGACACGCAAACGTACCCGCAGCTTGGAAAAGTGATCGGATTTGTAACACCAGATAAAGTTGTCGACCTGGCAGAAAAAGTCATTACGATTCAGCGTGATTACGGAAACCGTTCTGTTCGTAAATATGCCCGTTTTAAATACACAGTTGACCGTCTTGGCCTTGAAAATGTAAAAACTGAGCTCGAGCGCCGTCTTGGCTGGACGCTGTCTGAAGCGCGTGACTTCCGCTTCGATCACAATGGCGACCGATATGGCTGGCAAAAAGGCTTCAAAGGCAAATGGCATTTCACGATGTTTGTTGAAGGCGGCCGGATTGTTGACTATGCGGACTACAAGCTTATGACAGGCATTCGCGAAATTGCAAAAGTGCATAAAGGCGATTTCCGCCTGACAGCGAATCAAAACTTGATCATCGGCAATGTGTCTGTTCAAAGCAAGAAAAGAATCGATGCCCTTATTGATCAGTACGGCTTAACAGAAGGACGGCACCACTCGGCAATTCGCCGCAGCGCGCTTGCGTGTGTAGCGTTTCCGACGTGCGGTCTCGCCATGGCAGAAGCAGAACGCTACTTGCCGACGTTGATGGACAAAATCGACATGATTATCGACGAAAATGGTCTTCGTGATAAAGAAATTACGATTCGTATGACTGGCTGCCCGAATGGCTGTGCACGCCATGCTCTTGGCGAAATCGGCTTTATCGGCAAAGCGGTCGGCAAATACAATATGTATTTGGGCGCTGCGCATGACGGCAGTCGCTTAAGCAAAATGCACCGTGAAAATATCGGTGAAGAAGAAATTTTAAGCGAATTACGTATTGTTTTGTCACGCTACGCAAAAGAGCGTCAGGAAGGCGAGCACTTTGGTGATTTCGTTATTCGTGCCGGCATTATCGAAGCGACAACAGATGGAACAAATTTCCATAACTAATAAAGATGTATAAGAGACAGGAATCCAATCCTGTCTCTTTTTTTGTTTAGTCTAAAAAGAGATTTTTACACATACGGATGGTAAAACACAAAGAATCAGGCGGCAGAAAGGAGAGAATAAATGGAGAAAAAAACGGTCGTTGGAGTAAAGTATGGGGACGTGACAGGAGACAGAGTGCCGGATATTGTCTATCTTACGGCCGTTCAAACGCCTAACAGTCCTTTTTTGCAGCAGATTACACTTGTTGTACAGTGCAGACGGACCGCTCAATCTTTCCGGATTCCACTGCGGGAAAATGCAGGATACCATCCCACCGTTTTTCTTGGGGATATGACGGGGAATAAGGTGAAAGATATTTTGGTCGTCATCAGTGCTGGTGGAAGTGGCGGGACCATTTATGCATATGTTTTTTCGTTTCTAAATGGGCGATTTGCGCAAATTTTCGATGTGAATACGTTTAATGAAAAAGGGCAATACGATGTTCAGTATCAAAATAATTACAAGGCACAGGTAACGAGTAAGGAGCCGGATAAACGGTACATACTGGATCTCACGACGAAGGGAAAGGAGTATTTAACCGAAATTTACAATTCGGATGGCACGTTGAAAAAGCCGATTCAAGGCTGGCTTTCGCCTCTGTCGGGGTTATATCCGATTGATTTTGAACGTGATGGCGTTTATGAGCTGGATGCTTATCAAGGTATTGCGGGTCGTTACAATGCTGACCGGCTTGGTTATATGGAAAATGTGCTGAAATGGAATGGACGTACATTTGAGTCAGGCCGCCAATATGTAACAATCTTCGGCGAGGAACGGTAAGCGGCTGAGAAAATAAAACGCGCACCCGAAAATAAAGCGGCAAAAACCATTGTGGTTTCTCGTTTCAATTTTATGGGGTGCGCCTTTTAAGCAAACAGATAAGATGGATTAACGGCTAAGCTCCTGCTGAGCGAGGCGGACTAACCGCTTCGTTATTTCACCGCCGGTTGAGCCATTTGCCCGCGAAGCCGTGCCTGCACCGAGTGTTACGCCAAATTCGCTGGCAATTTCGTATTTAAATTGTTCTAATGCTTGTTCTGCACCAGGCACTAGAAGCTGACGACGATTATTGCTTGCCATGTTTTTTCACCACCTTTTTTGTTTGTTCATACTATTTGTTTTAAGCAGGTCAAACATGCAGGGAAACCGATAGCAAATGATATCGCTTTTGGAAAGATTCCACTTATGCATGACAGTGGAGAGTACGGTGATACTAAGGTTAAAATAAGATGTTTTGGAAGGTCTTGCTAAGGGTAAATGCTAAAGGCAGATCTATAATCAAAGGAGCGATTTTCATGCATCATGGATATCCAAAAGTGGGCGAGTCAATCCAAGCATTTATTAATGTGTGCGGGCAGCCATCACCTGATTCAACAAATAACATGATTTTATTTGACATTCCCGGCATTAATGCTAAATTGACATGCTGGATTGACGAAGAAAAGAACGTACATAAGCTGTCAAGCTCGATGCCGATGGGGGCACAAGCGGCGGTAGAATTGGCAAAGCGATTTTTGCCAGCTGATGCAGTACCAGCCGAAACCCATCTTGACACTGACTCTGCTAAATTAAACGCAACGGTTCAAACGTATGAACTGGAACAGAACCGGCAAAAAAAACAGGCGGTTATTACCGCCGATGAAACAGGTGCTTTTACCGTTTCCATTCAAGACTAAACGCTTCGGGCCCTGGATGCCCCAAGCGTTTTCTTTTATGCGTGAAAAAGAGTTCGGTATAATGAGAAAAAAGGGGCCTGTGAAATGAAGACAATAGCTGACTTTGAAGTGGAATGGCAGGCACGTATCCCGAACATCCAAACAGCTACATTAGGCATGGGCTGCTTTTGGAGCCCGGATGCCCGGTTTGGCGCCATGCCGGGCGTTATTCGAACTCGGGTTGGCTTTGCGGGAGGCACGACACATGAGCCGGTCTATCGGCAAATGGGCGATCATACAGAAACTGTGCAGATCGACTTTGATCCGTCGCTTCTTTCATTTGAAGATATTATCCGGACGTTTTGGGCATATCATACGTCGACGCATCGTGTAACTTATAGAGAACGCCAGTACATGTCCATTCTGTTTTATCATGACCAACAGCAAAAACAGACGATTGATAAGGTGAAAAAAGAACTGGAATTGGAAAGGAAGGAAACGATTGAAACGGAGATTCAGCCGTTTACAGCATTCATACTGGCAGAAGACCGTCATCAAAAGTATCATTTGAAACGGTTTAAGCAAGCAGCGGGTATGCTGAAAACATCTTTTCCGTCTGAAGCGTCTTTCATGAATTCTACGTTAATTGCTCGGTTAAATGGATTTGTAAAGGAATTTGGTACACTTCAAAATATTCATCAAGAAATAAAATTATGGAATATACCCGATTCTTCCCGGCATATACTACTTGATATGATGCAAAAGATCCGTTGGTGAAACGAGAAATAACGCTGTTCTCCCACTCTCGGACAAGGTAGAATGAACAAGACTGCTATTTTACCTCAAGGACGGGAATGGACATGGACAAATTAAAAGTACAAAAAGAATTGGGAAGTTTTGTAGGTCGTCTTCTCCGGGAGCAATTTGGAAGAGGACCGGAGACGATATTTGCGACAATATCGGGTTCTGTGGTCACTATTTATTTCACGAAGTTTTTATCTCCATTAGAAAAAACACTTTTGCAAAAAGAGGAAAGTTTATATGTGCAGAAAACGAGAGATCTGCTGATGGAGACATTGATTGATGAAATAAATGAACACATTCATCTCAACGCAGGCATTCAAGTAAATGAATTTTATTATGATTGGAATTTAGAAAAACAATCGGGGATGTTTGTCGCGATTGGGAATGAAGCAATGGGGCATGAGTCTTATCCAGCTCAATCTGAAGTGGAAAAAGAAGTGAAACGGCTTACCAAAGAAGCGGAAAAGCAGCCGGACGTGGTTTTTTCTTATTGGCTTAATGATCGGACGATTCTTATAATCAGGGAAGGTCTTTTAGTTAACATTGAAAAAGAATTAAATCGGCTTGGCTTTCAAGAAACGTTAAAATTAGCGAAACGTAATCTAGAGCGCCGGCTTATTGAAGAGCATAAATCAGCTTTTGAAAAACAATTAAACGCCCAGCTTGTCGATTTTTTCGTTGATTGGGATTTTGATCAAGATAAAAGTACCATTTTATTCATATTAAAACCAAAAGAATAGCGGCAGCAATAAGCCAGGCATGGAACTGGATATAAGCCAAAAAGAAAAGGCGGACGGCCTTTCTTTTTGGCTTTTTTATTTTTAGGATAAGGGGGTTTTGGATATGGGGGAAAACATAATGAACGTAACGAAAAAACTTGTGGAAGCATCGGGTCATATCGCCTACTGCTTTCATGATTTGGATACATATATTACAAACGCAGCTGCGTTTGTAATAGCAGGTGTAGAAAAAGGTGAGCATGTTTTGGTAGTGGAAAATAATAAAATTACACCGATGATTCATAAAAAATTATGCGCAGTGTTAACCGATGAGCAGCGGTCATTGGTTCTTATGGAAGACAATTTTATGTTTTATTTTTTGCATCAAACGTTTAATCCAGTTCGAATTTATGACCACTTCGTCAAATTGACAGCACCTTATTTAATAGATGGAAGTAACGGCGTCCGCACATGGGGGCATGTACAGTGGGCAACAGATGAAAACATACAGGCAGTCGGGCAATATGAAAAAGAATTAAATCGCCAATTGGCTAATCATCCGATTACGGCCGTCTGTGCCTACGATGAGAAACAAGTAACACCTGAATTAAAATCCATGCTGATTGAAACGCGCGAATATATGATGACCGATTTTGATTGGGAGAAAAACTAATATATGTAAGTTCTTATTACATCAAATGAAACTTATTATCTAAATGTATAGAAAACGGTGTATAATCAAAGTGACAAAAGAAAAGCACGATTAATAGTTAATTTATACTAAAGCACCAAGCAACGTGGAAAAAAAGGGGAAGCTCTCTAATGAATACAATCAATAAAGAAAGCCGGCAAATAAAAGAAACCCGAATTAATTTCGGGCAAATTGTCCCTTATTTCCAGCCGATCATCGGAGCGGATCAGCAGCAGGTATGGGGGGTACGAGGTGCTTGGACGTATTCATTCTGCTGGCGGCATTCAGTCACTGGGTCCTTTTTTCAATGATCCTTCTGCAGATCCTGCTTTGCAGCGGCAAGTTGACCGGCACGTCCGGGATTTAGCGCTTAAAAAGTTTGCGGAAGAACAAACGGACGGCCACCTTTTTATCAATGTGAATCCGGACTGGCTGTGTATGGACTGGCGCGAGGGAGACAAAGATTGGGTCTCACAGCATGGCATTGACCCAGAAAGAATTGTGCTCGAAGTAACCGAATTTTTATTTTCGATGAAAGAAAAAGAAATGCTCAGCATGCTGAATTATTATAAAAATCTCGGCTGCAAAATTGCCATCGACGACGTCGGCAAAGGATTCAGCAACCTGGACCGGATTGCTTCGTTTCAGCCGGATATCATTAAGGTGGACATTCATTTATTGAAAAACAGCACACAGTCCCAATCGTTTATGGACGTGCTGTATTCATTGTCGGTGCTCGCAAGACGAAAGGGCGCGTCGCTGTTATTCGAAGGCATGGAAACAGAAGACGAATGGCAAAATGCGTGGAAAAATGGTGGCCGTTTTTATCAAGGCTACTTGTTCGCGTATCCAGCCCCGCATTTTGGGCAAATCGGTGCGCCTGTGCAGGCAAAATTAAGCCGGTTGATTGATCAGCTTGTTGAAGGTGAGCTGGCAGCGTGGGACCGTCAATTTGAGCTTGAACAGCTGTTAAATAAAAAAACGATCCATATTTTAGAAGCTTTTCCATACTTAGCGGATCCAGCCGCTTATTTAACGGAATTAACAATGGATGTAAAAGAGTATTGTTACCGCGTATACATTTGTGATGATAAAGGCAATCAAAAAACGGCGAATTATATGATGACCGATGGAAGCTGGAAAAAACAGGTGGAATACAACGGTAAAAATTGGAGCTGGCGGCCGTATTTTTTGCATAACATCGCCAAAATGAAGGTCGATAAAAAGGGCATTTTATCTGAAGCATATCGGGATTTAGAGACGGACGTGCGAATCCGTACATTTTCGTATCCAATTCAGAGCGGCTATTTGTTTATTGACTTAACGATTGATTAAAAAACACGCGCTGCCATTAAGCAGAACGTGTTTTTTTTGATTCTATTGCCGCGCCGATCGCTTTAATGGCTTCGTATTCATCGATGCCTTTTGCTGTTAATGTCATTTCAGCTTTTGTAGAGCCAAGCGAAAGGATGCCAAGGATCGACTTTACGTTGACTTTGCGGTGCTGATATTCAAGATGAATATCAGATACATATTGGCTGGCTAAATGAACGAGCGGTGTGGCTGTTTCCGGCATGAAGCCGCTTATATAAACGGTTTTAACAAACATGGTCTTCAAACCTTTCGTTTTAAAATGACAATATTCATTATACCCAGTCCTGTAAAAAAAAGAACCTTTTGAACCGGTAATTTTAAAAATAGAGACGTCTATCTTTTCTTTATATAGGGTATTAGTATCACAATGTTTAGAAAGAAATGAGGATGAAGAACAAGATGAAGAAGTTGCTGCTGTCAGCTGTGGGGCTGTCTCTTTGCCTAAACCCGTTTTCGGTATTGGCAAATGAGTCAGGGACCCCGGTTAAGGATCAAGATGTGATTGTCATTTCATTTGACGGAATGCGCCACGATTTGACGAAAAGTTATATGGAGTCAGGAAGTATGCCAAACATGCGCGAGCTGACGGATAAAGGGGTTTGGGCGGAACGGCCGAAAACGATTATGCCTTCCTTAACAGCACCATCTCACGCTGCAATGTCAACCGGCGCGACACCGAATAAAACCGGCATTGTCAGCAATCAATTTCACGATCCTGATAAGGAATTTAACAATAAAGACGATGCTTTTCACACAACGATCAACGTGTCACCCATTTGGAGCGAAGCAAGCCGCCAAGGCAAAACAACCGCAACGGTTGCGTTTCCAGGTGCGAACCCCTATACAAAAAATCAGGCAGCGGACTATTCCGTCTTTTATGGTGATACATGGGCAACAAGCAGCTTAGAGCAGCTTTCATTCGAGGAAGCATCAAACTGGATTGGCATCCCAAAAAGCTTTAGCGCTTTGAAAGAAGCTATCTTGCCGTTGAAGCTGAAAAATGCAAAAAACCGGACGCTGTATGTCCTCGCTGCCGATACCACGGACGATCAAAAAACGAACTATGACCAATTTATCCTCTCTGAAAACAAGCAAGTGGACGAATGGGATGGCAGGGCGAAAAGCAATGAATGGGGGGCGGTTCCACTGACGATAGACGGTGGAGAACAAGCAGGCTTTTCATTTAAAGTCAAACGAGAAACGACGGATTTGACAGAGCCTGTTCCCTTCTTCAAAACAGCGGTTACCTCCGGCTTATTGAGCGGACCGGACGGTTTTGAACAAGCGATTACCGATCAATTTGGCTTTTTTCCAGTTGAATCAGAAGATGAGGCATTTGAGAAAAAATGGATTACCCGCCGTGAATATGAAGAAATCAACGCCCGTTTCGTTACATGGATTACAGATGTTTCACTTTATATAAAAGAAACGTACGAACCGGATGCGCTCTTTTTTTACGGACCGCAAATTGACCACGAGGAGCATCATTATACATTGACCGACCCGCGCCAGCCCGGCTATACGAAGAACAAGGCGGACCTTTATGAAAGCTATGTGAAATGGGCGTATAAACTGGCTGATGATACTGCCGGCAAAACGATGAGCGCCATGGATGAAAATGACCATCTCTTCATTGTATCCGATCATGGCATGGAAGCAGCCCATACAATGCTCCAGCCGAACGCTGTATTAAAAAAAGCAGGACTCCTTACGATTGATCAAGACGGCAAAATCGATTTTTCCAAAACGAAAGTGTACGCCGTGCCAAGTGGATCAGCCGCGCATGTCTACATTAACGCCAAATCAACCGGAAAAAATGGCATTGTGGCGGATAATGAAGTGGAATCCGTCCAGCAACAGGCAATCAACGCATTCAAGCAGGTCGAAGTAAAGCTGAAGAACCAGGACGCCATGCTCGAACTTGCAATGGAAGCGGTTTTGTCCGAAAAAGAAGATGAATGGCTGTCAAAGCTTCCCGAAGCGGACATGAAAGATGTTTGGCAGGCGGGTATCAACAGGACCATTCATCCATATGAAAGGATCATTTCGTCACCTGATTCTGAAGAGAAGCCGCTGGGCCATGCCCATTCCGGTGACATTTTGCTTATTGGTGCGCCCGGGTATATGATGGCGAATGGAACAGACAAAACGAGCAAGTCTGCAGCCCAGCTTGGTACACATGGCGGCGATTCGGCCAAGCAAGACTTGCGCCCAGTGTTTACAGCCATTGGTTCTTCTTTTAAAGAAGGGGAAACAGTTGGGAAAATATCTACACTCGATCTTGCACCAACGATCTATGATTTGCTTGGTATTAAAGCACCAGCGTTCATAGAAGGTGAAATAAAAACCAATTTATGGAAATGGAAAAAAGAGAAGGCTGCTTATTAATAAGCAGTCTTTTTTTATTGAAAATGTATTGACACTCAAAATAGAAAAGTGTTATTATAATAAATTTGAATAAAATATTATAGTGTGTTATCTTTAAAATAGGAACAATCCATGGAGGTGGATCATTTGTTTGAAATTGGCGACAAGATTGTATATCCGATGCATGGTGCAGGCGTAATCAATGCCATTGAGGAAAAAGAGATTCTAGGGAAAACGCAGCAATATTTCATTATGGCTTTTCCAGTAAAAAAATTGCAGCTAATGATTCCAATAGCGAAAATGGATAAATCAGGGATGCGGCTTGTACTGAATATGACCGCTATTGAAAAAGTAATGGACATGTTTCAGCAGGGAGAAATCGATCGGTCATTGACATACAAACAAAGATACAAGATCAACACCGACAAAATGAAAACCGGGATGACAAGAGACGGAGCTGAAGTCATCCGCGATTTAATGATGGTTAAAAAAGAAAAAGCATTAAACTCAAATGAAAAAACGATGCTTCGAGATGCTATGCAATTTCTCGTCAGCGAGCTCAAACTAAGCAATAGCATGACGGAACCTCAGGCGGCTGACTTATTAAATGACCGGCTTAACTGGGAAAAGAATGCCGGTTAAACAAATGCCATGATGAAAAAAGCTGAGAAGTTTTTTTTTATTTGAAAAAAACAGAAAACTCAAGAAGGAAAAATCAAAAAATATTTCTTTTCCAAGAAATTACATGTCAAAAGTCTTGAATGAAAGAAGATTGATAGTTGCAATGACCTATTCTCTTCCTCCATAATAAAGAAAGAATGTACCTTATAGAATGTGGAGGATCACTATGTTTCCTTTCCTTAAAGATAAAAAAGAAAAAGAATTTAAAGCCGTAATACAGTTTCCAGAAAAATCCGCCATTGCCGCTTCCGCAGACGACGGTTTAGCGCCACGCCTTTACTATATGGGTTATACGCAGGAGCAGGTGGACATGCTTCGGAAAATAGCACCGGTTATGAATGAAATCTTGGACGACGTGCTTGAAACGGTGTTGGATCATTTGGTAAAAAGCCCGGAAATGGCGCAAATTGCGCAGGATCATTCCAGCAGAGAAAGACTAAAAAAAGTATTCGCTGACTATTTCCGCAGCTTGCTGACAGGAAAAATGGATGAATCGTTTTTACAGATGCGCCAGCGTATGGGGCAGACTCATAATCGGTATTCTGTCCCGGTTACTTGGTTTGTAGCATCCTATTCTGCTTTTAACACACTCATTATTCCAAAAGTCGTTGAGCATTTTCAAGACGACCCTGAACAACTTTCAAAAGCTATTCAGGCGATTACGCATGCCATGAACCTGGATGCACAAATGGTGATTGATCAATATATGAACGTCCGGCTTCAAGAATTACAACGGGCAAACGAAGCCAAAAGCACCCTTCAGCAGGAAATCGTCTCTGTCAGTCAGGAAGTCGCTGCATCCGTTGAGCAGACAGAAGCGGCTATTTCAGATACGAGTTCGAGAGCAACGCAAATTTTGCAGGAAACCGGCCAAACCGAAAAAAGTAGTAAAAATCTGGTCGGCTTAACCGTCCAAAATGAAGAACAAATGCAAGAAATGGAAGGACAGTTTAAACAGTCGACCCAAAAAGTCAGCGCATCTTTAGCCGGAATCAGTGAACTGAAACATACTTCAGAAGAAATTATCAGCATTACAAAAGGCATTGAAGACATCGCGGATCAGACAAATTTACTTGCTTTGAATGCATCAATTGAAGCGGCACGCGCCGGGGAGCATGGCAAAGGGTTCTCGGTCGTTGCCAGTGAAGTACGGAAGCTCGCCGAACATTCCAAGGTGATGAGCAACAGCATCAATACATTAATCGGTCAAAACAATACGAACATCAGCCGGCTTGTCGGCCAGATGGAAGAAGTAAATCAGTCAAATGAGCAGTCACAATTGAAACTGCAGCAAGTTAAAGGCGGACTTTCTACTGTTAAAATGGAAATGGAAAACTATTTGACGATGTTTGGACGAAATAAAGAAGATCTTGATCAAATTGTCCTGTCTATTCAGGAAATTAGCCAAACGACAGAAGGACTGTCGAAACTGACAACCAATCTGCTCGAAAAAGCGGAACAAACGATGTAATCCACAAAAGAGTGTTTGAGAGTCTATCGACGGACTTCCGGATACTCTTTTTTTGTACAGTTAATGGAGTCATTGATTAATAGAACGAGTGAAACTATAATGGGAATAAGTGTTTGTGACGACATATGTGCTTCCGTGGATTGCGCTGTACTGGCTGGTCCGGCTTGCGAAAGCAATTGAGAAGGGAAGAGTTTAACATGACGATTCAATATTGTTTTGATACGGGCATTACAGCTGAAAAGTTATCCAAGGTGTTCCAATCATCCGGCATTCGCCGCCCCGCAGACGATCTGCCGCGACTGCAAAAAATGATTGATCATGCCGATTTGATTGCGGAGGCGTGGAAAGAAGACGAGCTTATCGGTGTAGCGCGTGTGGTGACCGATTTTTCCTATTGTGCGTATATATCGGATCTTGCAGTGAAAAAAGAGATGCAGGGACTCGGAATTGGCGCAGCGCTGCTTGAACGTGTGAAAGGCACGCTTGGTGACGAGGTGACGCTTGTTTTGCTGTCAGCACCGAATGCGATGGATTTTTATCCGAAGCAAGGGTATGAAAAAGCGGACAACGCATTTCGGATTATGCGGAAGAAGTAATCTAATTGGAAAAAGGGGAATTTGACATGACACATTTTTTGTTTAATCAATTAGCGTTTGTCCGCGGCCAGGCGTTAAAAGCGGCGAAAGACATTAGCGAAGAAACCTCGTTAATTGTACCGAATCGGTTTAACAACAATATTAAATGGAACCTTGGACACATTTATCTCGTGCAGGAGCGGTTTGCGTTTTATTTTATCGGAGAAGAAATGGTGCTGCCGGATTCTTTTCATGACTGGTTCGGCCGCGGAACAAAACCGGCAGACTGGCAGGGAGAGGTGCCAAAAACCGATGAATTGCGGGCGCTTTTAGAGCAGCAGACAGAGCGAATTGAGCGGCAGGTCGGACACCGTATGTCAGAATCCACAGCCGAGCCGTTCGTGACATCAGCAGGCATGAAGCTGTCAACCGTTGAAGAATTTTTAACATTCAGCCTGTATCATGAGGGGCTTCATACCGAAACGATTAAATCCATTAAACGGTTTTTATAAAGCCAAAAAGCGGGTTTCCTATGAGAAACACGCTTTCTTCTACCCGTTAAAATTCCTGTATCATCAGGATGCTGATCAAAAAAGAAAGGACAAGGAAAAACGCCAGAACTGCACCGAGCAGCGTTTCATTGTGACCATCTTTGCCGGCCTGCACCTTTTTCAGCAATGAGGCAGCCGTTAGAAAAAACAGGACGGCTAGAATGGACGGGACTAAAAAAACAGAGGCAATCATTTAAAAACCTCTTTCTTATTGTAGTTTTAATTCCATTATTTGTTTGATATCATTGTAGCACGAATTATTTATCGGACAGGGGGGGCAGTCGATGATTCAGCTTGCTTATTTCACAGGTGATGATTTTGCGCAGTTAATGCAATGGATTCCGACTGAGGCATTTATGATTCAGTGGGCTGGTACCGGCTTTACATTCCCGCTTCATGTTCATCAGCTGGAAAACTATATAAAGGAAGCAAATCATTCAGGTGCGGATACGTTTGTTTACAAAGCGATTCATCAAGAAACCGGGCGTGTTATTGGTCATATTTCCTTAAAAATCGACCGGCGCAATGAGTCGGCGCGAATCGGGAAAGTGCTGATCGGTGATGAATCGATACGTGGGGAGGGAATGGGATTACACGTTATTGAAGCAGCAGTGGACATGGTCTTCAGCACATTCAAGCTGCACCGTGTCAGCCTCGGTGTATTTGATTTCAACCGTGCGGCGCTTGCTTGTTATGAAAAAGCGGGATTTCAAAAAGATGGCCTGCTGCGTGATGCCCGCAAAGCAGGGAACGAATTTTGGAACCTATGGGAAATGAGTTTACTTGAAGAAGAGTGGAGAAAACGGTCTTCGTGAGACCGCATGAACAACGTTTGAAAAGAATGGACGTTATATACATGTGTTTCATTAACCAATTTTCTGTCATTAAGTAATCCTGAATTTAGAAAAACGAGTTGATCGCGTGTATCCAGCAACGGCTGTAACCGCTTTTTTATTTGGAAGCACGCCGAACAGAATAATGGATAACAATGAAGGGATGATTAAATGAGGTGAAAGCAAAACGCAAGAAACGGGTCTTGATTTTCGTTTTATTCTTACTTCTGCTGATTCCGTTTTCATACGTTCAAAACAATGTCTTGACGGTTACGGAAATCCAGGTTGAATCACGAGAGATTCCACTCGGGTTCGATGGATATCGGATTGTCCAGCTGTCGGACCTTCACAGTAAACTATTCGGAGACAATCAACAGGTGCTGGTGGAAAAAGTAAAAGCGCAGCGTCCGGATGTCATCTTTTTCACAGGAGACTTAATTGACCTTCGGCGGGGTAACGAACAAGCCGGATATAAACTGATGGAAGAAATGGTTAAACTCGCTCCGGTTTATTTTGTAACAGGCAACCATGAGTGGCAGGTATTTACGGAAAAAGAAAAAAGACTGCGAAAAATGAGTGTAAATGTTTTGCGAAATGAGCGTGTGAATCTTCAGCGTGAAGGAGACACCATTCATTTGATCGGCATTGATGATCCGTTAATAACTGAAACAGAAGAAGCGCTCAAGAAGTCGGCGCAGACAGGGGAAAAGCTGGATCGATACACGATTTTGCTTTCGCACCGCCCCGAGTTGTTTTATGACTATGTGGAAGCTGGCATGGATTTAACATTTACCGGCCACGCGCACGGCGGACAAATCCGCATTCCATTCGTTGGCGGATTGTTTGCGCCGGGGCAGGGGTTTTTCCCGAAATATACCGCTGGTGCGCATACGATGGGCTCGTCGACGATGATCGTTAACCGCGGTCTCGGCAACAGTATGGCCCCGCAGCGTATCTTTAACCGGCCGGAAATTGTCGTAACAGAGTTGAAAAAAACACGCTAAAAAAAGCGGTCTGCTTGTGCAGCCGCTCCTTCTTATTTATTTCGAAACGCCATGCGCCCATTTAGTATTTGGTTCGGGCTTTTTAGCTGAAACATGCCTGCTTCTTGTGAATAGTCGATCTTCACTTCTTCGTCATAAAAAACCATTTTGGGTTTTTCTACTAAAATCGGCATGTCATTTGTTTGAAGCAGCACATCGTGATCGGCATCCGCCTCGTCCACGTACCAAAGAGTCGGGATGCCGTTCAGCACGCAGCCGTTCCCTTCCGTGTCCCACTTCAGTTTTAAAATGCCGTCTTCGCGATTTTTTAGCGCATGTATTTTTTCGGAGGCTGCTGGTGTAATCGTAATCTCCATCATATACCCGTCCTTTTTCTTTTCAGTATAGCATACAGCATGTCAGCCGTCTTTTTTTGGTTACTCGATTATCGTTCACATAAAAAGGGAAAGCGGTATAATAAGGAAAGAGGCGTGAGATAGGGGATGATGATATGGATCGAAAAGATCGGGCACTTTATGAAGAAATCAATGAAAAAGCAACAGATATAAGCAAAAAATGGTTTGATACTCGTCAAAAAATGGACGGATCCGTTTATGCGAAAAATGCCGATACAGCCATTGAAAAACAGCTGAGGGAACAGCACCTTTTTACAATTCAGACAATTGCGAGCGGATTTCTTCCAGATCAAGAATTGTTTGACGAAAACCTGTCTCAGTGGACAAAAATTGTGGTCCAAAGCCGGCTTGAATGGGATACGCCCCTTTACGAAGTAATTGCCGCAATTAATAAAACGAGAAACCTTATTTGGGATTTTATTGCAGATTACAGTCTGGTCCGCGAAGAAATTGAAAAAAAGGATGTATTACGCTGGAGTGCGATCTATCATCCGATTTTGGATATGCTCATTAGCGAATTTTCCACACAGTATTACCGGCTGACCCGCAGTCGATTAAAAGGGCAGGAAAGGCTGATTGAAGAAATAGACTCGCCCGTTATTCCCGTATCAAAAGGAATTGCCGTATTGCCATTAATCGGTATAATGGATGAAAGGCGTGCGGCGTCCTTATTTGAGTCCGTTCCGGTAAAATGTGTCCAAAAGCACATAACGCATCTTGTGATGGACCTTTCCGGCCTGAACAACATCGACACCTTTGTGGCCAATCAGTTGTTTCAATTAACACAATCACTTCAGCTGCTTGGAGTGGAAACCGTTCTTTCCGGCATTCGTCCGGAAGTCGCGCAGACCGCTATTCACTTAGGTTTAAACTTCAGCCAGATCAAAACGTTCCACGGCCTGCCTCAAGCGCTGGTTCATTTAGGATTTGGAAAATAAATAAGAAAGAGCAGTTCAGTTTTCGGTGCACCCCGGTTTTTGAACATCGAAACGGTTAATATCCTTCTTTGATTTATGCCAACCATCTTGTTCACACCAGTCATTATCGGATTATCTATTTAGTATGGAAAAAGTTTAATAATCGCAATAAAGCCCGGATCACATAATGATCCGGGCTTTTCATTTTCGTTATTCTGTTTCTTCTTCCGTTTCTGTATCTTCCATTTCTGTGTCTTCTGTTTCCGTTTCTTCCATGTCAGTGCCGGTATCTGTTTCTTCTTCCTCAGCGCCACAGCCCGCCAAAACACCAAGTGTCAAAAACGCAGCCATCCCGCCAGTAACGAATTTTTTCTTTAAAATAGAATCCAAACCGAAAACCTCCTCAGAAAATGTAAGATGAAAAGCACTATTCCATTTCCCGAATTCAAGAAGGGTAAACGAATTTTCGCTATATTTACATATTCTTTACATTACATTAAAAACAAACAAAAAAGGGGGCGTTCCGGATGGGCATTCGGAACGCCAAACAATGCACGATGAATCGGTGGGGTAAAGCTAAAGTGATAATGATTATCATTACCGGTTACAACTATTATCTTATCCGCTTCTTCCAATTTTGTCAATAAGTAATTGAAAATGATTTTCAAGTAATTTAGAAAGAAAAAGAAAAACAGGCGCTTTCTTTTCTAGATAAGTTTGTTTCTTCATTAAAAGGAGACGTGGCTGAAAAAGCAAAACTGAATTTATCAACCTATGCAGAACAGCTGAAAGAGGAATGGATGAATAAAAAGTAATGCCAATATGAGCAATCATTGAAACAAAATGTTACTTCATTCGTATAAAAGAGGAGCGAATGGAGTGGATGATTGATGAAAAAAGAAATAAAAGAACCGGAACAGTGTATTTCCTCACGTGCAGTGGCCATGTGGCGGATGAGCCGGATGATTGGCCACGTTATTGCGCTGCTTATTTTGGCAGCGCTGATCGGAATGGATATAGCGTTTCATTGGTGGAACTGGATCGGCTGGGTGCTGTATGGACTGGTTGGGCTCACGGTTTTATCCGGTATTTATTCGATTGGTGTGGAACCGGCCATTTTACAGAGCACGTGGCGCTACGATGTAAGCGAAGAGTACATACAGCTGAAGCATGGAGCGCTGACACACGTTCACGTGCTTGTTCCAATGACAAAAGTGGAATATGTCACGACTAATCAAGGGCCGATTATGCGGAAGTATGGATTATACAATATTCAAATTGGCACGATGGCGTCGTCTCATCATATTCCGGCTGTGCCGGAATCAGAAGCGCTTGCTTTGCGGGAACAAATTGCCCGGCTTGCGCAAGTAAAGGATGGCGAATAGGATGAAAAAGCGTCTTCATCCCATTCGAATTCTTTTCTCAATGTCCTATATGGTGAAAAATTTATTTTTCCCCGCCATCTTTTTATTTGTTTTTCATTCGGCTGCTGAAGCGAAGTGGGTCGTTTGGGGCCGATATGGTTTTTTCATTTTTATCCTGTTCAGCATGATTGGAGCGGTTTTAACGTGGTGGACGTTCCGGTATGAATTTCGTGAGCAGACGCTTCACGTTCACAATGGCGTTTTCGTGAAGTCAGAACGGCACGTGCCGCTTGAACGCATTCAAAACGCTCACCGGCACACATCCTTTTTTCACAAGCTGTTTCGTATGACATCTTTATCGCTTGAAACAGGCGGGGACGAAGCATCTGTAAAACTTGATATGATCCTGTTAAGAGAAGCAGATGGCATTGAACAAATGCTGAACGAGGAAATGGAAGAAGATACACGAACGGTTCATTTTAGCGTGACCAGCCGTGAGCTTTTCAAAGCATCGTTTACTTCGTTTAGTTTTTTTGCGATTATTCCGATTCTCGCTTCCGTTTATTTCACAATTGATGAATTCTTTAAGCTGGGTGGATTGACACACGAAGTGGCTGATTATGTGATGGATGCGCTTTGGCTGCTCGTTCCGATTATTTTCGCTTTTTTTGTATTCGGTGCGGCGGCTGGCATCATTACGACTTATTTACGCTATGGGAACTTTAAAATTATGTCGGATGAGGAACGGATTTACTTGAAAAAAGGTGTGTTGAACGAAACGCTTTTTACGATTACAAAAGAAAAAGTGCAAGCGGTAAAATGGAAACAATCGCTGTTAAAACGATGGTTTGGACTGGTCGAGGTGGAGCTGATCAGTGCCGGAAACACAGGAGAAGAAGAGCTTGAGACGAATTCACTGTTTCCATTTTTACCAGTGGGGGAAGCAGCGCGTATCGTAGAAGAACTGCTTCCGGAATATAAAATAGAAATGGAGATGGAAAAGCTTCCACGCGAGGCACTTTGGATTAAGCTCATGCGGCCAAGTTATCTATGGATGATTGCTACAATTATATTGCTTTGGTGGCAGCCGGCTTATTGGTACGGTTCGCCGATATTGCTTATGCTGCTGCTGTTTGGCAGATGGCTCGAGTTTAAGCAGGTCCGCTATTTAATCAATGGCTCATTCCTACAGATGAAATCCGGGGTTCTTTTAACCGAATTGCTCATTACGACACGTGAGAAAATTCAGGAAATTGAATTGAAAGAGAGCATATTGCAGCGAAAGTGGAAGGTGGCAACGATTCAGATTGTCAATCGCTCGAAACCGGTTGATTATACGACATTGAAAGACGTACCTTTTCAAACGGCAATTCAGTTTTACCAATGGTATGCGAAGCGCAAATGAAAATCCGCCTCCGGAAAAACCAGGGCGGATTTTTTTTAACGGACAGCTGCTGTTGTTAAGCCGTTTTTCGCTGTCATTAAACGGGCAAGATAAGCGATCACAATGACCGCATAAATAATCAGCCATACGTTGATTGTTCCGTGGATAATCGCCATGCCGAGGAATCCGGCAGCAAGCAAATAATATGTCATTGGCAGGAGGACACGGCGGATGAGCGCACCTTCTTTACCGATTAGTCCGACTGTCGCGGAAGCTGCGACAACATTATGCACGCAAATCATATTACCGGCCGCACCGCCGACAGCTTGAAGCGCCACAACAATGCCGGACTGCTGCACATCAAGACCGATATTGCCGGCCGCTCCAAATTGGAACAACGAAAACATCATGTTGCTGAATGTGTTGCTTCCGGCGATAAAAGCGCCAAGTGCGCCAACGGCAGGTGCCGCGATCGGCCAGAAATCACCGGCAACAATAGATACACTTTCCGCCAAAATAAGCGGCATGTTTTGCCCAGCTAAATACTCTGTTGCTGCATTAACTTTATCCGCCGCAAGCGACGTGTTCAAGAAAATTTTGATCATCGGGACGGCGAAAATAAGGGCGACTCCGGCTGAAACAGCCGTTTTAAATGAATTTTTCCACGCGGCTGTGTACGTTTTTGTGTTCATCTTATGAAGGAAAAAGGTCAAAACAGACACAACGATAAAAACAAAGCCCGGCAAAAAAAGCGGCGTTGACGTTGTTGTAATGCCAGAGCCGAATGTATTTTCGAACACGAGAGCAGGCGCTTTTAAAGCCGCCGTTAAAGGCTCGACTGTACGCGATGCAACAAGCAGCCCGGCAACCAAAATGTACGGAAGCCACGACATGCCCATTGAGATTGACCGCTGTGATCCTTCTTCGCGTTCCGGCTCATGATTCAGCTTGCCGAACCAGTCTTCCTCCCAATGGCTTCTTGGCGCAAAATCAAATACTTCATCCTTTGGCATAAACAAGCCTTTCTTCGCAGCTGGAACAACGATCAACAACGCAACAAGCGCACCGAGCAGCGAAGGAAATTCCGGACCAAGAAGCACGCCGATGATGTAGTAAGGAAGAGTAAAGGAAATTCCGGCAAATAGGGCGAATTTCCATACTTTCAATCCTTCACGGAATGATTTATTTGGTCCAAAGAAACGAGTCAGTGTTGCTACGACAAATAACGGAATTAACATTCCAACAATCGCATGAATCATTGCCACATTAGACGTTATGTACATTAAATACTCTGCATAGTTCATTCCTGTTCCTTGCAGAGATGAAAGAACAAGCGGCTGATCCGTCAATCCTGTATTGACACCAATTTGAATGGGTGTTCCAACTGCACCGAATGAAACCGGGGTACTTTGAATGATCAAAGCTACCATAACAGCTGCCATCGCCGGGAAACCGATGGCAACAAGAAGTGGTGCAGCAACAGCAGCAGGTGTCCCGTATCCAGCGGCACCTTCGATAAATGCACCGAACAGCCAGGCGATAATAATTGCCTGAATGCGGCGGTCTGGTGAAATGCTGGTGAAACCGCGGCGAATCGTATTAATGGCACCGCTTTCTTTTACGGTGTTTAATAAAAGAACAGCACCAAAAACGATAAAGATAACTTCCAAAGCAGTAATGACGCCATTAAAGGCAGCACCTGCAACAACATTGCCGTCCGTCCCCCAAACGAATAAGGCAAGGGCGGCTGTAACAACTAACGCAACAGGCATTGCGCGGCTTGCCGGCCAGTTTAAAATAACTAGAAAAAACATAATGGTTAGTATGGGCACAATCGAAATAAGTGATAATGCAAGCAAGCTCATTCTTTTTTCCCTCCCCAAGTAAGCGATTTCAATTATAAATTGATTAGGTCATCAGATGACCTGTTTTGATTATACGGGTAACGTTTTCAAAAAATCAATAAAAATTTTTCTTTGTTGTGTATATAATAGACGAGAGGTGAGGTCGACGTTGAAATATAAACAAATTAAACCGAAAAAAATATATGAAGAAGTAGCGGACACGCTGCTTGATTCGATTCGCTCTGGTGAACTACAGCCGGGTGAAAAGCTTGATTCTGTTCAGCAGCTGGCTGAAAGCTTTCAAGTGGGGCGGTCTGCGATTCGGGAAGCACTCACATCACTTCGAGCGATGGGGCTTATTGAAATGCGGCAGGGAGAAGGCACGTACGTAAAAGCATTTGAACCTGGAGGGATTGCCTTTCCGCTGCAACGTGCTCTTTTAATGAATCAGGCAGATCTGCAAAACTTGATGGAAGTACGCAAAATTTTAGAAACAGGCATTGCTGTTTCGGCTGCAAGACGTCGTACAGATGAAGATATTGCGGCGATGAATGAAGCTCTTTCCGACATGGTCGCTTATTCGGGCGATCCAGAAAAAGGAGAAAAAGCGGATTTGGCCTTTCATTTAGCGATTGCCTCATCAGCCGGAAACGATTTACTGCTCAGCTTGATGAATCATGTATCCGATATGACCGCCGAATCAATGCGGGAAACGCGGCGCATTTGTTTATACGAAGCGAGTGCCACAGTTGAACAGTTAAATCAGCAGCACGATGCTATTTTCAAAGCGATTCATGCAGGTAATCCGGAAGAAGCCCGTACAGCCATGGCCGCTCACTTGGACTATGTCGAAAACGTGTTGCGAGACTATATGAAAATGAATTGACATCGCACTATTTTGAGTGATTTCGCACAAAATTCATCAAAATCGCACCATTTCATCTGCTTTCGCACCACTTATGAAAAAATTGCTCGTTACCCAGGTAACATCGCACCATTTTAGGAAAAAGCCGCACATAAGCCGGCTTTTTTTGTATGCAAGAAAACCATTGGAAAATGAAAGCGTTTGTTGTATCATAAAAAGAAATCATATTATACAGGTCATCAGATGACCTTACTTTTGGGGTGAGCAACGTGAAGGTTACGCTTTTTATCACATGTATCGTCGATATGTTTCAAGCGGATGTGGGCAAAGCAACAGTAGAAGTGCTTGAACGGCTCGGCTGTGACATTGAGTTTCCAATGGGGCAGGTGTGCTGCGGCCAGCCGGCATATAACTCGGGCTATGTAGAAGATTCAAAAGACGCGATGAAAAAAATGATTGCAACATTTGAAAACGCGGAAGTCGTTGTGACGCCTTCTGGTTCATGTGCAACGATGTTCAAGGAATACCAGTACATTTTTCATGATGACCCGGTTTGGCATCCGCGTGCGGAAAGATTGGCCGCGAAAACATATGAGCTGACTGAATTTATTGTCGACGTGCTGAAAGTGAAAAATGTCGGGGCGAAGCTGAACGGTGTGGCAACCTATCATCCATCGTGCCACATGACACGCCTTCTTGGTGTAAAAGACGCACCGATGACATTGCTTCAAAACGTTGAGGGGCTTCAGTTTGTTCCTCTGCCAAATGCGCATAACTGCTGTGGCTTTGGCGGCACGTTTTCTGTAAAAATGGGCAATATTTCCGAGCAGATGGTTGACGAAAAAGTAGATTCAGCAGAACAAACAAAAGCAGACTTCTTAATTGGCGCGGATGGAGGCTGCTTAATGAACATCGGCGGCCGAATTGAACGAAGAGAAAAACCAATCCGCGTCATGCACATCGCGGAAGTGTTAAACAGCCGGTGAGGGGGATAACAACATGGCAATGAAAATCGGTGAAGGCAAATTTAAAGACAACGTCAATAAAAATATGGAAGATACGTTTATGCGCGGCGCGGTGGCCGGCGCACAGGAACGGCTCCGCACACGCCGGCTCGATGCAGCGGAAGAACTCGGCAACTGGGAAGAGTGGCGGTCGCATGGAGAAGAAATCCGCAAGCACGTGTTAGATAACCTGGACTACTATTTGCATGAGCTGACCGAAAATATTCAAAAGCGCGGCGGGCACGTGTTTTTTGCTGAAACGGCTGATGAAGCGAATTCGTATATTCGGGAAGTCGTCAACGGGAAAAATGGCAAAAAAGTGGTCAAAGCTAAATCCATGGTCACAGAAGAAATCGGCTTAAATCAAATTTTGGAAGATGAAGGGTGCGAAGTGATCGAAACGGATCTCGGCGAGTACATTTTACAGCTTGATGAGCATGATCCACCGTCTCACATCGTCACGCCGGCGCTTCATAAAAACAAAGAACAAATTCGCGACGTGTTTGCCCAAAAGCTTGATTACAAGCTCACATCAAAACCGGAAGAACTGGCGCTTCATGCTCGTAAAAAGCTGCGCCAGGAATTTTTAACAGCGGACATCGGCATCACCGGCTGCAACTTTGCGATCGCGGAGTCCGGATCTGTGGGACTTGTGACAAACGAAGGAAACGCGGGTCTTGTATCAGACATGCCGAAAACGCAAATTACGGTAATGGGCATGGAGCGGATCGTGCCGACATTTGAAGAATTCGACGTGCTTGTGAGCCTGCTGACACGCAGTGCAGTCGGTCAGAAATTAACAAGCTACATCACAGCCCTGACAGGCCCTCGCGAGGAAGGGGACGCTGATGGACCGGAAGAATTCCACCTTGTCATCGTGGATAACGGACGTTCGAAAATTTTAGGAACGGAATTTCAGTCGGTGCTGCAGTGTATTCGCTGTGCGGCGTGCATTAATGTCTGCCCGGTGTACCGTCATATTGGCGGCCACTCTTACAACTCGATTTATCCAGGACCAATTGGCGCTGTGCTCACACCACTTCTCGGGGGCTACGATGACTTTAAGGATTTGCCTTACGCATCAACGCTTTGTGCCGCTTGTACGGATGCCTGTCCGGTGAAAATTCCACTGCATGAGCTGCTGCATAAGCATCGGCAAGTTATCGTCGAGCGGGAAGGGCGCGCTCCGATTTCAGAAAAACTGGCGATGAAAGCATTCGGGCTTGGCGCAGCATCTAATCCGATGTATGCGGCCGGCTCTAAGATGGCCTCTGCGATGATGAAGCCGTTTACGAAAAACGACCGTATTTCAAATGGGCCTGGACCGCTGAAAGCGTGGACGGAAATCCGCGAATTTCCAGCGCCGAACAAAGAACGGTTCCGTGACTGGTTTAAAGAACATGAAAAAGGAGGCGGGGAAAAATGATCCACCACCGTGATTCTTTTTTAAATAACGTGGCCGCTCAGCTCGGCCGCAGCCGCAATACAAGCGTGAAGCCGGAGCGAAACTGGCAATTCCGTCCGCAGGATAAAACACTTGCGGACAAGTCACCAGACGAACTGATGAACGTGTTTCGCGACCAATGCCAGCTTATTCATACAGAACTTATTGAAACGACCGGCGAAAAATTAGCAGACGTACTGGAAGCGACGGTTAATTTATATGGCGGTGGCCCGGTCTCCATTTGGCAGGATCCGCGCTTTGCTGAGTTTGGTCTTGGCGGATTGATCAACGAAACGTGGCCGGCACGCAACGTTGAAGTAAACGAATGGGATGCTGCCCGTGGCAAGGAAAATGTGGCGGAAGCGGAACGGGCGAATATCGGCATTACGTTCAGTGACATGACACTTGCGGAATCCGGCACAGTCGTTTTATTTTCCGGTGCAGGAAAAGGCCGTTCTGTCAGCTTGCTGCCGCATAAGTATATTGCGATTATCCCGAAAAGCACGATTGTCCCGCGCATGACGCAGGCGGCGCAGGAAATTTCCCGCCGCGTTCAGGCAGGGGAAACCATTCCTTCGTGCATTAATTTCATCACAGGTCCAAGCAACTCCGCCGACATCGAAATGAACCTCGTGGTTGGCGTGCATGGACCTGTGAAGGCCGCTTATATCGTGGTGGAAGATTGCTAGGAAAAAGAAACGTCACAGCTATTCACGCTGTGGCGTTTTTTTTTGTGGAAATTCCGTTTTACGATCATATTGAAAACGATTACAATGAAAGAAATTTTAGATCGGATGAACTGTTAGACCGGATAAATACGTATGTGGAAATACGATTACATGGTAACCAAGAGCTGTTTTTAAGCCGGAATAATGATTTTTGGGCCGGAATCCATGGCGCCAAGGGCGGAAAAACATTTTTCCGGCCCAGGAGCACGGGAATCCGGCCCTCTTTTTTATATTTCAGCCCAAGCTGCAGAAGTTTATGCGGTAATGCCGTTAATAAACTGCTCGATCATCATCGAACACGCCCCAAGTGCCGGCGCATTCTTTCCAAGCGTTGAAGGTAGGAAGGCGCATTCTGTATCGAAGCGGACATTCATGCGGGATGACAGTGTGTTTTTCAACGCGTTCAGCACAAATGGATTGGATTCAATCAGCGGATTGCGTAAAATGACGGCTTCCGGATCAAATGTATTGGCAATATTAACGAGTCCGATGCCTAAATAATGACCAAAGTTTTCAAGCGCTCGGAACAGCTCAACATCATTTTTCTGAAGGCGGGAGGCGATTTCATCATCATTCCACTCTCCGGGCAATGACTGGCGGAACGCTTTTTCCGAAGCATACAGCTCCCAGCAGCCGCGATTTCCGCAATTGCATTTTGGCCCATTAAAATCAATGGTCATGTGACCCATCTCACCGGAAAAACCGTGGACGCCGCGGTACAGTTCATTGCCAAGGACGAGTCCGACGCCGATGCCTGTGCTGACACTGATATAAATAAAATCATCATATGCTTTTGCTGCTCCATATATATTTTCGCCATACGCGCCGGCGTTTGCCTCATTTTCAATCGTGACCGGTACGTTGAATGTACTTTCGACTATTTTTTTTAATTCAACGCCATTCCAGTGTGTATTTGGCGTTAAGACAATTTGTTCTTCACGGTTCACAAGCCCGGGCACACAAATACCAATGCCGATGAGGCCATATGGAGAAGCGGGCATTGTGTCGATCATCTGTTGATTCGTTGTTAAAAGAAGAGCGATTGTTTCGTCCGGCGAAGATTGTTTTAAATCGAAATAACGTTCGGTTACAATCGATCCATCCAAATCGGTTAAAAGAACGGTCATATCATCCACACCAATGTCGACGCCGATGGCATAACCCGCTTGTTTATTAAACATAAGCATAACAGGACGGCGCCCGCCGCTTGACTGGCCCTGCCCGATTTCGAAAATGAATTTCTCATCGACCATTTCTTGAATTTGAGCGGACACGGTAGACTTATTTAAGCCGGTCGTTTTTGATAAATTCGCGCGTGAAATAGGAGAATGATGAATAACCTCCTGTAAAAGCCGCCGCTTATTCATTTTTTTCACTAAGTTTTGATCTGCAATCATTATATTTGCCACTCGCTTTGTTGTTTATTTAAATAAAGTTCTCTTTTATTATAACGAAAAGCTTGAAAAATGAAAGCGTATTCTGCTAAGATACTAATTAAGTTAGTTTAACCAAACAACAAACATAAAAAGGGAGGCATTACTATGTATTTTGAAAACGTAAATAAAGTTCAATTTGAAGGAGCCCATTCTAAAAACCCATTCTCATTTAAGCATTATAATTCGAAAGAAGTCATTGGCGGCAAAACGATGGAAGAACAGCTTCGTTTTTCAATCGCCTATTGGCACACATTCACAGCGAACGGCAGCGATCCATTCGGTGCCGGCACGATGCAGCGCCCATGGAATAAATATTCCGCTATGGATCTCGCCAAAGCGCGTGTTGAGGCGTCATTTGAATTATATGAAAAACTAGGTGCACCTTATTTCGCATTTCATGATCGCGACATCGCACCTGAAGGCAGTAATTTAAAAGAAACAAATGAAAATCTTGATGTTATTGTATCGATGATTCAAGATTATATGAAAACGAGCAATGTGAAGCTTCTTTGGAACACAGCCAACATGTTTACGAATCCACGCTTCGTTCACGGGGCGGCAACAAGCAGCAATGCGGATGTTTTCGCTTATGCGGCGGCGCAAGTGAAAAAGGGATTGGAAACAGCGAAGCTTCTTGGTGCGGAAAACTATGTGTTCTGGGGCGGCCGTGAAGGGTACGACACATTATTAAATACGGACTTGAAACTCGAGCTTGATAACTTGGCGCGCTTCCTGCATATGGCGGTCGATTATGCAAAAGAAATCGGCTACGACGGCCAATTTTTAATTGAGCCGAAGCCAAAAGAGCCGACAACGCACCAATACGATACCGATGCGGCAACAACATTGTCTTTCCTTCGCCAATATGGACTCGACAGCCATTTTAAATTAAATCTGGAAGCGAATCACGCAACGCTTGCCGGTCATACATTTGAGCATGAGCTTCGCACAGCGCGCATTAATGGCATGCTTGGTTCGGTTGATGCGAACCAGGGTGACCCGCTTATTGGCTGGGATACAGATGAATTTCCAACCGATCTTTATTCCACTACACTTGCGATGTACGAAATTTTGCAAAATGGCGGGCTTGGCAAGGGCGGCTTGAACTTTGATGCGAAGGTGCGCCGTGCTTCCTTTGAAGCAGATGACTTGTTCTTGTCGCACATTGCCGGCATGGATGCATTCGCCATTGGTTTAAAAACAGCGCATCGATTAATTGAAGACAAAGCATTTGAAAACGCGATTGCCGACCGTTACAGCAGCTACACAACAGGCATTGGCCTTGAGGTCGTGGAAGGGCGCGCTGATTTCCATTCGCTTGAAAAATATGCACTCGAAAACAGCCAGATTCAAAATCGTTCAGGACGGCAGGAAAACTTAAAAGCGATCCTGAACCAGTATTTGCTGGGGAACTAAAATAAAAAAATAAAAGCGGACCGGAAAATCACCTAAGAGCTGGGGGAATCCGGTCCCTTTTTCAAAGGAGCGGAAAAAATGAAATACGTAATCGGGATTGACCTCGGTACTAGTGCGGTGAAGACAATTTTAGTAAATTCGGCAGGTGACATTTGCGCGGAAGCATCAAAAAGCTATCCGCTTTTTCATGAACGGGCAGGCTGGAGTGAGCAAAATCCGGATGATTGGGTAACGGGAACGATTGAGGCTCTGCAGGAGATGATGAAGCAGGCGAACGTACCGGCGGAAGACATTATGGGTATCAGTTATTCCGGCCAAATGCATGGGCTTGTACTCCTTGATGGGCAGCATCAAGTTCTTCGAAAAGCAATTTTATGGAATGATACACGGACAACGAAACAATGCGAAGAGATCACCGAAACGCTTGGTCAAAAGATGCTGGCTATTACAAGAAACCGGGTACTGGAAGGATTTACGCTTCCAAAAATCCGCTGGGTGCAGGAACACGAGCCGGAACTGTTCCAAAAAGCGGCCCTCTTCTTGCTGCCAAAAGATTACGTGCGCCTGAAAATGACCGGGAACGCTCATATGGATTACTCGGATGCGGCTGGGACGCTTTTATTGGATGTCATGAATAAGGAGTGGAGTAAAACGATTTGTGAAGCATTTCATATTCCCTTTTCTCTTTGTCCGCCACTTGTCGACTCAACCGAGCGAACGGGTACACTTCTTCCGTTTATTGCGGAACAAACCGGGCTGCGCGCAGAAACGCCTGTTTTTGCGGGCGGCGCGGACAACGCGTGTGGAGCAATTGGCGCCGGTATTTTAAGCGCGGGGAAAACGATGTGCAGCATCGGCACATCAGGGGTCATTTTAGCGCATGAGGACGATTCTGCCCGTGATTTTGAAGGGAAGGTTCACTTTTTTAACCACGGTAAAAAGAACGCGTTTTATACAATGGGTGTGACGCTTTCCGCCGGTCATAGCCTGCAATGGTTTAAAGACACTTTTGCGAAAGATGAGTCGTTTGATGAGATGCTGGCAGGGGTTGGAGACATTCCGCCGGGCGCTGGCGGGCTCCTGTATACTCCTTATTTAGTCGGTGAACGGACGCCTCATCCGGATTCAGTCATCCGGGCAAGTTTCATTGGCATTGACAGTGCCCATACGAGAGCCCACTTTGCAAGAGCCGTCATGGAAGGTATTACGTTCTCTTTACAGGAATCTATTGAAATGTTCCGCAATGAAGGAAAAGTGGTCGACGCGGTGATTTCAATCGGCGGCGGGGCGAAAAATGATGTATGGCTGCAAATGCAGGCGGATATTTTCGATGCCAAAGTTGTGAAGCTGCAAAACGAACAAGGGCCGGCGATGGGTGCTGCGATGATTGCGGCGGCTGGAAGCGGAATGTTTGACTCTCTCGAACAGTGCGCAGATGTATTCATTAAAGAAGAACAGACGTTTAAGCCAGATTCGGAACGGGCAAAGCAATATCAATCACTGTTTTCTATTTATCAGAGAGTATATGATCAAACAAAGGCAATTAACGAACAACTGCGGTCATTTCGCGCGTAAAGGAGTTTTTTTATGATTCAGCACGTACTATTTGATGGCATTGAGGCGATTCAAGCGTCTAACGATCATCTTCAACTGCTTCTCATCCCGTCGTTCGGCAGCAACGTCATTTCGTTGGTTGATTTGAAAACAGGACAGGAATTGCTCGTTAAACCGGATTCTTTTGCGGCGTTAAAAGAGAGTCCAATTTTGCACGGCATTCCGGTTTTATTTCCGCCGAATCGAATCGAAGGCGGGACGTTTACGTTTAATAATGTCATCCATGAGTTTCCGATCAATGAAATAGGCAAACATCATATTCACGGCTTTGTGTATGATCAGCCGTGGGACGTAACAGCGCAAAAAGAAGAAGATGGAATCATCACGATTGAAACAGCGATTGGGCTACATGAACCGGAGATTTATAAAGATGTGTTGATTCATTTAACGTACGAACTGAGTGGACAGGTGCTGCGCCAGAAAGCCATTGTAAAAAACAATGGCAGCGAGTCTTTTCCATGGGGCATCGGCTACCATACTGTTTTTCGATTTGATGAAGCAGTTTCTACATTTTCTTTAACGAACAAAAGCCAGTGGACGTTAAGCGAAGAAGCGATTCCGACGGGGGAACAAGTACCGGGGGAGCCGTTTCACAATAAAAATATACAGGGTGTGCCGCTCGATGATGCATTTGCTGCTGTTGAACAAGGAAATGAAGCAGTTTTGACTAACAATGAAACGGGCCAAATGATTAAGTACCAGACCGATTCTTCGTTTAAGCATTGGGTCGTCTATAACGGAAACGGACATGAAGGCTTTCTTTGCCCCGAGCCGTACACGTGCATAACGAACGCATTCAACATGGATCTGCCGCATGAAACGACCGGACTGCGTGTTTTACAGCCGGGTGAAGAAGACCGTGTAACAGCCCAAATAGAGATAGCACATCCGCAGTGATCTTACTGCGGATTTTTTGGTACAATGAGGAAAAGAGCTGAAAGAAGAGGATGAAATGAAAAAATCACTCATCGAAACGCTTTTAAATGGAACGCCGCCGGATGATTACTTACAGAGAGAAGCGGAGGAGCTGAGCTGCGTGGAGACTGATCCTGACCCGCCAATCGTTCAAGCGGCAAAAGAATGGCTCGCGCCAGAACTCAAGGTGCTGCTCATAACGACGGGATTGACGGTCGGCATGATGGGCATCGGATATGTGCTGATCTTTTAAGGGGATTGAAAAATGAAATGGAATTACTTTTTTATGCTGGCGACAGTGTTCGTCGGCTTTCTTATTTTTGGCTTTTCGGAAAATGTAAAAGGACCGGCAATGCCGCGTATTCAAGCAGATTTTGAGCTCGATGCCTTTCAGGTTGGCACACTTCTTTCATTTAATTCGATCGCCTATTTGCTTGCGTGTACGTTTACCGCTTACTTAACAAGAAGATTTGGCATCAAAGTGGTGAGTGTGGCATCGTTCGGATTTATGACTTTATCTGGTATATTCATTTATTTTTCTACTACATACACCGGCCTTGCCGGGGCCTATTTTTTTATGTACGTCGGAAATGGCATGCTTGAAATTGTGTTAGCGATTTTAAGCGCGCGCCTATTCGTGAAAAATACCGGGACGATGATGAACCTGGCGCATTTTTTCTATGGGCTCAGCTCGATTGTCGCGCCCATACTGGCCTCTGGTTTAATGAATGTGACAATGGGCGGAGTGCTGCTGGATTGGCGCGGCATGTATTTGATCGTGATGCTGCTTTCGCTTATTCCGATGATTCCAGCTTTCGCAAGCCGGTTCCCGGCAGATGATTTTCAAGCAGAAAATCGGCTGCCAATGCAAACGCTGATGCGGGATCCGGTTATTTGGCTGATCGTCCTTATTTTATCGTTTGGCGTCGTATCGGAAATGTCTGTCGGCGGATGGCTCGTCAACTTTTTAGAAAAAGCGTACGGCTGGAGTAACGCGGATGCGTCCAAGATGCTGTCGATTTTCTTTTTGTTTTTTACCTTTTCACGATTGTTTTTAGGACCGATTACAGATCGGATTGGCTTTACAGTATCGCTCATTTTATTTGGAGGCTTATCCGCATTGTTAACTTTTATTGGGCTTGTGATCGGCGAGCCCGGTGCGATTTTGCTGGCAGCGGCCGGAATCGGTATTGCACCTGTTTATCCGACCGTCATGGCGATGATTGCCCGCCGGTATCGTGAAAACAGCGACACCGCAATTACGTTTGTTGTCACGATAATGGGCATCGGCACAGTAGCCGGTAATTTTATCATTGGCGCGATTATCACCGGCATCAACCGAATCGTTGCCGAACAGGCAGGAGCAGAAATGGGTGTGGTGCGTGGTATGCAGGCGGGCTACGCATTTATTGGTATTTGTGCGCTTTTTTGTGCACTGTTCAGCTTCATTTTGTATGTTTATTTGTGTAAACAAAAGGAAGTTATATAAAAGACGGTTTTTGCAGTAAAGGAGAGGGAGCGAATGAAAGAATCAATAGTATCTTTAACACGAAAATTGGTTGAATTCCGAACGGTGGAAAAAGACCGGATTAACGCGGCCGCCGAATATTGTTCGGAATGGCTGGCAGCGAATGGTGTTCATGCGAGAGTCATTGACAATGAAGGGTTGAAAAGTGTCGTTGCCATCATCGGCAAAGAAGGGCCGACGATTATTTTAAATGGCCATTTAGACGTTGTACCGGCAGGACCGGATCAATTTATTCCATACGTCGCAGATGGAAAGCTTTACGGACGCGGGAGTTTTGACATGCTTGGTTCGATAGCGGTGATGATGCATGTGATGGCTGAGCTCGTTCAAGAAGAGCTGCCGTGCAAGGTGATGCTCGCTCTTGTGCCGGATGAAGAAAAAGGCGGGCAAAAAGGAACAAAGTATTTAGTAGAACATGGGTTAATTGGCGATGTCGTCATTTGCGGCGAAACGACAAACCTGGATATTGCTGTACAGGCGAAAGGTTTATTGCAGCTGGAAATAGAAATTGAAGGTGTCTCCGCTCACGGCAGCCGGCCGTGGCTTGGCGATAATGCGATTTTAAACGCCGTCGAGACGTATAAGAAGATTGAAGCACTGCCTATTTTTAATGTAAGTACGCCTTATTTCGAGCATCCGTCGCTTAATCTTGCCCGGATCCAAGCCGGCCAGGCCATTAATCAAGTACCTGACCGCTGTATTATGGACCTTGACATTCGCTATTTGCCGGGGCAGAATCCGTCCGTTCTGCTCAGTGAAATAAAAGGGGTGGTAAATGGGACGATTCGGGTGCTGAGTGAAGGGGAGCCTGTGCAAACAAACCCAGATCATCCATTAATCGTCCGGCTCCAAAAAGCGGCCGAGCGTATATGCGAACGAAACATTCAGCTGTTTGGCCAGCATGGGACAGCCGATACACGTTTTTATGCGGCACGCGGCATTCCGGCGGTCGAATTTGGTCCATGCGGCGCCAATCATCATGGGAAGAATGAATATGTTGATACAGCTTCACTGGTTACTTATAAAGAAGTACTAACCGAATACATTTGCGGGTTTTAAGTGAAAAAGCGGTCACCATGGTAAAAGGTGACCGCTTTTTTTATAAAATCGGTGATAATAGGCGGGCGAGTGATTCACCAATTCGCTTTAGAAACGTCCGGTGCTCATAGCGTTCACGGCTGACCGGCACTGAATCGGCAAAATCATGAAGAAAATCAATTTCAATTTTTTCCACAGCGGGTGTCCGGTTATATAAAAATGTCATAAGTTCATGATTCAGGCGAAAACTGCGGACATCGAAGTTTGCGGTGCCGACAATGGCATGCACATTATCGATTAACAATACCTTCGCATGAATAAACGAATCATCACGGTAAGCAAATACTTTTACACCTGCGCTAAGTAAATCTTTAAAATAAGAATTTGTTCCGTAAAACGAGACAGCACGGTCACCTTTACCCGGCACAATCACACGCACGTCTTTTCCACTGCGGGCTGCAACCCGGATGGCGGCGAGTGCTTCATCATCCGGCACAAAATAAGGAGAGGTGATCCAAATCGATTTTTCCGCTGACTGAATCATTTCCATCATCGCATCGCGCACGTCGCGTTCTTCATTATAGGGTCCGCCGTAAACTGTCTGCACCATTTGATCCGCTTCATGCACTTTTGAAGGAAAATACACTTCAAATCGAAATGGCTCTTTTAATTCATCCAACAGCGATGACTTGGCACTCGTCGCATGGATCCAGTCGGTAATAAAGGATTCTTGCAGTTGGCGGACAGCGGGTCCTTCCATCCGGATGTGGGTGTCACGCCACACTTCGAATTGAGGCGTATTACTGCGGTATTCTTCGCCAACATTTAATCCGCCTGTAAAACCGGTGTGTCCGTCGACGATAACCATTTTCCGGTGGTTTCGCAAATTGGCGGTGCGCGTCAGCCAGGGCGACACGATGGAATCAAACGCACGCGCTTCGCCGCCCGCATCTCTGAGCGGTTTTAAAAACGATTTCGGCAGACCGGACGAACCGAGTCCGTCAAACAAAAAGCGTACGTGCACATTTGCCTCTGCCCGTTCAATGAGCGCATCACGTATTTGCATAGAGATTTCATCAGCCCTGAAAATATAATATTGAATATGAATATGGTGTTCAGCGTGGCGAATCGCATCCAACAAGGCGGGGAACGTCTCATCCCCATTTGTTAGTATATCTACTTTATTGCCGGCGAGTGCTTCAAAACCGGTCATATTCCGGATGTTTTTCGCCTCTGGAAGCTGTTCTGAAATGTCCCACTCTTTCCCAAGATGGCGCATCGTTGTAATAAATTTGACCGTTTCTGAAATGACATTCTTCGGGATCATCCGTCTTCTCGGATCACGTCCGAACACCGCGTACACGACAGCACCGGCAAGTGGAAAAGCAAGAACGAGTGCACTCCACGCTATTTTTGAATTCGTGCCCCGTGAATCAAACAGAAGGAGACTCAGCACGACAAACACCGAAATTCCACCAGCTAAATACGTAAACGCAACCGACAATTCGTTCGAATAAAAACGGATTGAAAAATAAACAAGACCAACACATGCAGCTAGGACAACTAATTGCACAATCTTTTCTCTCATGGCTGACACATCCTTTCACAAGGCCTGTCTCCATTGCATGAAGGCAATAAAGAACAAGCAATTCATCAACTTTCCACTAGTTTACCCGAAAATTTCCCTCATGTGACAGTTGAAATTTAAAAAAAGGTAGGGTATAGTGAAAATATAATAAATGAATGAGCATTCATTCAAGAGGGGGACACGAACGTGGTTCAGCACATCCATAAAGCGGCCGTGATCGGATCTGGTGTCATGGGGTCTGGCATTGCAGCGCACCTGGCCAATATAGGCATTCCATCCGTTTTGCTCGATATCGTATCGGATAAAGAAGAAAATCGCAATCATCTTTCTGAAAGCGCTATCCAGAAGTTGTTTAAGCAAAAGCCCGCACCGCTCGCCTCTAAACAAAATGAGGCGCTCATTACGGCAGGCAATCTTGAAGATGATTTGGATAAATTAGCGGAAGCAGACTGGATTATCGAAGTCATAGTTGAACGGCTTGACGTGAAAAAATCGATTTTTGAGCTTGTAGATGCCCACCGTAAAAAAGGCAGCATCGTTTCATCAAACACATCTGGAATCTCAATAAACGCCATGAAAGAAGGACGGAGCGATGACTTTAAAAAACATTTTCTCGGCACCCACTTTTTCAACCCGCCGCGTTATTTGAAACTGCTTGAAGTCATTCCAACAGACGAAACGGACCCAAATGTTACGGCTTACATGAAATCATTTGGTGAAAACGTGCTCGGTAAAGGGGTTGTCCTGGCGAAAGACACACCGAATTTTATTGCCAACCGGATCGGGACATACGGCTTATTGAAAACAATGCATGTGATGAATGAAATGAATTTATCACCGGGTGAAGTGGATTCTGTCACCGGTCCTCTGATTGGGCGGCCGAAAAGTGCCACATTCCGAACGCTGGATGTTGTTGGCTTGGATACATTTATTCACGTGGCGAAAAATGTGTATGACCAGACAACAGGTGCCGAACAAGCTGTTTTTGATGTGCCGGATGTGCTCATTCGCATGCGGGAAAATGGCTGGATCGGGGCAAAAGCCGGGCAGGGATTTTTCAAAAAAGAAGGAAAAGCCATTTTAGAACTGGATTCTCAGACAATGGAATACGGTGAACGCAAGAGAATGAAAGCGGCTTCAATCGAATTAGCAAAGCAGCAAAAAGGAGCATCTAAATGGAAAACACTTGTTTATGCGAAAGACGAAGCGGGACAGTTTCTTTGGAATATGCTTGCGCCAATGCTTCTTTATTCGGCTCAGCTTACTGGTGAAATCGCGGACGACATTGTGTCGATTGACCAAGCAATGAAATGGGGCTTCGGCTGGAACGATGGTCCCTTTGAAATATGGGATAAAATCGGTTTGAAAGAATCCGTTGAGAAAATGGAAGCAGAAGGGCAGACGATTCCGGAATGGGTGAAAGAACTAGACGGTCCTTTTTATCAGAACAGCCAGTATTACGATCCTGCATCGAAATCGTATAAACCGATGCCGCAAGATGAAAAATCGATATATTTGCGAAAAGGAACAACTATCATCAAAGAAAACAGCGGCGCGCGTCTGCACGATATCGGGGACGGGGTGGCACTGCTCCAATTTACTTCGCCAAACAACGCGATCGGCATGGATATTATTCAAATGATCAATGCCTCTATAGACGAAGTGGAGAAAAATTACAAAGCGCTCGTCATTGGCAATCAAGGGAAAAACTTCTGTGTCGGCGCGAATTTAGCGATGATTTTAATGACGGCACAGGATGATGACATGTGGGAAATTGATATGACCGTAAAGCACTTTCAGCAGGCGATGATGAAGATTAAATACAGCTCAAAGCCGGTGGTTGCAGCACCCTTTGGAATGACGCTCGGCGGCGGAACAGAAGTATGCCTGCCGGCCGCACACATTCAAGCAGCGCATGAAACGTATATGGGGCTTGTTGAAGTCGGCGTGGGTCTTATTCCTGGAGGTGGCGGCAACAAGGAGCTTTATATTCGCCATTTAAACCAAATGGCAGAGGGTGTGGACTATGATTTGCAGGCGGTTGCCAATAAAGTATTCGAAACGATTGCGATGGCGAACGTTTCCACATCTGCTGCGGAAGCGCGGGACAATCACTTTTTATATCACTCAGATGGCATTAGCGTCAATCAAGATCACCTTTTATACGACGCTAAAAAAGCCGCTCTTCATTTGGCGGATAGAGGCTATACGGCACCAGCCAGAAAAAAAATACCGGTCACTGGGGAAACCGGTTATGCGACATTGCTCTTAGGTGCCCAGTCGATGCATGCATCCGGTTTTATTTCCGACCATGATTTGACGATTGCCAAAAAACTCGCCTGGGTTATTGCGGGCGGCAACGTACCATTTGGAACGAACGTTGATGAAGAATACTTGTTAGAGCTTGAACGGGAAGCATTTTTGCAGCTTGCCGCAATGCCGAGAACACAGCAGCGCATGCAGCATATGCTCGTTAAAGGAAAACCACTTCGTAATTAAAGGGGAGAAATAAAATGAAAGAAGCGGTTATTGTCTCAGGAGCGCGGACACCGGTCGGCCGGGCCAAAAAAGGAACACTTCGTTATACACGTCCAGACGATCTAGGTGCACTGGTCGTGAAAGAAACGCTCAAGCGGGCAGGAAATTACGATGGAGAAATTGATGATTTGATTATTGGCTGTGCGATGCCGGAAGCGGAGCAGGGATTAAATGTAGCACGGAACATTGGCGCACTCGCCGGGCTGTCACATGATGTGCCGGCTATTACAGTCAACCGCTACTGTTCATCCGGTCTTCAGTCGATCGCGTATGCAGCAGAGCGGATCATGCTCGGTCATGCAAGCACAATCATTGCCGGCGGAACGGAATCGATGAGCTTAGTGCCGATGATGGGCCATGTCGCCCGGCCAAACGTCAAAATCGCAGAAGAAATGCCGGGCTATTACATGTCGATGGGCCATACAGCAGAAGAAGTCGCTAAAAAATACGGCATTTCTCGAGCAGATCAGGATGCTTTTGCCGTCTTGAGCCATGAAAAAGCCGGCCGCGCGATTGCGGAAGGAAAGTTTGTGGATGAAATTGTGCCGGTGGATGTCACGTTCCGTCAAGTGGGCACTGATCATAAAATACATGAAGAACATGTGACGTTTTCGATGGATGAAGGGGTTCGCCACGGAACATCAATGGGAGGACTGGCAAAGCTGCGTCCTGCATTTTCGGTTACAGGATCGGTTACGGCAGGGAATGCATCTCAAACGTCTGACGGAGCAGCAGCAGTCATGGTGATGGAGCGGGAGCAGGCAGAATCACTCGGATTAAAGCCAATCGCCAAGTTTCGCTCATTTGCGGTCGGAGGGGTTCCGCCGGAAATTATGGGCGTTGGGCCGGTTGTCGCCGTGCCAAAAGCGCTCAAGCTTGCCGGTCTTGAGTTGTCGGATATTAATTTGTTTGAGCTGAACGAAGCATTCGCTTCCCAGTCGATTCAAGTCATTCGAGAACTTGGGCTTGATGAAGACAAAGTGAATGTGAATGGCGGCGCAATTGCACTCGGTCATCCGCTCGGCTGCACTGGAACGAAGCTGACGCTCACGCTGTTGCATGAATTAAAGCGCCGTAATCAGCAGTTCGGCGTTGTTACAATGTGTATTGGAGGCGGAATGGGAGCCGCCGGGGTATTTGAACTGATCAACTAATAAAAGGGGGAAATAATCATGGCAGCAAAAGGTGGTTCATTTTTAATAGAAGAAGTCGAAGCAAATGCGATATTTACACCGGAAGATTTTTCAGATGAGCAAAAAATGATTGCAAAAACAACGGAAGAATACGTGATGGGCAGCGTGATGCCGGAAGTACCGTACCTTGAAAAGCATGAATTTGACCGATCGGTGAAATTGTTGCAGGAAGCAGGAGAACTCGGGCTGCTTGCAGCGGATGTACCCGAAGAATATGGCGGGCTCAACCTTGACAAAGTCAGCTCTGCGCTCATTGCGGAAAAGATGGCAGTGGCAGGTGGGTTTTCAATTTCACATGGCGCACACGTCGGGATTGGGTCACTTCCGATTGTGTTATTTGGCAATGAAAAGCAAAAAGAAACATACTTACCGGATCTCGCTGACGGCACCCGCTTTGCGGCCTATGCGTTAACAGAGCCGGGTTCCGGTTCAGATGCACTCGGCGCGAAAACGACCGCACGTTTAAATGAAGCGGGCACGCATTACGTGTTAAATGGTGAAAAACAGTGGATCACTAACTCCGCTTTTGCAGACGTTTTTACCGTTTACGCAAAAATTGATGGCGAGCAGTTTTCTGCATTTATCGTCGAAAAAGGCTATCCAGGCGTATCAACTGGTGCGGAAGAAGAGAAAATGGGCATTAAAAGCTCTTCAACCCGTACATTAATTTTGTCCGATGCCGAAGTACCGGTTGAAAATCTGCTCGGTGAAGCAGGACGGGGGCACGTCATCGCCTTTAATATTTTAAATATCGGCCGCTACAAGCTGGGCGTCGGCACCGTCGGCAGCGCCAAGCGGGCACTCGACATTTCACTTAAATATGCGGCCGAGCGTAAGCAGTTTAAAACATCGATTGCCAATTTTAATTTGATCAAAGAAAAATTCGGCACGATGTCATCTAAACTATACGCGGCGGAAAGTGCCATTTACCGGACTGTCGGCTATTTTGAAGAGCGGATGAGCGCGCTGTCTGAAGAGGAACAAAAAGATGGCAAAGCCATTGCGGCGTCCATTGCCGAGTATGCAATTGAATGCTCGCTAGGCAAGTTTTTTGGCTCGGAAGTACTCGATTACATTGTCGATGAAGGCGTCCAAATTCATGGAGGCTACGGCTTCATGGAAGAGTATGAAATCGCCCGTATGTACCGCGATTCCCGCATTAACCGGATTTTCGAAGGAACAAATGAAATTAACCGGCTGCTCGTACCGGGCACATTTGTGAAAAAGGCATTTAAAGGTGAACTACAGTTATTTGAAAAAGCAAAAGAACTGCAGGGCGAGCTCATGACGCTTATGCCGGAAGAACCCGGCGGAGAGCTGCTGGCACAGGAAAAAATGCTCGTGAAAAACGCGAAAAAAATTGCGCTTCTCGCCGCTGGGCTTGCGGTGCAGAAATACGGCAAAGGGTTAGAAGCAGAACAGGAAGTACTTGCCAACATCGCTGATCTCGTTAACCTCGTCTATGCGATGGAATCAGCGGTGCTGCGAACAGAAAAAGCTATCGCGGTGTCCGGCGAAGAGAAAAACAAACAAAAAGTACTGTACACACAAATTTTCTGCCAGGAAGCATTCAACGAAATCGAAGTGCATGCGAAAGAAACGCTCGTTGCCATTGAATCCGGTGACAGTCTGCGCATGATGATGTCTGTACTGCGAAAGCTCGGCCGCCATACGCCGATCAACGTTATCGCGAAAAAACGTGAAGCAGCGGATCGTCTAAATGAATCATTGAAATACGTCGTTTAACGAGCGGGCGAGGCTGTCCCATAAATCAGATACATCTGGTTTTTGGGGACAGCTTTTTATTATTCACTCTTTCTCGTTAACGCCGGAATAGAAGGGTTAACGCCGGAATAAGAAGAATAAAGCCGGAATACTAGGCGTTAACGCCGGAAAATTGGTTTTTTCGGCGTTAGTACCTATCTTTTCGGCGCAATCAGAACTATATCGGCGTTCACTCATACTAGGCCAGCATACCGAATGGATAATAAACTTTTGGGACATCCCCGTTTTGAGCGTGAGCAAATCGTATTTAAAAAAGGATTTTTTGCAATCATGTCGAAATGGATGTCATGAGGTGAGAAATAATGAAATTTTACTGGTATCCGAAATGCGGGACGTGCCGTAATGCTAAAAAGTGGCTGGATGAGCATAATGTATCGTATGAAGCCATTCATATTGTAGAGGCACCGCCATCAAAAGCGGAACTAAAGGAAGCATATGAAAAAAGTGGACTTCCGCTGAAAAAGTTTTTTAACACAAGCGGACAGAAATACCGTGAGCTTGGATTGAAAGATAAAGTAGCAACAGCTTCAGACGATGAGCTGCTCGACATTCTTTCCACGGATGGAATGCTGATCAAGCGGCCGCTTGCAATTGAAGGCGAAACGGTGACCGTCGGCTTTAAAGAAGAAGATTATAAGCAAAAGTGGCAGTGATTTTCTTGCTTTCCGCTCAAATAATCAGTAAAGTGTAAAGTGTAATTATTCTAATCTGGAGGTACATACACATGAACTTGCCTAAAGAGCTGCGTTATTCTGAAGAACATGAATGGGTAAAACAAGAAGACGGGAAAGTGCGCATCGGCATTACGGATTTTGCCCAATCGGAACTCGGCGATATCGTATTTGTTGAGCTTCCATCTGTCGGTGACACATTAACAGCAGACGAGCCATTCGGCAGCGTTGAATCGGTTAAAACTGTTTCTGAATTGTATGCACCTGTCAGCGGCACGGTTGTTGAAATTAACGAAGAGTTAGATGACAGCCCTGAATTCGTCAACGAATCACCATATGAAAAAGCATGGATGGTCGTTGTAGAGCCGTCTGATGCTGCGCAAATTGATGGATTAATGACAGCAGAGCAATATGAAGAAATGACAAAAGAAGATTAAAACCGGGACCGGCACTTTGCCGGTCTTTTTACTTTGCATTTTTTGTGAAAACACGTAACAATAGAGATTATAACGTGCAGCGAGGTGATTGGTGATGATGGTGGAAAAAACAATTATCGTCGAAGGGTCATCTGATCGAAAACGGGTGGCTGAAATTGTCAAAGAGCCAGTGGACATCATTTGTACGAATGGCACGATTGGCGTCTCGCGCCTTGATGAACTGGTGGATGAATTGTTTGAGCGCGACGTTTACATCTTGGTTGATGCCGATTCGTCAGGTGAAAAACTGCGCCGCCAGTTTAAGCGCGAACTTCCTCACGCCCGTCATCTCTATATCGACCGAGGCTATAAAGAAGTTGCTTCGGCACCGCATCGTTACTTGGCTTCTATTTTAATGAGTGCCAACATCGATGTGCGCGGTGAGTTTTTGCAGAAAGAAGGGATTTAGCAGTAAATGGAAACGATTAAATCGATACAAGCGTTTATTACAAAACCGAAAGCCGCTCTTTATTTGTATACGCCCATGTGCGGCACGTGCCAGGTGGCGGGGAAAATGCTTGATGTGGTGGAAGCGATGAATGTAAATGTTCCGCTCGAACGCATCAATTTAAATTATCAAGAAGGTTTGGCACGGCAATTTGAAGTTGAAAGCGTACCATGTTTACTTTTACTCGAAAAAGGGAAGCTTAAAAAGAAAATTTACGCTTTTCAGTCAGTTCCTTATATATATGAAGAAATACGTTCGCTTTTATAGATCCGTCGAATTTTGTCGGAATTTAAAATTGGGTTGTTGACACAATCATTGTGACGGTGGTAAAATCCAATTCATAATTAAAGAGACTCTTATCAAGAGCGGCAGAGGGAATGTGCCCGATGAAGCCCGGCAACCGTCTTTTAAAGAAAAGGTGCCAAATCACACGAAGCAGTATGCTTCGGAAGATGAGAGAAAGGAAATTTAAACACAAAGCCTTTCTGTCATTATGGGCAGACAGGCTTTTTTTGTGGAAAGGAAGTGATCCCGTGATATTTATTGAGCAAGCAAAAAAGATCTTTCAAACGAAAAATGGTCCTGTGAAGGCTGTTGACAACATAAATCTTTCCGTTCAGGAAGGTGAAATTTTCGGCATGATCGGCTACAGCGGCGCTGGGAAAAGTACACTCATCCGTATGCTGAATGGACTTGAAACCCCAACAGAAGGGTCTGTAACCGTAGCAGGGCGGACAATCTCTACGATTAAAGGATCGGAACTTCGAAAAGCGCGGCAGGAAATCGGCATGATTTTTCAGCACTTTAACTTGCTTTGGTCACGCACAATACGTGAAAATATCGCATTTCCGCTTGAGATTGCCGGCGTGGCAAAAGCAGAACGGAACAAGCGCGTTGACGAATTGATAGACCTCGTAGGTTTGGATGGACGGGGTGATTCCTATCCGGCGCAGCTTTCAGGCGGTCAAAAGCAGCGTGTCGGCATTGCCCGCGCGCTCGCGAACAACCCGAAAGTGCTTCTTTGCGATGAAGCAACGTCCGCCCTTGACCCGCAGACGACGGATTCCATTTTAGAGCTTCTCGTTGATATCAACCAACGTCTTGGCTTAACAATTGTATTGATTACACACGAAATGCACGTAATCCGAAAAATTTGCCACCGGGTTGCGGTCATGGAAGAAGGCAAAATTGTCGAGCTCGGCCCGGTTCTCGATGTGTTCCGCCGGCCGGAGCAGCCGATCACAAAGCGGTTTGTTCAACAGGTGACCGAACCGGAAGAATCAAAAGAAACGATTCAGCATTTGCTGGCGGAGCATCCGAACGGAAAAATTGTTAAATTAACATTTGTCGGGGTGTCAGCCGAGCAGCCGGTTGTGACCGAACTGATCCGGTCGTTTAACGTCGGTGTAAACATTTTGCAGGGGAAAATTTCACAAACGCAAAACGGTGCATACGGTACATTATTTGTTCAAGTAACGGGCGATCAAACTGAAGTTGCTAAAGCAGTAGCGTTTTTAGATGCCCAGCAAGTCGATTCGGAGGTGATTACATATGACTGAGCAGTGGTTTCCGAATGTCGACTGGGAGAAAATGTGGGAAGCAACGTATGAAACGCTCTATATGACGAGCATTTCAGTTGTCATTACGTTTATTCTCGGCATGCTTCTTGGCCTCTTATTGTTTTTAACATCAAAAGGGCAGCTATGGGAAAACAAAGCGGTTTACAGCGTGACAGCAGTCATTGTGAACGTTTTCCGCTCGATTCCATTTATTATTTTAATCGTCCTGCTGATTCCATTTACAAAAGCGATTTTGGATACGATCATTGGCGAAAACGCAGCGTTGCCTGCGCTTATCATTGGAGCAGCACCGTTTTACGCGCGGATGGTGGAAATTGCGCTGCGTGAGATTGATAAAGGCGTTATTGAAGCAGCACGGGCAATGGGAGCGTCCACATGGACAATCATCCGAAAAGTCCTTATACCGGAGTCACTGCCGGCCCTCGTTTCCGGGTTGACCGTGACAGCCATTGCTCTTGTTGGATACACGGCGATGGCCGGTGTGATCGGTGCAGGCGGTCTTGGGAATCTTGCCTTTTTAGACGGTTTCCAGCGCAGCCGCAATGATGTAACCATCATGGCTACCATTGTGATTTTAGTAATCGTGTTTATTATTCAGTTTATCGGCGATACGGCAGTCCGTAAGCTTGATAAACGTTAATAAAATAAATTCATTTTTAGGAGGAATTCAGTATGAAAAAATGGCTTTTAGGCTTTTTAACAGCCGCCATTGTGCTTATTCTCGCGGCGTGCGGCGGCGGGGATGAAGCGTCAGATACAGGGTCAAATTCAGGTTCTTCAGAAGAAGACAAAACAATCGTTGTCGGGGCGTCCAATACACCGCATGCCGTGATTTTAGAAGAAGCAAAACCGCTTTTGGAAGAAAAGGGCTATGAGTTGCAAATCGAAACGTTCCAGGACTACGTTTTGCCAAACACAGCGCTTGAAGAAGAAGATTTGGATGCAAACTATTTCCAGCATCTTCCGTACCTTGAACTTCAGGAAAAAGAGCAAGGGTATGACTTTGAAAGTGCCGGTGCAATTCATATTGAGCCAATGGCTGTTTATTCAAAAAAATACAAAAGCTTGGATGAACTTCCTGACGGCGCAACGATTATTTTAAGCAACTCGGTTGCAGAGCATGGCCGTATCTTGATGATTTTAGAAGCGGAAGGCTTAATTAAAATTAAAGATGGCATTGATAAAACACAAGCTGCTCTTGACGATATTGCCGAAAATCCAAAAAACATCAAGTTTGACTATGATTACGAGCCGGCACTATTGACGCAAATTTATAATAATGATGAAGGCGATGCAGTCGTGATCAACTCGAACTATGCGATTGACGCCGGTATCAGCCCGACGGAAGATTCCATCGCGCTTGAAGGTACAGATTCACCATACGCAAACTTAATTGTAACGCGTGCAGGCGATGAAGATTCCGAAAAAATAAAGGCACTGGTTGAAGTGCTAAAATCAAAAGAAATTCAAGACTTTATTACAGAAGAATGGAACGGAGCAGTTGTTCCTGTAACAGAATAAATATACAAAGTGCCCGGTACTTTACCGGGCGTTTTCTTTTTATGCATTTTTCGGATAATTGCGAATTTAAGAGGATAAGGTTTATATTCTGAGATACGGGTATTATATGAGAGTATACCAGAGCTCACGCCATGTGAGCGGGAGAGAGGATGCCAGACAGCCTTTGCATCTCCCGGCTGAACCTTGTTATGATTATAGCGGAAGTTCCAGTTTCCAAAAAAAAACGAAAAGGATTGATTCCCCATTAGTAACTCACTTAATATGAAGCACACAGAAGGTATGGAAAAAGCGATGCACGCCAATTATGGTGTCGGCTATGCAGAGTACAGCCAGAAGCATGAAGTGAGAATGGAAGTTGAGCAGCGGCGCGAAGAGGACTATCAAAAGTCAATGCGCATGGTTGCTGATATGAACCGTAATTTTACGAACCACCTTTAATAATTGAAGAACAAATGCGTTGCAACATCATGCCGCAGCGCATTTGTGATCCACATCCTGTGGACCCGAGAAAAACCGGCCGAAAAGCTGGTTTTTCTTTGTTTATTTGAGAATACTTAATATAACTGATTTCCATGGTTGAATATAAATTCTATTTGTTATAAGATTGTAATGAGAATAAACTGAGAATAGACATAATCGGTCGTCTCAACCGATGAATACGGAGGGTAAAACATGCCACAATCAACGTTAACAGTCAAAGATCTTCACGTCTCAATCGACGGGAAAGAAATTTTAAAAGGGGTCAACCTTGAAATTAAAGGCGGCGAGTTCCATGCGATCATGGGCCCGAACGGAACAGGTAAATCAACCCTTTCTGCCGCGATTATGGGTCACCCTAAATATGAAGTTACACAAGGAACAATCACGCTTGATGGTGAAGACGTTCTTGGTATGGAAGTAGATGAACGCGCACGTGCCGGTCTTTTCCTTGCGATGCAATACCCAAGTGAAATTACAGGCGTAACAAACGCCGAGTTCCTTCGTTCCGCTGTGAATGCCCGCCGCGAAGAAGGTGATGAAATTTCATTGATGAAATTTATCCGCCAGATGGACGGAAATATGGACCTTCTTGAGATGGATCAAGATATGTCACAGCGTTACTTAAATGAAGGTTTCTCTGGCGGTGAGAAAAAGCGCAATGAAATTCTTCAATTGATGACGATTGAACCAAAAATCGCCATTCTTGATGAAATTGACTCCGGTCTTGATATTGATGCATTGAAAGTCGTATCAAAAGGCATCAACAAAATGCGCGGAGAAGATTTCGGCTGCCTGATGATTACACATTACCAGCGTCTCTTGAACTACATCACGCCTGACTATGTTCATGTTATGATGCAGGGCAAAATTGTTAAATCCGGTGGTGCAGAACTTGCAGAGCGCCTTGAAGCAGAAGGCTACGACTGGATTAAGCAGGAACTTGGCATCGAAGACGAAACGGTACAGTAATCGAGGAGGAGCAAATATGACTGAAACACTATGGACAGTTGACGAATCAGGAATCCGTGATTTTTCAGCTGCAAACAACGAACCTGAATGGCTGTTAAACGTGCGTCTTGATGCGTTTAAGAAAGCAGAAGACCTGCCTCTTCCGAAGCCAGACAAAACAAAAATTGATAAATGGAACTTTACGGAGTTCGGTACACATGCCGTCAAAAGCGCACCGTTTAACTCGTTTTCAGAGCTTCCAGAAGCAGCACAGGCTGTTGTAGGGCAAGAAAACGCGATGCAAAACGTATATGTGCAGCGCAACGGTGTACCATCCATTTTAAATATTTCAAATGAACTAAAAGAAGCAGGTGTTATTTTCACTGATTTTGCAACTGCTGCAAAAGAACACAGCGATCTTCTTCAAAAATATTTCATGACACAGGTAGTCAAAGCGGATGAGCATAAATTAACAGCTCTTCACGCAGCACTTGTAAATGGGGGCGTGTTTTTATACGTACCTAAAAATGTGGAAATTAAAGAACCGGTTCAGGCTGTGTTCATTCATGACAATCAAGATGCGGCGATTTTTAACCACGTCATTGTAGTGACTGAGGCGAACAGCTCAGTCACATATGTAGAAAATTACATTTCGACAGTGGAAACAAAGCAAGGTGTTGCGAACATCGTAACAGAAGTCATCGCTGGTAATAACTCACAAGTGTCGTATGGAGCGGTTGATACACTTACAGAAAACGTCACAACTTATGTAAATCGCCGTGGTGTTACGGCGCCGAACGCACGAATCGAATGGTCGCTGGGCATTATGAATGATGGCAATACGATTTCGGAAAACGTTACGAATCTGATTGGCGATGGTTCGTTTGCAGACACGAAAATGGTGGTTGTTGGACGAGGCAGCCAGTCGATGAACTTCACAACGAAAGTCGTTCATTTCGGCAAGCATACAGAAGGCTACATTTTAAAGCATGGTGTAATGAAAGACGCAGCAAAAGCGATCTTTAATGGCATCGGTAAAATCGAACATGGTGCGGCTAAATCAAATGCCGTGCAAGAATCACGCATTTTAATGCTCAGCGAAAAAGCGCGTGGTGATGCGAATCCGATTCTGTTAATTGATGAAGATGACGTTACAGCCGGACACGCAGCATCTGTCGGCCGTGTTGATCCGCTTCAGCTTTATTACCTGATGAGCCGCGGTATTGAGAAGCGGGAAGCAGAACGTCTTGTTATTCATGGTTTCTTGGCACCAGTTGTGAATAAACTTCCAATTAAGAACGTGAAAAAACAGCTAAAAGGTGTCATTGAAAGGAAAGTCCGCCAATGAACGCAGCAGAATTGAGAAAGCATTTTCCGATTCTTGATCAAGAAGTGAACGGCTATCCACTCGTTTATCTTGACAGCGCGGCAACATCCCAAAAGCCGGTTCAAGTCATTGAAGCAGTGAATGACTATTACCGTCATTCCAATTCAAATGTCCATAGAGGTGTTCACACGCTTGGCAACCGCGCAACCGACTTATATGAAGGTGCCCGTGATAAAGTGCGCAAATTCATTAACGCGGCTTCAACAAAAGAAATTGTTTTTCTTCGCGGGACGACTACAGCGTTAAATCTTGTTGCCCAAAGCTACGGCCGGGCTAATGTTAAAGAAGGCGACGAAATTGTCATCACGACAATGGAGCACCATTCGAATATTATTCCGTGGCAGCAGCTGGCAAAGGTCACAGGCGCCACTTTAAAATACATTCCTTTACAGGAAGACGGCACAATTTCATTAGAGGATGTACGTAATACCATTACGCCGAACACAAAAATTGTTTCAGTAATGATGGTATCGAATGTGCTTGGAACGATCAATCCGATTGAAGAGATTACAAAAATTGCGCATGAAAATGGTGCTGTCATGGTCGTTGACGGGGCCCAGGCCGCTCCGCATTTAGCGATTGATGTACAAAAGCTAAACTGCGACTTCTTCGCTTTTTCGGGGCACAAAATGTGTGGACCGACTGGAATCGGAGCATTGTACGGGAGACAGGCTCTTCTAGAGGAAATGGAGCCGATTGAGTTTGGCGGCGAAATGATTGACTTTGTTGGTTTATATGAATCAACGTGGAAAGAGCTCCCATGGAAGTTTGAAGGCGGCACCCCTATTATTGCCGGTGCGGTAGGTTTAGGCGCGGCGATTGATTTTCTAAGCGAAATCGGTCTTGATAATATTGAACAGCACGAACATAAGCTGGCTTCTTACGCTATGGATACCCTGTCTGATATTCCAGGTATTGTCATATTCGGCCCGCAAAGAGGAAAAGAACGGGCAAGTGTGGTAACATTCAACTTAGATGATGTTCATCCACATGACGTAGCAACTGTTCTGGATGCAGAAGGAATCGCTGTCCGTGCCGGCCACCACTGTGCACAGCCATTAATGAAATGGTGCCAGGTGTCGGCAACAGCACGTGCAAGCTTTTATTTATATAACACGGAAGAAGATATCGACAGACTTGCCGCCAGCTTGTTAAAAACGAAGGAGTATTTCTCAGATGTCTTTTAATAATTTAGATCAGTTGTATCGCCAGGTGATTATGGATCATTACAAAAAACCGCGCAATAAAGGGGCCATTGAGGACGGCAGCGTAACCGTCGATATGAATAACCCGACGTGCGGCGACCGTATCCACTTGACGATGAATGTAGAAGATGGGATTGTCACTGATGCAAAATTTGATGGAGAAGGCTGTTCTATTTCGATGTCATCCGCTTCAATGATGACCCAGGCGATCAAAGGAAAAGATATTGATCACGCTCTAAAGCTGTCCAGTGTCTTTTCTGATATGATGCTTGGTAACGACTATCCAGATGACTTAGACCTTGGCGATATTGAAGCGCTGCAGGGCGTTGCAAAATTTCCGGCTCGCATTAAATGTGCAACATTGTCATGGAAAGCGATGGAAAAAGGACTGCAGAACGAGAAATAAACTAACAGGAGGAATGCAACATGGCAAAAAAAGCCCCTGAAATTGGCGATTACAAATATGGCTTTCATGACCGCGATGTATCGATTTTTCGTTCAGAACGCGGGTTAACGCCTGAAATCGTTAAAGAAATTTCAAAACTGAAAGAAGAACCACAATGGATGCTCGACTTCCGCTTGAAATCATTGGATCATTTTTATAAAATGCCGATGCCGCAATGGGGAGGCGATATGTCTTCTTTAAACTTCGATGAAATTACGTATTACGTAAAGCCATCTGAAAAATCAGAGCGGTCATGGGATGAAGTGCCGGAAGAAATCAAGCAGACGTTTGACAAGCTAGGCATTCCGGAAGCAGAACAAAAATATTTGGCAGGTGTTTCCGCTCAGTACGAATCGGAAGTTGTGTACCACAACATGAAAGAAGAGTTGGAAGACCAAGGAATTGTCTTTAAAGACACAGGTTCTGCTTTAAAAGAAAATGAAGATATTTTCCGCAAATACTGGGCAACGATCATTCCACCGACAGACAATAAATTTGCTGCGTTGAATTCAGCTGTTTGGTCCGGCGGCTCGTTCATTTATGTACCGCCTGGCATCAAAGTGGATACACCGCTTCAAGCATATTTCCGCATTAACTCGGAAAACATGGGTCAGTTCGAACGGACACTGATCATCGTTGATAAAGGAGCAAGCGTGCATTACGTTGAAGGGTGTACAGCGCCGGTTTATACGACGAACTCGCTTCACTCGGCAGTCGTTGAAATTGCCATTGAAGAAGGCGGATACTGCCGCTATACAACGATTCAAAACTGGGCGAATAACGTGTTCAACCTTGTAACGAAACGTGCAGTTTGTGAAGCAAACGCAACGATGGAATGGATTGATGGCAATATTGGTTCAAAATTAACGATGAAATATCCAGCTGTTATTTTGAAAGGCGAAGGTGCACGCGGCCTCACACTTTCCATTGCGCTTGCCGGTAAAGGACAGCATCAGGATGCCGGTGCAAAAATGATTCACCTTGCACCAAATACTTCATCAACGATCGTATCAAAATCAATCTCGAAACAGGGTGGAAAAGTAACCTACCGCGGCCAGGTCCATTTCGGACGTAAAGCAACCGGTGCCCGCTCAAACATCGAGTGCGACACGTTGATTATGGATAACAAATCAACATCTGATACAATTCCATACAATGAAATCTTAAACGATAACATTTCCCTTGAGCACGAAGCAAAAGTGTCGAAAGTATCCGAAGAGCAATTATTTTACTTGATGAGCCGTGGTCTTTCTCAAGAAGAAGCAACGGAAATGATCGTTATGGGCTTCATCGAGCCATTTACAAAAGAATTGCCGATGGAATACGCGGTTGAAATGAACCGTCTCATCAAATTTGAGATGGAAGGCAGTATTGGTTAAGAAATATATCAAAGCCTGCAGGGACCAGCCCTGCAGGCTTTTTTTATCATGAGCAGACTTTCCATCAAAACAAACACATCGGCAAGGTGTCAAAGATTCACACAGTCTAAATAAATATGCTACACTCGTATTACGAGGTGATTCGGATGATTTATACAGGTGTAACTGGGTGGGGAGACCACGATACGCTGTATACGCAGGGAGTGGCTTCCCGTGATAAATTAACGGAATATGCAGCGCATTTTCCAACCGTGGAAGTGGACTCAAGTTTTTATGCGGTGCAGCCTGAGCGGAATATGCGCAAATGGACAGATGAGACGCCAGATGGGTTTCGCTTTGTTGTTAAAGCGTATCAGGGAATGACAGGACATGAACGCGGCGAGATTCCTTTTGAGTCGAAAGAAGAGATGTTTCAAGCGTTTAACTTATCGCTGACGCCCATGGTAGAAGCCGGGAAGCTTGCGATGGTCCTGTTCCAGTTTCCACCGTGGTTTGACTGCACGCGTGAAAATGTAACGTATATTCGATATTGCAGGGAAAACATGGGGCCGGTTCCGCTGGCAATTGAATTTCGTAACCAAACATGGTATAAAGCGAAATTTTTTGATAAAACGATTTCGTTTTTAGAACAGGAAAATTGGATTCACACTGTATGTGATGAACCGCAGGCGGGGGACGGATCGATTCCGATTGTTCTTCAAGCAACAAATAAGGAAAAAACATTAATCCGCCTGCACGGGCGCAACCGGGCAGGCTGGCGGAAAAATGGCCAGAAAAATTGGCGTGAAGTTCGTTACTTGTACCGATACAATGAACATGAGCTGCGTCAATGGGTTGATTTTACAAATGAAATCCATAAGCAGTCAAAAGACGTATATATACTATTTAATAACAATTCCGGTGGCGACGCGGCAGATAATGCGAAGCAATATTTGGATTTGGCTGGAGTTCAGTATGAAAATTTGGCTTCGCGCCAGCTTGATTTATTTTAGGAGGCTTTGTCACGATGGAATGGGTTATGCTGCTTGGCATCGGTCTTTTGGCGGCGGCAATCGGCGCACTTGTCGGCCTTGGAGGCGGTATTATTATCGTGCCGGCATTGCTTTTTTTAGGCGGCACGGTACTGCTTAATCCTGTTTCTCCGCAAGTCGCGGTCGGTACATCCTCGGTCATTTTGATTGTGACCGGCTTGTCGTCGACGCTTGCATATATGAAGCAAAAAAAGGTCGACTATAAACTAGGTTTTATTTTGTTTATCGGCAGCGCGCCCGGCAGCATTCTGGGCGCTTGGGCAAATAAAGGACTGAGTATCGATCAGTTCAGTTTGTATTTTGGGTTGTTTATGGTGTTTATGTCGTTTGTCTTAATGCTGAAAAACCGAGCGAAGCCGGTGTTCGGATCACGTGGCATTACACGGACGTTTACGGACAATGAAGGTGCGCATACATATTCAATCGAACCGATTACGGGCACGATCGCTTCCTTCATTGTCGGATTTTTCGGGGGACTGTTCGGTATTGGCGGCGGCTCGCTGATGGTGCCGGCCATGATTATGCTGTTTGCTGTTCCGCCCCACGTTGCAGTCGCAACGTCGATGCTGCTTATTTTTTTATCAGCCTGTGTGTCAAGTGTGACGCATGTAGCACTTGGAAATGTGGACTGGATTTATGCGGCTGCGCTCGTGCCGGGCGCCTGGTTCGGGGCAAAGCTCGGCGCGTGGCTGAATGCACAGATCGCTTCAAAAACGGTTGTGCTGCTGCTCCGTCTCGTTTTGATTTTGGTCGGTGTCCGCCTAATATGGCAGGGCATTCATTAAAGGTGGAGTGAACATGAAAAAAACGATACATATTTATCATACAAATGATTTGCACAGCCATTTTGAAAATTGGCCAAGAATTGCACATTTTTTAAAAGAGCGCCGTAGTCTCCATGAAGAAGCGGGAGAATACTCGTTTGCTTTTGATATTGGGGATCACGTGGACCGGGCTCATCCTCTTACCGAAGGAACACTCGGCTCTTTTAATATCGAACTGCTGAACGAATCTCGCTTTGACGCAGTCGCGATCGGAAACAATGAAGGGATCACCATGCCGAAAGAAGCGCTAAACCGGCTGTATGACCATGCCTCGTTTCCGGTTATTTGCGCTAATTTGTTTGAAAAAAACGGTGAAACCCGTCCGGACTGGGTTGTGCCGCATGCTTTTTTTCAAGCGGGCGGCACAACGATTGCTGTCACGTCCGCAACGGCCCAGTATACTGCTTTTTACGAGCTGCTGGACTGGAGTGTGACGCTTCCGGTAGACGAGCTGAAAAAGCAAATTTCCATGCTGAAAAAACGGGCAGATATTGTCATCGTGCTATCGCATCTTGGCATGTACGATGACGAAAAGCTTGCCGAAGAAACAGAAGCGGATGTAATCCTCGGCGGACATACCCACCACGTTTTTCATGAAGGGAAAATGGTCAATGGAACGCTGCTGGCAGCCGCGGGAAAATATGGCTACTTTGCCGGCCATGTGGAAATTGATCTCGATGCAGATAGTGATCAAATTGTGGCGAAGCGGGCGCGTGTATTTGAAACGAACCGGTCGTTGAAGGCGCCTCTTGATGAGCAGGAGCAAAAAGCGATGTTTGAGAGTCAAGGTAAAAAAGTGCTGTCAATTCCAGTTGTGCAGCTTGAAAGGGAGCTTTCAAGCGACTGGTTTGAGTCATCGCCACTGCCCCAAATGCTGACAGAAGCGCTGACTGAATGGTGCCAGGCGGACTGTTCGTTTCTTAACGCAGGTGTTGTGCTTGGAGATTTGCCGGCAGGAGAGGTGACGAAGTATGATCTTCATAAACTGCTCCCTCACCCTATTAATCCTTGCTTAATTGAATTAACGGGTGCTGAGCTTTCGGAAGTGCTGCGCCAGACACGTGATGAAAAATGGCCACATCTGCAAATTAAAGGGCTTGGTTTCCGTGGCAGTGTCATGGGGCAGTTTGTATATGACCGAATTGAAATGGAAGGACCACGATTTTTCATTAATGGGCAGCCAATTGATATGAAACAAACATATAAGCTTGCTACTCTTGATATGTTCACGTATGGTCATTATTTTGTGGAGCTTCATAGGGCACCTAGGAAAACATATTTTATGCCGGAGTTTTTACGGGACATATTAGAATGGAAATTGTTGAAGTTATGATGCCTCTTCCCGCATACAATGCGGAAAGGGGGTTTTTTTGTGAGGCGGAAAAAATGGCACAGCAAGTCGCAATTGTCTATGCGCCATCGTCTTATGATGGCTTTCCTTCTATTTATTATCGGCCTTGTATTTATTTTCTGGCTCATTAACCGGAATCTTCAGCCAGTTCTTTTAAATTATGCAGATGCACAGACAGAAAAAATTGCGTCGATGGTGCTCCAAGAAGCAATCAGTAAAGAAATTACAGAAAATCTTGATATAAAAGATATTATGATTACAGATGAAAGAGAAGGTGGCTCAACCAACTTCAACACACAAGTGATCAATAAAGTGCTCGCTGAAGTAACTATTCTTGCGGAGGAAAATTTAGATCGAGCAGAGGCAGGGGATTTGAAAGAGCTAGAGAAAATGACAGGCGTTGATATTGATGCGAAACGGACGGCGCAAGGAGATGGAATTGCCTACACGATTCCACTTGGACAGATCACAAACAACGCGCTGCTTGGCAACATCGGACCGCGAATACCAATTCGATTTCATGCAATCGGGGACGTGACATCTAATGTGAAAACGAAAGTGGAAGCGTTCGGCATCAATTCAGCTTATGTTGAAGTATACATCGAACTTGAAGTCAATGTGCAAGTCATTGTGCCGTTTGCATCTGATATGAAGGTGGTCAAGCAAACCTTGCCAGTAGCGATGGGGCTCGTACATGGCAGTGTGCCAAACTATTACAACCCGGATTCCATTGGAGTGCCGGCAAAATAAAAAGTGAGTAGAAAATGTTCGTGTTTTTTGGTAAGATGGTAGCCATAATATAGCACAATAGCAATGAAGAAAGTCCGTTATTACTTTTTTAGTGCAATTATTTGGAGGAGAGACAATTTTGGAAAATACGATTTTTTCACTGTTACCACCGGTTTTGGCCATTGTAATGGTGATTTTAACACGTCGTGTGCTTTTATCCCTTGGCGTGGGTATAGTGACAGCTGCATTGCTGCTGGCGGATTTTAGTATCGGCGGGACCCTTTCAATCATTTGGGGTGCGCTGTCCGCTAACGTATACACGATGACAGATGGTGCATTTGAATGGAACATGTGGAATTTATACATTATTTTCTTTTTGCTTATTTTGGGTATCATTACGGCGTTTATTACCATTTCAGGCGGCAGCCGTGCGTTTGGCGAATGGGCCGTTATACGTGTGAAGTCACGCACAGGCGCGCAAATTATGGCTGCCTTGCTTGGCATTCTTATTTTTATTGATGACTACTTCAATGCGCTCGCTGTAGGGCAGGTTTCACGTCCGATTACCGACCGGCATCGCATTTCACGGGCGAAACTAGCATATATTATTGACTCAACGTCTGCACCAGTCTGTGTAGTTGCGCCGGTATCAAGCTGGGGCGCTTACATTATCGGGCTGATCGGCACGATTTTGGCCGCCCATCAAGTCACGGATGTGACCGCTTTTTCAGCTTTCATTCAAATGATCCCAATGAATTATTACGTCTGGTCTGCATTGGGAATGGTATTTGTAGTAGCGTTGTTGAACCGTGATTTTGGTGCGATGAAAAAGCATGAAGAGCATGCGGTTCAAACAGGAGAAGTCGTGTTTGCCGATCGCGAAATTCCCGGCGAACTTAAAGAAGACCTACCGGTTAGTGATCGCGGAACAGTCGGCGGGCTTGTATGGCCTATTGTAGCGCTCATTATTGGAACAGTCGCAGCCATGGTGTACACAGGTTATCAGGCAGCGGGTGCGGGTGCTGGTATTATGGCAATCTTTGAAAACACAGATGTTGCTAAGTCATTGTTCTGGGGCGGGCTGATTGGCTTCGTTGTGTCGATTATCGTATTTGCGCGCCAGGCGTCTATTTTTCCTGAAGGTGCGGGTTCTGTGTTTGGAAAAGGTGTGCTCGAAGGCTTGAAATCAATGCTTCCGGCTGTGTACATTTTGTTTTTAGCGTGGACGATCGTCGCCCTAATTGGCGAGCTTGGCACGGGTACATATTTAGCCGGCCTCGTTGAACAATCGAATATGAATATTGGCTTCTTACCGGCTATCCTGTTTATCGTTGCCGGCATCATGGCATTTTCAACAGGCACAAGCTGGGGTTCATTCGGTATTTTGCTTCCGATTGCCGGTGAAATTGCCGCGGCAACCGATATTGCGCTGCTCCTTCCCGCTCTTGCTTCTGTTCTTGCCGGTGCTGTGTTTGGAGATCATTGCTCGCCGATTTCCGACACAACGATTCTTTCGTCAACGGGTGCTGGCAGCAATCATATGGACCACGTAATGACTCAAATTCCATATGCGCTCGTTTCTGCGATTTGTGCGACAGCAGGTTACCTTGTTCTCGGTTTCACTGACAGCACATGGGCAGGTCTGATCGTAACGATTATTCTTTTAGGTGCAGTGGCACTTTTATTAAAACGTCAAAAAACAAGCCTGTCTGGTTAAACAGACAGGCTTGTTCTGTTTTATACAGCTCTGTATATATTATTCTCAAAAAATAATAAAAAAGATATTTACGAATATTTCAAAGAAGATTATAATAAAGAGGGTCTTCAGAAATTATCTGAAAATACAAAAAATTGGCCCATTCGTGCATTTTAAGGAGGTCCATATATATGGAACAAAATCGTCCACAGTGGGGATCCCGCGCTGGCTTCATTATGGCAGCAGTCGGATCAGCAGTAGGACTTGGAAACATTTGGCGTTTCCCGGCAGTTGCGTATGAAAATGGCGGGGGTGCCTTTTTCTTGCCTTACCTGTTTGCTTTATTGACAGCAGGAATCCCGCTTCTCATCATGGAATTCACGATGGGACATAAGTATCGCGGTTCAGCACCGCTGACAATGGCGCGGATGAACAAAAAAGCAGAGTGGCTTGGCTGGTGGCAGCTGGCGATTTCATTTGTCATTGCTACGTATTATGCTGTCATCGTGGCATGGGCAACATCTTATGCATTTTTCTCATTCAAGCTGACATGGGGAGATAAGCCGCAGGACTTCTTGCTGGGAGATTACCTGCAAGTCGTTGAAGCAGGACAATTTGGCGGTTTTGCAAATGGTGTACTTTTACCGCTTTTAGTTGTCTGGATTGTGACACTTGGCATTATGTTTTCTGGTGTTAAAAAAGGAATTGAAGCAGCAAACAAAGTGATGCTTCCTCTTCTTGTCGTTTTGTTTTTTATTGTCGTTGTACGAGCAGTAACACTTCCAGGAGCTATTGAAGGTCTCGATGCTTTCTTCCAGCCGGACTGGTCAAAAATTACGGATGGTAAAGTATGGATTGCGGCATATGGCCAAATTTTCTTTAGCTTATCCGTTGGTTTTGCCATTATGATCACTTATTCCAGTTATTTACCGAAAAAAGCAGATATCACAAATAATGCGTTCATTACAGCATTCTCAAATTCATCATTTGAACTATTAGCCGGGTTTGGTGTTTTCGCCGCACTTGGTTTTATGGCGCAGCAGCAGGGTGTTCCGGTAAACGAAGTGGTATCCAGCGGTGTTATTCTAGCTTTTGCTGTGTTCCCGCAAATTATTAATGAATTCCCGGTTGCTAATGGATTTTTCGGTTTCTTGTTTTTCATTTCGTTAACACTTGCAGGACTTACATCACTCATTTCAATTACTGAAACGTTCGTTGCAGGGCTGCAAGAAAAATTCAATATTTCCCGCACGAAATCTGTTGTGTTTGGCGGAGGCTTGTCAGCTATTCTTTCACTCGTATTTGCAACAAAAGGCGGCTTGAATTTCCTTGATGTGACAGATAATTTCATCAACCAATTTGGCATTGTATTTGCTGGGCTTGTCGAGGTTATTCTTGTCGCATGGGTGTTTAAAGAATTAGATTCATTGAAGCAGCATGCCGATTCTGTTTCTGATATTAAACTGGGTGCATGGTGGAAAATTTGCTTGAGCGTTGTCACACCTATCGTTCTGTTCTTCATGATGTTTGACAACATCCGTCAAAACATTGCGGCACCGTATGGAGGCTATCCGGTATCATTTGTATTGACATATGGATGGCTTGTCGCTGCGCTTGCGTTAATAGTCGGGGTTTTACTCATGTTCATTAAGCCGTGGAGCGGCAATAAGGGGGAACTATAAATGAGCACTAGTGCTGTTGTTATGATGGTCGTTGGCGTTCTTATTATCTGGGGCGGTATGGGTGCAAGCATTGCCTTCGCCGTTAAAAAAGCAAAAGAAGCAAAGCGTGCATAAATAATGCAAGCCGGGTTTGCCAATAGGCAGCCCGGCTTTTCTTTATAAAACAGCAACTAGTCTTAAATAACCCAGAAGTAAATCATGCATTTGTTCAATCTACGGCTAAAAATATAGTATTTTTTAACTGTATTTCTAAAAGTAACTATTTTTTGCAGGGTGATGCTTGAATCTTTTAAATTTTTTGATATTGTTTCTTGTGGGCAAAAAATTTAAAAGAAAGGAGAATCGTTTATTATGAGAACAAATTATGCTTACCCACTTTTAGCTCTTTCCCTCATTTTTATACTAGGAGCTTGCTCAGATCAGGAGAAAGAAACACAAACAGAAGATGACCAGCCTGCTAAAACTCAAGAAAATCAAGCAATAAAACCATCTGACGCTCATTGGTCCTACAAAGAGGGGGAAACAGGTCCTGAACAATGGGGAGAACTGGATTCTTCTTACTCTGCTTGTATGAATGGAAGTGAACAATCACCGGTCAATATCGAATTTAGTCAAGTGAAAACAAGTGAAAAATCAGGAAACATTGAAATTAACTATACGCCGGCCGCTTTTTCACTCGTTAATAACGGCCATACCGTACAAGCCAACGCTGCAGGCTCAGGTAACCTTATGATCTTTGACGGAAAAGAGTATAACCTGGCTCAATTTCATTTCCATACACCAAGCGAGCATCAATTTAATGGCCACCATTTAGATATGGAACTTCATCTTGTACACCAAGACGCAAATGGCGAGCTTGCCGTTCTTGGGGTGATGATTCAAGAAGGAAAAGAAAACGAAAACCTGGCATCTGTTTGGGATAGGTTACCGAAGGAGGAAACAGAGAAAGAGGTTTCTGTAGAAGAATTGGACTTACAGCCGCTACTCCCTAAAGACCAAGCCTCTTTTTACTACAATGGCTCGTTAACAACACCTCCTTGTACGGAAGAAGTAAAATGGATTGTCTTTGACCAGCCGATTGAAATGTCGAAAGAACAAATTCAAGAATTTCGACAAATTTTCCCGGATAACCACCGTCCAGTCCAGTCTTTAAATGAACGGGAAATCATTAAGGATTAAAACATTTAATGTAATCATACAGACACTAAGCCATTAAGAGGTCAGCACCACAAGGATTTAATTACATAAGAAGGCGGACTGGGATGAGTATGCCATTCTAAACGAAATCGTGATACATATAAACATATAATCAAAATATTGATTATCGTTTTAAACCGTTAGAACAAATTGAAAATAGAAGGGCCAGACTTCTTGATTAGGGAACAGTTAATTTAACCAAGTAACAGAATCGATATTTCCTTAGATAAGAATACAAGTGAGTTCAAGAAGAGCTGACAAATTTGGGCGGTATTAATACAGCCCTTGGAAAAGCGTCAAACCATGATTTATTAGGTTTTGGCGCTTTTTTATTTTGCTTTGAAATACAAAAATTCAGAAGAGGTTGACGCGAATAGAAAAAAGAATAAAGGAATATGGTTGAGAACTGATAAAACAAGAAATACTTGTTGGGTTATATGTGGGTTTAATCCCTCGAATACCCATATTAGATAAATGAAAAAAGAAGCAGTAAAAATGTTGGCTGATAAACATTTTTATTGCTAAATAAAATTCTATTTTTGCCGCCAAATGATAGTTATGATAAAGTAGCGGTATATCGTAAGCTGATTGGAGATGGAAAAATGAGCACGAAAGAAGAATATTTGCGTAAACCGGAATGGTTGAAAATAAAGCTGAACACGAACGAGAATTACACAGGTTTAAAGAAAATGATGCGCGAGAAGAAGCTACATACGGTATGTGAAGAAGCGAAGTGCCCGAATATTCATGAATGCTGGGCGGTCCGCCGTACGGCGACGTTTATGATTCTTGGCAGTGTCTGCACACGTGCGTGTCGTTTTTGCGCGGTGAAAACGGGTCTTCCGACAGAGCTTGACCTGCAGGAGCCGGAACGCGTAGCGGATTCGGTTGTACAAATGAATTTGAAGCACGTTGTCGTCACAGCGGTCGCGCGTGACGATTTAAAAGATGGCGGCGCATATGTATTTGCTGAAACGGTCCGGGCGATTCGCCGGAAAAATCCATTTACATCGATTGAAGTACTTCCATCTGATATGGGCGGCATTGAAGAAAATCTGCAGATGCTGATGGATGCGAAGCCGGACATTTTAAACCATAACATTGAAACGGTTCGCAGCTTGACGCCACGCGTCCGGGCTCGGGCAAAGTATGACCGTTCGCTTGAATTTTTACGCCGGGCGAAAGAAATGCAGCCGAACATTCCGACGAAATCAAGCTTGATGGTCGGCCTTGGCGAAACGAAAGAAGAAATTATCGAAGTGATGGACGATCTTCGTGCAAATAATGTAGACATTATGACGATCGGCCAATACTTACAGCCGTCGAAAAAACATTTAAAAGTGCAGAAGTATTACCATCCGGATGAATTTGCAGAGCTTCGCGAAATCGCCATGTCGAAAGGATTCAGCCACTGTGAAGCAGGACCGATGGTTCGTTCTTCGTACCATGCTGACGAACAGGTCAATGCAGCGGCAAAAGCGAAACATGAACAGGGCGAGGCGCAGACAGCCAAATGATTACCATTCAAAATGACAGCTATGAAATTGTCGAAGAGCGGATGGAAGGCTTCAATGACGAAGCTTTCCGCGCCCGCTATAGCGACATTTTGTCCAAATATGATTACATTGTCGGTGACTGGGGATATGGACAGCTTCGGTTAAAAGGCTTTTTCGACGATATGAATAAAAAATCATCATATGACAACAAGTTTTCCACTGTACGTGATTACTTGCTTGAATACTGCAACTTCGGGTGCGGCTATTTTATTTTAAAAAAGCTGCCCATCACCTCAGCACCATCAAAAAAACCGGCTGAATGAGCCGGCTTTTTCTTTTACGGACACGCGTCCGAAGTCAGGTTACATCACTTCAGATAAAAACTCTTTTAGCTCAGCCGCTTCGTCTTCGCTCATATTAAACGCATATTCGATGTAGCCAGGTTCATCGAGGTCATCGCGTCCAATAATGGCGTACGTTTTGCCCTGCAGGTTAATGACAATCGATTTGCCATAATACCGATCCGTCTGCATAAGCGCCAAGTCGTACCGCGCATGCTCACCGGCGAAGCTGACAAATCGCGTTGTCGTTGTATCTTTTTCATCATAAAGAAAAAAACGTTCACTCATGTGCTGCCCTCCGCTGTCCATTTTCAACCATTGTACCACATGATACAATAGGAGCGGAAAGGATGGATGCCCTGTGTACTTTATTGACCGAAAAAAGATGGAAGCGACGCTCCGTTTTATGGAGCAGCAGCTTGCCCTGTTTGACTCGCAGCCTATTTGGGGCACTGCCATTGAAAAAGCAGCGCTCGAACGGATTGCTCAAACCGTTGTGGAATCTGTGATTGATGTCGGCAATGCGATGATTGACGGCTTTATTATGCGCGATCCCGGCAGCTATGAGGATATTATTGATATTATGGACGATGAAAACGTGATTTTGCCGGAACAGTCGGCGCCATTGAAAGATGTCATGGGTCTTCGAAAAACGCTTGTCCGTGACTACACCTCTATTTTACATGATGAACTGACGGCGGTGCTCGTCGCGAACAAAAAAGAACTGGCCGATTTTCCGAATCGTGTCCGCGTGTATTTGGAAAACGAACTCGGTCCCGTTTCTGCATTTTTACCGGAAGAAGGAGAATAATTAATGACACGTTATAAAGGCTATTTAATTGATTTAGACGGCACGATGTATGCAGGCACACAAGTTATCCCAGGTGCGCCGGAGTTTATTGACCGCTTAAACGAGGCAGGTATTCCCTATTTGTTTGTGACGAACAATTCATCCCGGACGCCAGAGCAAGTGGCAGAGAAACTTGTCAAAATGGGTATTCGGACAACACCGGAAAATGTATTCACCACATCGCGCGCAACGGCTCAATTTATTCATGACGAAAAGCCGGGCGCAACAATTTATGTGATTGGAGAAGACGGTATTTTAGAAGCACTCACCGAGCAGGGCCTCGAAGTCGTCACTCATGAAAACCCTGATTATGTCGTCACCGGAATCGATCGAGGCATTACATATGAAAAACTGGCTGGTGCCTGCCTCTCTGTCCGAAACGGCGCCCGCTTTATTTCCACAAACGGAGATATTGCCATCCCGACGGAACGTGGCTTTATGCCAGGCAACGGTTCGCTGACATCGGTTGTTTCTGTTTCAACGGAAACACAGCCTGTCTTTATCGGCAAGCCGGAACCGATTATTATGGAGCAGGCAATGGCTGTACTTGGCACGTCAAAAGAAGAAACCATCATGGTTGGCGATTATTATGATACGGACATCCGCGCCGGCATCGGCATCGGCATTGACACATTGCTTGTTCATACAGGCGTGACCCAGCCGGAATTTTTAAAGAGATACGAGGTCCAGCCGACTCATACACGGAATAATTTAAATGAGTGGGAATTGTAAGAAACAGCAGCGATGCTGTTTCTTTTTTTTTGGCTAAAAATGGGCGAACCCGGGTATACAAAGAATATGATTATTTTTAGGGAGGGCATTATGCAAATTCCAAATCAATCAATATCCTATTGGAAAGATCACGGTGCACCACGTTCATTTACACCTCTGCAGACAAATTTAAAGGTGGACGTTATTGTCGTTGGCGGTGGGATCACCGGTATTTTAACAGCATGGAAACTGTCGAAAGAAGGAAAGAAAGTTGCGCTTATTGAAGCAAGAAAATTAACAGATGGGACGACGGGTTTTACGACCGCCAAAGTAACGGCTCAGCACGGACTCATTTATGATGAGCTAATTAGTACGTTTGGAAAAGAAAAAGCCCTTCTTTATTACGAAGCAAATGAGGAAGCCATTTCGTTTTTAAAACAAACCGTAGATGAGCTGGAGGTTCAGTGCGATTTTACACCGCAGGACGCTTATGTGTATATCACAACAAATGAAATGAGACCGATGCTGGAAAAAGAGCTGGATGCCTATGAAAAGCTTGGCATTAATGGCGGCTTAGCCGGGGCAACGGCACGGATGAATTTGCCGTTTAACGTAGAAGAAGCACTTGTCATGCGGGATCAAGCGCATTTTCATCCCGTGAAGTTTTTAGAAGCGCTCGTGAAGGATATGGCGGATCGCGTCCACATTTTTGAAGAGACGCGGGCGGAAGCAATTGATGGGAAGGCAGTGAAAACAACAAACGGGCATAAGATCATCGGCGATCATATTGTCGTTGCATCACATTTTCCATTTAATGATTTTGACGGGGCCTACTTCGCCAAGCTGCATCCGGAACGGTCGTATGCAATCGGTGTGAAAAGCGAACATCAGCTTGAAGAAGGCATGTATATTAGCAAAGATAAGCCATCCAGGTCTGTCCGGTATGCAACAATGGAAAATGGCGAAAAGCTGCTTATTATCGGCGGTGAAAATCATCCAGCCGGACGCAGCGAACAGGAAACGATGCGTCATTACGAAGAACTGGCTGAGTTCGCGGACCGCCACTTCGGAGCAAAAGAAGTGCTTTATCGTTGGTCTGCGCAGGATTTAATTACGCTTGACCGCGTTCCATACATTGGGCGGGCACATGAAAATATATATGTGGCAACCGGTTACGCAAAATGGGGAATGACCAACGGAACGGTGGCAGCGAATGTGATCACTGATTTGATTATGAAGGGAGACAACCGATACGCTGAGTTATATGATCCGAAGCGGATGAAAGTAAAGCCGGCGGATGTGAAAACATTTGTCACGGAAAATGCGAAAGTCGCGAAAGAATTAATTAGCGGGAAATTGAAAAGCACAACAATAAATATTGATGCCCTGCTGCCCGGTGAAGGCGGCGTTGTAATGGTTGATGGGAAGAAAACAGGCGCTTACAAAGATGAACAGAGCCATTGCCATCTTGTTGATATAACATGTACACATATGGGCTGTGAAACGTCGTGGAATGATGCAGAGCGGTCATGGGACTGCCCGTGTCATGGTTCAAGGTTTTCTTATGACGGAGAGGTGCTTGAAGGGCCGGCGATTCAGCCGCTGGAAAAACGATAAAAAGAGGCAGCCTGTTGAAGGCAGCCTCTTTTTATCGTTTATTCGGTATTTGCCGCGCGGTGAGCAAGGCGGCTGGCTGCTGCTGCCGCAATGGCGCCAACGATATCATCTAAAAATGTGTGCACCTGGCCGGTTGATTTATCATTTAAAAACTGAAGGATGCCGGGTTTTTGTTTATCAATGTATCCGTAGCTTGTTAATCCAATCGTTCCATATACATTTATAATCGCTGTCGCAATCGTTTCATCAATTCCATAAAGCCCTTCATCCGTCTCAATAATGGATTGAAGTGGGTCATCCAGCTGCTTTTTTTCCGCAAGTATATCAAGCTGAATACCGGTCAAGACCGCATTTTGCACTTCACGTTTACGCAGAACGGCTTCCACATGTTCCATTGCTTCCACAAGTTTTAACTCAGGATGATATGGTTTTTGCAAATACACAACAAGTTCTGCGATATCTTCTAACTTGACGCCGCGCTCAGCGATCCAGCGGCGGGCTGTTTTTTCGGACATGCTCATGACGCGCTTTTCTTCAATAGTCATCCTCAACACACCTTTTTTTATCATTATATGTATTTCTCTTGTTCTCATACCCGTTTTCATTGTGACATACTCAGGTCGAAAATGATACAATAAGACGGAATAATCTGAAATGGGGTGCGCTGCGTGAAGCCATTTGTATATGTGACCAGAAAAGTACCAGATGACATTGTGGCAAGACTGTCTGCGTCCTATCACGTTGAGATGTGGACAGAAGAAGATAAAGCGGTTCCGCGAGAAATATTGCTCCAAAAAGCCGCGTCGGCTGACGCGCTGTTAACAGTTATTTCAGATGCCGTGAATGACGAATTACTTTCACACGCCAGCCAATTAAAGGTAGTGGCCAACATGGCCGTTGGTTTTGACAATATTGATCTTGAATCAGCTAGTCGTCATGGCGTGGCGATCTGCAACACACCCGATGTGCTGACAGATACAACAGCGGATTTAACATTTGCGCTCCTATTGGCCACAGCGCGCCGTATGACGGAAGCATCGGAATTTGTCAAAGAGGGAAAATGGACAAGCTGGGCACCTATGATGCTTGTCGGAACGGATGTTCATCATAAAAAAATCGGTATTGTTGGGATGGGCAAAATTGGAACGGCTGTCGCCAAACGAGCAGCCGGTTTTGATATGGAAATTCTTTATCATAACCGGAAACGTCATGAAGTCGCAGAAGAAATGCTTGGGGCTCAATACCGCAGCTTTGATGAACTTCTTGAGGAAGCGGATTTTGTTGTTTGTCTGGCCCCGCTCAATGAAGGGACACGAGGCTTATTTCAGCGGGAGCACTTTCAAAAAATGAAAAAAGAAGCGATGTTTATTAATGCAAGCCGTGGACCGATCATTAACGAGCAAGCACTGATTGAAGCGCTTGAAGCCGGGGACATCGCTGCGGCTGGTCTTGATGTATTTGACAAAGAGCCAATTCCTGCTGATCATCCGTTTTTATCCATGAAAAATGTTGTTGCACTTCCGCATATCGGCAGTGCGTCCAAAGAAACACGAATGGCTATGATGCAGACATGCTGTGACAATATTGAAGCAGTGTTTGACGATCGTCCGCCGAAAACACTCATCAATAAAGACGTGCTGCAGTTTTAAAATGGAATAAAGGCTAAGAACGCGGCATCGTGCTGCAACGCTTTTGTGACCCACATCGTGTGGACCTCGATGACGCCTAGAGGTGGACATTAAAAAAAGAGCTGATCCTTGTTTCGGATCAGCTCTTATCATTAAAATACTTGCTCAACTTCAACAATGCCAGGAACTTCTTCGAGCAATGCACGCTCAATTCCTGCTTTTAATGTAATCGTTGAACTAGGGCAGCTGCCACATGCGCCGAGCAGACGAAGTTTCACAATCCCGTCTTCAATATCAACGAGTTCGCAGTCGCCGCCGTCGCGAAGTAGGAATGGACGTAATTTATCAAGCACTTCCTGTACTTCACCATATATTTCTTGTTCTTGTGTTTGCATGAATCATCGGCTCCTTTCGATTCGTTACATATATTATAATGATTTTAAATTGAAAATGCAATTTCTCCTCTCAAGAAAGGAGAAATCAATCGGTTTATTCTCAGCACCAATGCGAGAAATGAAAAAAAAAATGTTTAAAAAGCAGCGGCCAGTCAATAGAATAGTATATGCATTTAAAAAAGGAGAGGATCTTTTTGAAAGAATGGAGCATGTACATAAATGGCCAATGGGTGTCAGCAGATGAAAAAATAGAAATCGTGAATCCGGCGACTGGTGACATCTTCGCAACGGTTCCTAAAGGTGGAGCATATGAAGCGAAACAGTCAGTGGATGCAGCATACAAGGCGTTTAAAACGTGGTCAAAAAAGACAGCCGGTGAACGTTCCGAACTATTAATGAAATGGCACCGCCTCATTGAAGAAAACAAAGAAGAAATAGGACGAATTATGACCGAAGAGCAAGGGAAACCGCTGAAGGAAGCTATAGGCGAAGTCAGTTACGCCAACAGCTTTATCTCCTGGTATGCGGAAGAAGGAAAGCGCATTTATGGCGAGACAATTCCGGCATCTGATCCGAATAAGCGTTTATTTGTTTCGCGTCAGCCAGTGGGTGTCGTCGCCGCGATTACACCGTGGAATTTTCCAGCTGCGATGATTACACGCAAAGTCGGTCCGGCGCTGGCATCCGGCTGTACAGCCGTCGTAAAACCAGCTTCCGCTACACCGCTTACCGCTATGAAGCTGGTTGAACTTGCTCATGAAGCAGGAATTCCAAAAGGTGTGCTAAACGTTGTCACCGGAGATTCAAAGTCTATTGCTGGTGCCTGGATGGAAGACAGCCGCGTTCGGAAAGTAACGTTTACCGGCTCAACAGAAATCGGAAAAGTGCTCATGAAGCAGGCGGCGGACACAATGAAAAAAGTATCGCTTGAACTGGGCGGCCATGCGCCGTTTATCATCACAGCGAATGCCAATATTGAAAAAGCGGCAAAAGGCTTGATCGGCTCTAAATTCCGTAACGCCGGCCAGACATGCGTCTGTGCGAACCGTGTGTATGTTCATGAATCCATTGAAAAAGAATTTATCGAAGCGTTTAAAGCGGAAGTGAAAAAATTGCGTGTCGGAAATGGAATAGAGGAAGGTGTCAACATCGGCCCGCTTATTGATAAGGATGCAGTTGAAAAAGTCCAAAGCCAGCTTGAGGATGCGAAGCAAAAAGGCGCTGTTGTCGAAATGGGCGGCGAAACGAATGGGAATTTTGTGACGCCGGCCGTTCTCACCAATGTAACCGATGATATGGACTGCATGGTGGACGAAACATTTGGTCCACTGGCGCCGATTGCCACGTACCAAACAGTGGATGAAGTGATCGAGCGGGCTAATAACACACCATTTGGCCTTGCTGCTTATGTATTCTCAGACAATATTTCAGAAGCCATAGAAATAAGCGAAGGGCTTGAATACGGCATCATCGGCTTAAACGACGGATTGCCTTCCGTCGCCCAGGCACCATTCGGCGGTTTTAAAGAAAGCGGGCTTGGCCGTGAAGGCGGGCATCATGGAATGGATGAATTTTTAGAAGTGAAATATATTTCGCTCGGCTTATAACAGAAGCCCTCTCCTATTAAATGAGAGGGCTTTTCACATGGACACAGAGAGTGTTAAATGAATAGAAATGTGGCCGATTGGGCAACGATATTAATAACTAAATATAAAAAAACCGACCAAAAGCCGGTTTCCTTTTTCATCCATTATGATATTTATAATAAACGACGAATGTAAAAAGTTTAATTCAACTTATATAGATGAATTATTTTTTATTCCTTTCGTGAATCAGCCAATAAATAAAAATACAGACCATAACTAAAACCGTTGCTAAAGCTCCATATTGGAAAATCATTTCTGAATTTTTCATAGCTGCACCTCGAAATTATATTGCCCGAATAAGAGGTGAACTAACACAAAAAAGACCGGCCGCAGCCAGTCAACTTGCCATTCCAATTACAATCTCATAAATATCATCAGAAGTTTGGACAGCAGGGAGCGGAGGGATGCCGGTTTCATCACAAAGTAAGAGCATGCTCAACGTGTATTTTTCGAGATCTTTTTCATCTGCATACTTTTTCCACACTCGAGCGTAGACGGCCCGTGTTTCATCATCAAGTGCCTCTTTTAGCCGCATGCCTTCTTTCAATAATTTCATGTCCTCATCCCTTTCCTTCATTATAAAAGAGGAAGGGATGACATAATATTAAGATTCCGTAAAGTTAATGATTAAAAAGCTTAATTATTAAAATAGACCACATCAATAACTGTGCATTCACGTTTAAAAAAGAGTTGCGGTAAATGGGAATAATACATTATTGTAGATAAAATGACATTATTTTTAAAATTTATAAATCATACGAAAGTTTGGTGTAGTGATGGAGATGATAACAAAGGATCTGCTCATAAGTTTTTTGTTTATCCTTTTGCCCTTATTCATAATGCAAATGTTTTACTTGTTGAAATACATATATCGACTTGAAAAGCTGAAAGAGTCATGGTTTGTGATTTTTCCTCTTATCTCTATTATTCTATGTATGCTTTTTCCTTTTTCTTTGGGTGATGGCCTGACATGGGATCTTCGAAGAATCCCTTTTCTATTAGGTGTGTTATATGGGGGGCCAAAATACGGGATTGTTTTACTGTTCTGGCTTTTAATAGTTCGGTATCTGTTAGGCGGATCGGGCTTTTACGTAACCGTTTGCACGTTTGGATCTATGCTTATATTAACAACCCTTATTTCAAGCTACTACATGAGCTTGACTTTAAAATATAAGTTAATAATAAGCGTCCTGCTGGTGTCCATTTCAACATTTATTACGTACTTTGCAGCTTTACATCTTACTGAAGTTAATTTGACAATAAGCATGTGGATTCAATATTTTGTAATTAATATTGTTGGTATGTTGATCGCGACAGCTGTGTTGGAAGTGATTAGAACTAATTTTGACGTATTGCAAAAGTTAATGAAAGCAGAAAAACTAGAGATGGTAAGCAACCTTGCAGCAAGCATTTCACATGAAGTACGAAACCCATTGACCACCAGCAGAGGATTTATGCAGCTTGCACATGAAAGTGATGTTTCGTCGGAAACAAAGTACCATCTTTTGATTGCGATTGAAGAATTGGATAGAGCGACAGAAATTATTAATGATTATTTAACATTCGCAAAACCAGCCTCTGAAGAAAACGAGAAAATCATGATTTATGAAGAGGTTCTTCATGTGGTCAATGTCTTAATTCCTTTAGCAAACATGAACAATGTTGAGATTGATTTATCCCTGGTAAAAAAAGAGTCTTATTATATCATGGGGGACAGAAAAAAATTAGAGCAGGCTTTGATTAACATCGTAAAAAATGGAATAGAATCAATGCCTAAAGGGGGAAAGATGGAGATCGGTATAGACTATTACCCTCATAGGCTGCGTATCAAAATCCGTGATCAAGGAAAAGGAATGACACAAAAGCAAATTGATCGTCTAGGTGAACCGTATTTTACAACAAAGGAAAAGGGGACAGGCTTAGGTATGATGGTTTCGTTCAGTATTATTCAGGGGATGGGCGGAAAGATTACTGTTAAAAGTGAGATTGAAAAGGGGACATACTTTTCAATCGAATTTCCAATTGCCGATGTCTAAGCAGATCCATTATAATCTTCTTTGATTTCTTATAGAAGAAAAGCAAAAATAAAAATAGCGGGGAATTCCCCGCCATTTCCCCGCCCTAATTTGGGCATTTTTTTATTTGTTTTTAGGAGTCATTTTTTAAAACCCTTGATATATCGCCTTTTTATAGGTGATATTAGCTAAGATTTTGAGTCATCCATTATGATATTTGTACATCCAAAGAACACCAGATTTCAAAAAGCGGGCGACGCGGCCGGTAATGGCACGGTCTGCCACAAAACCGAATCCCTGCTTTTTGCCGAGTGAGCCGAGAACGCCTTTTAATTTCATTTCCGGCATTGTTTCTGGCAGCGGCTCATTTTTCCAGCGTTTTTGAAGGACATCGACAATTTGCTCTGCTTGTTCTTCCGCAAGCTGGGCACTTGGGGCGTGCGGGAGACTAGCGCAGTCCCCGACAACATACACGTGTTCATTGCCGGGTATGTTATGATGCGGTGTCAGAACGACCCGGTCGGAGCGGTCTTTTTCCACATTCATTTCACGAACGACGAGAGTTGGCTGGATGCCTGCTGTCCAGACAACCGCATCCATTTCATACACGTCTTCGTGGTTGTAGATCCGGTCCGGTTCTACGCGTGTAATGTTCGCATCACTGACGACTTCTACTCCATGATCGATAAACCATTTTTCAATGTACCCGCTTAAACGCTGCGGGAAGTCTTTTAAAATACGCGGGCCACGGTCAAATAATTTGATGTTGAGGTCGGGACGGCTTTCGCGGAGCTCGCTTGCCAGCTCAATACCAGAAAGGCCGGCGCCGACAATACCGATTTTTGAACCAGCTGGCATATTGTTGAGCTTCTCATAAGTGGCACGGGACTTTTGAATGGACTGAATGCTGTATGTGTGTTCCGTGGCTCCGGGAACGCCATGATACTTATCTTCACAGCCAAGACCAATGACAAGATCATCATAGCTAAGCGAACCGCTTGCTTTCAAGGCTACTTCTTTTTGGTCCAGGTTTATGGACGTTATTTCATCATAAACAATATTTAATTTCTCATGCTCAGGAAATGAAACACGGACCTCATGATCGGAAGCGGTTCCAGCCGCCAATGCATAGTATTCTGTTTTTAAACAGTGATAGGGAACCTTGTCAACCAATGTAATCGTGACGTCGTCTGGCAGATGATTCGGCAGCAATCGCAAAAGTACGCGCATGTTCCCGTAGCCGCCTCCAAGCAAAACTAAATGTCTCATATGTATGACCCCTCTGTTTCAGATTCGTATGTAAAGTTTATCTGTTTATTCATATCCGAGTATAGCGAAAATAGCCATATTATACAACACACATCAAGAAAACTTCCCGCTTTTTTCTGTGCTGAATTGGTAGTACAATAAATGGGTGAGGTGAAGAATAAAAATGAAGCCAATAATTGAATTTTGCGTCAGCAATTTAGCAAGCGGGTCACAAGAAGCATTTGAAAAGCTTGAGCGGGATTCTAACCTTGATGTAATTGAATACGGCTGTCTCAGCTACTGTACACGCTGTTCGGATTCCCCGTTTGCTCTTGTAAACGGAGAAGTTGTCGGCGGTGCGACGACAGAGGAGCTTGTTTCCAATATATATACATTTATTGATGAGACGTGGCTTTTTTAAACGTCTAAAAACCGGGTGCCACACTAGGCACCCGGTTTTTCTTATGCAGATTCTTCCTGCGTTTTCATTTGTTCACGTAGTTCATGCCATCGGTCGCGGGCCATTTCGATAATTTGTTTTTCGTTTGAATTGCGCTGGCGCTCAATGACTTTCGAAAAATACGTTACCGCTTTTTCCTTGCGTTCTAATTTCCGGTTTAACTCACCGAGCAAATACAACACTTTAATTTCAGACATTTTCGCCGTCACATCTTCTGTGGAAAACGCTTCTTCATATTCCCGGGCTGCAATTGATAAAAAACGTTTTTCCTCTTTTTTTCGGCTCATATCCCGGTAAATCCATGCCGTACGAAGTGCAAGACCGGCAAGGATTAAATGTTTTTCTTTTTTTAACACCCCTGAATAAAGAGCGAGCTTGTAGCTTTTAATGGCTTTCGAAGGGGAGCGTTCCCCGCTGAAGTCTTGCTCGACCCAATGATCAGAAACGGATGCTTTTAAGACATCTGCTGTTCCTGGCGCGAAATAAGGCGTAAAGTCTTCTGTAAACGAATACCCACAATGAAAGCAGACATGAACATTATAAAAAAGAGGATTGATTTGGCCATTTTCATAAAGCGGCTTCAAATCCGTATCCTGCCCGGTTACTTTAATGGTGCTCTTTCGGACTTTTGTCGTATTAAAGGATTGTTGGCAATGAGGGCATTTCATAGTTTTACTATAGAGTGGAGGGACGTTTGACATTGATAAAGCCTCCTTAGTTTGATTTAAAGGTCTTTTTGCTTATTTTATTATACAGGATTTAAGGGTAAAAAGAATTATTTTTACAAAAAAATCAGTGAGCGGTTCAGTTGAGGATTTTAGAATTTAGCCGTATACTAAAAGAAAATGAAAGGAGAGATTTCATTTGTCTGAACAACAAGTTGTGACTATTACGGAAGCTGCGGCTTTTCAAATAAAAGATATGATGAAACAAAACGAAGAAGAAGGTTCATTGCTGCGCGTAGCTGTCCACGGTGGGGGATGCAGCGGGTTATCATACGGAATGGGCTTTACACCGTCCGCTGAAGAAGGCGACATTCACTTAAACCAGCACGGCATTTCTATTGTCGTGGCGAAAAACGATGCAGCGATTTTAAATGGAACAATCGTTGATTACAAACAGTCGCTGATGGGCGGCGGTTTCACTATTGATAATCCGAATGCGATCGCCTCATGCGGATGCGGCTCATCTTTCAGAACGAAAACGAACGAAGGCGCACCGGAAAATTGTTAACGTTAGCCAACCGTTAAGTTAAACGGCGGGGCGGTTAATCACCGCAGGTAATAGGTGTGCACGGCGTATTTTATTCGACTAAACACAACCGCAAATATGGCGGTTTAGGCTTATTTATAACGATCTTCTTTAACGGTTTATTCGTAATCCGTTGAGGGGGGTCGTTTTTTTGTGGCATTAAATTAAGAAGCGTTTGCGCACGGTTCGGAATGATATTTGAATGAGCTGTCCAGTGGTTACATGTTTTATTTGTTAACAATTGTGGTGGAAAAATAAACTGCATATAAAAAAGCCACGGAGGAAAACCGTTGCGTATGTTTAAAAAAAAGCTGATTTATATAATATTCGTTATGTGAGTTGATCGCTCAATCGTGTTATAGGCTCTAGGAATAAATTATAGAATATCCAAAATAGTAGGAGGTATTGGCGTTGCCAGAAGCTGAAACTATGATTAGACGAATCGTTTATAGCCTTCCTGAAACAAAATACTTGAGAGTTTGGGGTCTAAGGATTCCGTGGGGAGTGAATTGGGTTGATCATAGGGTGGGAATTTATGCGGGTTTTGATTATCCGAGTGTAACGCCTGAAAATCAAGCATTAATTTACGAGTGCGCGTCTCTCGCTGGATTGGCCGCTGCAGCTCCTTTAGCTAAAGCTGTGGCAGCTTGTCAAAGTGGGGTTGAATGTCCGGATGCTATAGCGGATGGTTTACCGGCAGCTGATTCAATATTACGGGAAACATTCTTTAAATATATTGAGAGTTCAGGATTGCCGGATGACGTAAAAAAAAGAGTAGATATCGGTATTTATATAAGGGACGAATGAAGGAGGAGCTGATTAAAATCGCTTCTTTTTGTGCATAAAAACTGTCAGTGAGAAATGAGACAGGGCTGCCATTGACTAAACAATATATGTACAACTAGATCAACTTTACTCATTGGAGGTGTTAAAACGATGAAAAAACGCAAGAAGAAACGCAGCAAACTAGTACGCAGAAGTGAAAAGCCGGGTGAATGAAAAAAACAGACGCAAACAGTCGTAGCCTCAGCACCGGGCGAATATCTTGTAATGACCGGCATGTCCAGCTCAGACGCAGCAGCGGAAGGGGCATGTTCAGCCGGAATCCGAAAGTGCGAAGGAGGGCCGGGGCATGAAACAACGGTGGAAAAGCTACGGACTGTGGATCGCAGTGGCCGCGCTTGTTGGTATGGTGCTGCAGGATTTTGGGGTAATGATCCCACCGGAAAGGTACGATGCTTACGTAGACATCTTGCTAACGATCGCAGTGCTGGGAGGCATCATCAACAACCCTGGCGGAAATGAACAACATAACTAGAGGAACACTAACGACTTTGACTCGCCATACACAAATAGCCATTGAAGTCCGAATGCGATCGCGTCATACAGATGCGGTTCATCTTTCAGAACGAAAATGAACGAGAACACACCGGAAAATTGTTAACAATATGTTCTTTTAATGAAAAAGCGTTCGCCAGTATCTATTTGGTACAGGCGAACGCTTTTTTATTAGTCCGTTTTCTTTTTTCGGGTAATCCATATTGAAATCAAAGGAACAACAATAAAAAAGGTGATAAAAAAAACGAAGATAAACTGTAAAAGCCAGAGATCATTATACAAATTGATTTCCTCCCGTACATCTATTTTTAATTTTAGTATGGACAAAGAGAAGAAGATCAATTCTAAAGAGCTTGATCATTTACAAAATCATTAAAAGGTTTTTATAGCTATAAACATACATATGATATTTTTCCTATTTTTCCTATTTATTAAAGTTTTTTAAATTATCTGTAAAGATTCTATTTTACAATAGAAAGTAGATTACAATAAAGAAGGTTCTTTCCGGGACGACTAAACACATTTCAGAGAGGGGTTTTTTTATGAGAAAGATTGGACAAGTTTTATTTGCTCTTGTACTCGTCATTGGCGCACTGCTTCCATTTCAGACACTGGCTAGTGCAGCTTCTATAACAGTTGCAGAAGCGATTGCCAGTAATACGGGGACAGCGACGGTCGAAGGATATATTGTTGGTTTTGCCTTGTCAGGAAGTAATTATACGACAGATCCTGAGCGATATAAAAACACTAATATTGGCATCGCTGACGAAGCAGGAGAAACCGATCCGGCTAAAATCATGCCGGTACAGCTGACAACGTCTTTTCGTACTGGCATTAATTTAGCAGAAAACCCAGATAATCTTGGTAAAAAAGTTCAAGTGACAGGCTCTCTAGAACCTTATTTTACTGTGCCGGGCTTAAAATCCCCTACGTCTGTCGTACTGCTGGATGATGACGGCATAGAAGAACCTGAAGAGCCGGTTGACATTGTGAAAGAATCGATTTCAGCAGTCCGTCAAAAAGCGGAAGGCACTGATGTGTGGACGTCCGGCACGGTGACGGCTGTTTTTGGAAACAACGTGTACATCCAGGATGAGACAGCCGGAATCGTGTTGTATGGCTCCGGCACGAATGTGGCGGTCGGTGATATCATTGAAGCAAAAGGAAAAATGGACGATTATAATTCCCTGCTTGAAATTGCAGTTCAAGCAGATGGGGTTACGGTCACGGGCAGCGGCGATATGCCGGCTTCGTCGACTGTGACAGCCGCTGATTTAACAGAAGCTGCTGAAGGAACGCTCGTTAAAATAAACAATGTATCGGTCGCCAGCTTTTCAGGAGGCAACTATACAGCAGCAGATAAAGACGGGAATGAATTTCAAATCAGACCGCAAGATGCAGCATTGGTAGCTGTAAATACAAACTATGATTCTATTACAGGTGTAGTAGGTTCCTACAATAACGTCTATCAATTAATTCCACGCGGTACGGAAGATATTGAAGCTGATTCATCGACTGTTCAAGCCGTGACAGCAAATCCGGCGGCGGGTGTAGTAGAAGCGGGAACAGGCGTCTCTCTTGCTTCACCGACAGAGGGTGCGGAAATTCGCTATACATTAGACGGATCGGAACCAGCAAAAGAAAGTACGCTTTTTTCAGACCCGATTGTTATCGACGAAAATAAAAAGATCAAAGCGAAAGCATTTAAAGATGGATTAGCGGACAGCACCGTTTCTGAATTTACGTATGTGATTCAAAAAGATATCGTTCGTATTCATGATATTCAAGGAGTAGGTCATACGTCTCCATACAGCAACTTGGCAGTCGAAAATGTGGAAGGTGTTGTAACGCATATTGTGGACAGCAGCAACTTCTATATGCAAAGTGTTGAAGCGGATAACGATGAAAATACGTCTGAAGGGATTCTTGTTTATAAACAGGCACACGGCTTATCAAAAGGCGACCTTGTCAGCGTAAACGGCACCGTGAAAGAATGGGTGCTTGAAGGCTATTCAGAAAAACTGCAGACCGACCTTCCTGTCACGGAAATTAACGCTTCTCTTATAACGAAAAAAGAAACCAGCTATGTCTTGCCAAAACCGGTTATTGTCAATGAAGACCGAATGATGCCGACGGAAGTGATCGACAATGACCAACTGGGGACGTTTGATCCGGCGCAAGACGGCATTGACTTTTTCGAAAGTGTGGAGGGCATGCTCATTCAAGTGAACAATCCGAAAGTCGTCGCGCCGCAAAACTACGGGGAAGTCGTGGTTGTACCGAATAACATTGAAACAAATACAACAGCCGGCGCACTGCGTATTACAGCAGATGACTACAACCCGGAGCGTATTCACCTTGATCTAAATGATGAAGATTTTGTTGCGAAAACAGGTGATTCGTTTAATGGCAATGTAACTGGTGTGGTCAGCTACGGTTACAGCAACTTTAAAGTGCTTGTCGATGAAGTACCAGAGCTGAATGATGGCGGTTTAACAGGTGAAGAAACAACACTCACCGCAACAGAAGACGGATTGACAATTGCTTCTTATAATCTTGAAAATTTTTCAACTGCTTCAGGAGCAGATAAAACGAACCGGTTAGCTGCCGGAATCGTAAACGGCATGAAGTCACCGGATATTATCGGTGTTACAGAAGTGCAGGATAACGATGGGCCGGCTGATTCCGGAACGACAGATGCTTCAGAAAGTGCGGCTGCGTTAATTGCTGCCATTGAAGCGCTTGGCGGACCAACGTATGTATACACCGATGTTGCACCGGCAGATAAAATGGATGGGGGGCAGCCAGGTGGAAACATCCGTGTTGGTTTCTTGTATAACCCCGAACGAGTTTCACTTGCTGAAGGCACAAAAGGAACGGCAACAGAAGCGGCAGCATACGTAGATGGAAAGCTGACGTTGAACCCGGGCCGGATTGATCCGGACAACGCGGCGTTTGAAGACAGCCGGAAGCCGGTTGCCGCACAATTTACATTTAACGGAGAAAAGGTCATCGTTGTCGCCAACCATTTTAATTCTAAAGGTGGAGATGAGCCGTTATTCGGAAAAAACCAGCCTCCATATTTGGGCAGTGAAGTGCAGCGAAAGCAAATTGCCGCCGTTGTCAACGGGTTCGTCCAGGATGTGAAAACAGCTGATCCTGATGCGAACGTAGTGCTTGTTGGCGACTTTAATGATTTTGAATTTACTGAATCACTGTCAATTTTAAAAGGTTCTGAATTGACAAATATGATCGAAAAAGTGCCGGCAGATGAGCGTTTCACATACTCTTACCAAGGAAATGCACAAGTACTTGATCATATTTTGGTTACAAACAACATGGCGCCTTCAACAGAAGTGGATATTGCTCATATGAATTCACAATTCATGGAAGAGCACGGTCGTGCAAGTGACCACGATCCGGTTGTGATTCGGACGACATTTGCAGATGACGTTGTAGAAGAAGATATTGTCTATGTACCAGCATTGAAAAAGAAACAATTTGTGGTCGCGAAACCGGGAATCCATTTGGAATTTGATAAAGGAGCCCGTTTCAGTAAAGGCATTGTCGTCAAGCATTCTGCAACGCTTCAAGGAGCAGGGCTAAAACACAATACCGTTATTATCTCGACTCCTCAAAAAGGACAAGTCATTGATTTGCGCGGGGCAGAAGTAAAAGAAGTTCAAATTGATACAAAGCAGGAAGTCGAGATTATCGGCGTCCAAAATGTGAAGAAATGGATCGATTCAGAAGGAGAAGAAACGCAAAAACCTGCTGCTTAACCAGCAGATAAATCGTCCGGCCGCCGCCGGGCGGTTTTTTTGGTCGCGAAACGAGCAGCAAAAAACCGGCGTGCGCAGGCGGCCGGTTTTCCTGTATCTATATTCTTTTTAGCGCTTCGCCAATGGGTACATCGCCTTCTACGATTTCAAAGATACGGCTTTCAGTCTTTTCAGCAAGCAAGCTCTGAACGAGTACTTCCGCGACGTCAGCCCGCGCGATCGACTTTGTCCGGCCGGCGACTTGTGCGGCCGCTTCAATTTTGCCGGCCGCCGCTTCATTCTTAAGTACTCCCGGCCGGACAATTGTATAGGTCAGTCCGCTTTGCATCAAATGGGCGTCTGCATCGTGCTTTGCCTGCAAATAATGCTGCATGGACTCCGGGCCTGCATCCGGCCGGTCTGCCCCCATTGAACTGAGCATAACAAACCGTTCAATACCATGAGAAACAGCAAGATCAATTGCTTTAATTGCCCCGTCCCGGTCGACAGTGGTTGTTTTATCCGGTCCGGTCGAGGAACCGGAACCTGCCGCAAAGATAACGGCATTTACGTCGTTCATCGCATAACTGAAATCCTGCTCTAAGTCTGCCAGTACAGGCTTGGCTCCGAGTTTTTCCATATCCGTCATCTGATCGGTTTTGCGCACCATCGCTTTTACGTGATGCTGAATGTTCTCCGCGAGACTTTGGACAACGAGCCGTCCTGTTGTGCCGGCTGCGCCGATGACAAGTACATGCATGGTTGACCACCCTTTTTTACCTTTAGTTTACCCGTGGTAAAAAAATTAAAACAAGGAAGTGCTATGCAGCGGCTGAACTTTCGCAGACGGGTCAATGTACGATTTTGCATTGTTGACAGCCGTCGGTGCTTCTCCGAATCCAGTCGCGATCAGTTTCACTTTGCCACCATATGTTGCCACATCACCCGCCGCATATACACCTTCAATGTTTGTTTCCATGCGGGAGTTAACCACAATCGAATTTTTCTCAATTTCCAGCCCCCAGTTTTTCATTGGACCGAGTGAGGAAATAAATCCATAGTTCACAACGAGATCATCAATTTCCAGTTTTTCAGTCCGGTCGCCTTTTACTTCTTCAAGCTGAAGATGTTGGCCATCAAATGATACAGGGACAAACGGCGTCATGACATTAACACGCGATTCATGCAAAAGTTCAACACTATGTTCATGTGCCCGGAATTTGTCGCGGCGGTGAATGATAGTCACGTCTTTTGCCGTATTTTCAAGCATCATTGCCCAGTCTACAGCTGAGTCGCCTCCGCCAAGGACAGCGACGCGGCGTCCGGCAAACGAGGACAGATCGTTGATGAAATAGTGGACATTGGGTAAAGTGTCTGCGCCGTCAATTTCCAGGCGGCGCGGCTGAAAAGCGCCATTGCCAGCTGTAATAATGACTGCTTTTGTCTCGTGCTTTCCTTTGTCCGTTTGCAGAAGAATCGTTCCATCCGGCTGTTTTTCAAGAACTTGAACGGCTTCTTCAAGACAAAGTTCAACCGGAAACCGATTCATTTGCTCGACGAGCCGGTCGACGAGCTCTTGGGCGCGAACAGCAGGAAAACCTGCTACATCATAAATAAATTTCTCCGGGTACAGAGCGGACAACTGGCCGCCCGGCTGCGGCAGGCTTTCAATGATTTTTACGGAGGAGCCGCGCATACCTGCATAAAAAGCGGCAAACAAGCCGGTTGGACCCGCACCAATAATCGTAATGTCTGTCACTCAAAATCCCCCTTTTTTTAAACCTGTGTAAAGCAGGTCATAAAGACGATGTATAAGCCGTCTTTTTTTTATCATTTCTTATTTTACAGAATTCATGAAGGGAAGTCTCATTTGAAATTTCTTGTTGAAATAACTTGAAAAAAGGACCGAAAACGTCTATGATAAAGCTAGTTGTGCACATTGTTACCATTTTGTGACATAGTAAAGGATGTTTTTTTACAATCATACGTGAAGAGTATCACATTCTTTGCGAGAATATTTTAATAGAGGTGGATAAAGATGACAGTGAGAAAGCCGAAAATTGTAGTATTGGGCGCCGGTTATGGCGGTCTTGTTACTGTAACACGTCTTCAAAAAGCATTATCTGTAGACGAAGCGAATATTGTGCTTATCAACAAAAATGATTACCACTATGAAACAACGTGGCTTCATGAAGCATCAGCAGGCACGATGCACCACGATCGCGTACGCTACGATGTTGATGCAGTCATCAACCGCAGCAAAGTAGAATTTATCCGTGCGGAAGTACAGGATATTAAACCTGAAGAAAAGAAAGTTATTTTAAATACAGGCGAAGTTGATTACGATTACCTCGTTGTCGCACTTGGCGGCGAGTCTGAAACATTTGGCATTGAAGGATTAAAAGAACACGCTTTCACGATTTCAAACGTAAACACTTCTCGTCAATTGCGTGATCATATTGAATTCCAATTTGCGACATATGCAAACGAAGAAGAGAAAAAAGACGAGCGTCTGACATTTGTCGTCGGCGGTGCCGGTTTTACAGGCATCGAATTCCTTGGTGAGCTTGCAAACCGAGTTCCTGAACTTTGCAAAGAATACGATATCGACTATTCAAAAGTACGCATCTACTGCGTAGAGGCAGCGCCGATGGTTCTTCCGGGCTTTGACCCTGAGCTTGTCAAATACGCCGTTGCCCAGCTTGAGAAAAAAGGCGTTGAGTTTAAAATCGGTACACCGATTAAAGGTGCAACAGAAACAGGTATCATCGTCGCAAAAGGCGAAGATGAAACAGAAGAAATTAAAGCTGGCACAGTCGTATGGGCAGCAGGTGTCCGCGGCAGCAGCATTATCGAAAAATCAGGCATTGAAAACATGCGTGCGCGCGTGAAAGTCAATCCGGATCTTCGTGCGCCAAACCAGGAAGACATTTTCGTTCTAGGCGACTGCTCATTGATCATCAATGAAGAAATTAACCGTCCGTACCCGCCAACAGCACAAATTGCGATGCAGCAAGGTGAAACAGTTGCACGTAACCTTGTGAAATTGGTGAAAGGGGAGACAGGTCTCGAAACGTTCACTCCTCATCTTAAAGGAACAGTTTGTTCACTTGGTGACGACGATGCAATTGGCGTTGTATTCGATAAAAAATTAACGGGTACAAAAGCGTCATTCATGAAGAAAATGATTGACAACCGTGCGCTCTTCATGATCGGCGGCCCTTCACTCGTCCTGAAAAAAGGGAAATTCAACATCCTGTAAAAAATCAGAAGGGCCTCTTTTCGAAGAGGTCCTTTTTTGATTGGCAGAAAGGAAGCATTTTATGAAGAGGGGAAAAGTGTGGCTCGCGGCGGCTGGTGTTGTGATTGACAGCAGCGGGCGCTGGCTTGTCGTGAAAAAATCATATGGCGGGTTAAAAGGGCAATGGTCGCTGCCAGCCGGTTTTGTGGATGCGGGGGAGACGGCGGACGAAGCTGCTGTTCGGGAAGTAAAAGAAGAAACCGACATTGAAGCATCTGTATGTGGCGTCGCTGGCATCCGGTCAGGTGTCATCCAAAACGATGTGAGTGACACGATGATTATTTTTCATATGACACTCAATGAAGAAAAAGAACCGGAAGCGAACGCGGGAGAGCTGCTTGACGCACAGTGGATGAGGACGGATGAGCTTGAAAAAAGTGTAGATACATCGATTCTTCTTCGCAGCATTATTCAGCTGTTTGAAAAGGCGGGACTTGCCTGCCAGGACATTCCAGATCCAGGTCCGCAATTTGGCTACACGTCCTATCGGTTTTTTATTTGAGATTGACAATTTATCAGAAAATTAAGATAATAATAAAAATAAACAAAAATGGTTATACTATGATGGGAAAGTTTATTTCCTTTTAAATAAGGAAATACCTTTATAAAGCATCGGATACGTATCCCCCTCGTATCCGGTGTTTTTTTAGGCCCGTAAGGTGCAGGTCACAAAGCATTGCAGCAGGACGCTGTGTTCCAGCCTTTGAACCTTTATACGTTTTATTGTCACATTTTCACTCATTGACCTTTTAAAGCGTGTTCAGTACACTTATAAGTATACAATTAGGGGGAATCGCTTCATGCACATCGCAACTGTACTCGTGTCAGCGCTGCTCTTTTTCGTGCTGTTTTTCGGCATCGGATTTATATTAAACATGCTGCTGCGGATGACGTGGATTATGGCTTTTGTTTATCCACTCGTCACCATTGCTATTGTAGACGGCATTAGTTCATTTGACTATTTATTCAACGCAGGAGAATCATTTCGTATTCTCGGTGATCGAATCACAGGTTTGCAGCCAGTAGACATTACGATTCTGCTGTGTGGTTTACTAGGCGCCGTTGCGAGCGGATTCGTTATGCGCCTGCTGCGCGCAAAAGGCTATCAAATGTTTTAACAAAACGACCTGCTCAAGGTCGTTTTATTTTTTGTTTAATAATTGATCCAGTTTGTCAAGACCTTTCAGCAGATTTGGTGAAGGCCGGCAAAAATCTTTTTCCTCCATCACAAAAATGGGTGTTTCATCATAACCTGGTCTCTTTTTTACGACATCTGTATTCACTTTCTCCGTCATGACTCCAACCCACGCCAGCAAAATAATATCGGGCTGTTTTTCCAATACCATTTCCCAATCTGTTTGCACGCTTGGCTCAGGATAATCTGAAAATATATTGATTCCGCCGCATAACATGCTTATTTCAGTCAGCCAGTTTGCGCCTCCCGGAGTAAACAAGGGCTTGGGCCACCATTCCCAGTAAAGACGCGTACGGTCTGCCCATTCCCGCGACCTGTATGATTGGAGCGAGCGTATCCACCTGCTTCGGGCATCTTTTCCATCTATCCCGCATGCCCCGGCAATTTGCTCAATTGACACACCAATATCATTAAGTGAATGCGGATTGGTTACAATATGCGGAATGCCAAGCCGTTCTAGAGAATCCACATTTTTCTCCATTCCCGGTACGCTGAGTGATGCCAGCACGATGTCAGGCTTAAGAGATTTCAGCTTGTCCATATCAATAGATAAATCCGGTCCAAGCCGTACCCGATCTAGATCGGAAAAGTCATCTACGCCAACGATCTGGTCCTCGATGTTGAGATATTCACATACTTCCGTATTGCTTGGGCAAATTGATACAATCCTCACAACAACACTCCTGTCCATTTTCCACTATAATAACATGTGAGGTGATGAAGATGTTTACAATCAAAAAAGAACCATTCATAAAAACAAAAGCGGATGCGCTGCTCATCGGGCTGTATGACAAACCATTGAAATTTGAAGGGGTACTGGAACCGCTGGATGCCGCTTTTTCAGGGCAGTTAACGGAGTTAGTGAAAAACGGGGACCTTTCTGCGAAAAAAGAAAGCGCATCTGTTGTCCCGACGCTTGGCCAGATTCCGGCAAAGCGGATTGTCACAGCAGGACTTGGCAAGGAAAAAGAAGCGGACTTTCATGCGATCCATAAAGCGGTTAAAAAAGCCGCTAAACAGTCAAAGCAGTACGGACTGGAATCAATCGCCGTTGTACTCGATTCATTCGTAACCGAAAACATAACAGCTGTTGAAGCGGCGGAAGCCCTAACCGAAGCGTTTTTTATGGCGCGTTTTGAGTATACGGGCTACCGGACCCCGGGGAATGAGCCGGAAAAACAATTAAAAACAATTGATGTGTATACAGAAGGGGATCCGGTGGAAATAAAAGCGGCGTGTGAAGTAGGAAAAACGATGGCGGATGGCACAAATACCGCTATCCGCTTAACCGCGACGCCGCCAAACATGATGACAGCAGCAGATCTCGCGCTGCATGCAAAAAAACTGGCCGATCAATATGGTTTTGAGCTTGAGGTACTGGAACGCGCGGACATGGAGAAAATCGGCATGGGCGCTTTTTTAGCGGTAGCCCAAGGATCGGTGGAACCGCCAAAAATGATTACACTCAAATACAATCCAGCAGATTCATGGGAAGACGTGCTTACCTTTGTCGGAAAAGGTATTACCTTTGATACAGGCGGCTATTCCATTAAGCCGAAAGACGGCATTGTCGGCATGAAAACAGATATGGGCGGAGCAGCTGCTGTACTTGGCGCGATGGAAATTATCGGTGAGCTGCAGCCGGACCGTCCGGTGATGGCAGTCATTCCGGCAACAGATAATGTGATCAGCGCAAACGCATTTAAACCTGACGACGTCATTACATCATTGTCCGGCAAAACGATTGAAGTAAAAAACACCGATGCAGAAGGCAGGCTCGTTCTGGCAGATGCGATCACGTATGCCAAACAGCAGCGTGCCGGAAAAATTGTGGACGTAGCCACGCTGACTGGCGGAGTTGTGATTGCGCTTGGCAAAGATAAAACAGGAGCTATGACAAACAATGAGCCGTTTTTTGAAGAGGTGCTGGAAGCCTCTCGTGAAGCAGGGGAAATGATTTGGCAGCTGCCGCTTACAGAATACGATAAAAAACGCATTCGAAGCAGTGATGTGGCGGATTTGAATAATTCACCGGGGCGTAATGGACACGCCATTATGGGCGGCGGCTTTATCGGTGAGTTTGCAGAAAATACGCCGTGGGTTCATCTCGATATTGCCGGCAGTGCTGAATTAACACCCGGGGTTATGACACGGACACTGGCGATTTTAGCGCTGTCAGACCAATCTGAATAATTCGCCTATTTATTTACTGGAAAAGTATATTGACAAGCGGACAGGCAATTTGCTATCTTTTAATCGGTTCTTTAGTGATTTAGCAAATTAAAGTGTTGGAGGTATAAAAGATAATGAATGCAGTTATAATGGCGGTTCTCATTATGCTCGTCCTCAGCCTGCTCCGTGTCAATGTTGTTTTTTCTCTTATTACAGGAGCACTTGTTGGTGGACTGATTGGCGGGCTTGGGATGGACGGGACGATTGCCGCGTTTTCAGAAGGCGTAGGCGGCGGGGCCAATGTCGCACTCAGCTATGCGATGCTGGGTGGGTTTGCGGTTGCGGTGTCAAGCACGGGACTGCCGGAAGCGCTTGTTAATTTTGTTTTAAAGTTTATTGGAGATAAAGAAGAAGCACGCTCAAAAAAATTGCCGAAAGCTCTTATTTTATTTGTCATTTTAATCATGGCGTGTTTTTCGCAAAACGTCGTGCCGGTTCATATCGCGTTTATTCCGCTATTAATTCCACCGCTCTTGAAAATTATGAATGAGCTGCGGATTGACCGGCGTTTAACAGCTTCTGTCTTGACTTTCGGTCTTGTGACGCCTTATATGCTTCTGCCGGTTGGGTTTGGCCAGATTTTCCACGAAATTATCGCGACAAATATGACGGAAAGCGGTCTTGAAGTCGCCATCGATCAAGTGCCAAAAGCGATGGTTCTTCCTGCAGTTGGAATGGTTATCGGTTTGTTAATTGCGGTCTTTTTCAGCTACCGGAAACCGCGTGAATACAATGAATCTCTTTTGCCGGTGCCGGTTGAAACAGAAGCGCACAAAGCGGAATATAATTCCTTTGGCCTTATCGTATCAGGAATTGCCATTGTGGCGGCTCTTGCTGCGCAATTGGCGACAGATTCAATGGTATTTGGCGCTCTTGCCGGGATCGTAGTTCTGTATGTATTCCGGGCGATTCGCTGGAGTGAAGCGGATCATTTGTTAACGAACGGGATGCGCATGATGGCTTTTATCGGATTTGTTATGATTGCAGCATCCGGTTTTGCAAGCGTCATGGGTGAGACAGGAGACGTAGAAACCCTTGTTCAAAATTCAGCTGATGCAATTGGCGGCAATAAAGCGTTTGGTGCACTCCTTATGCTTGTCGTCGGCTTGCTTGTGACAATGGGCATCGGGTCATCATTCTCAACCGTTCCGATTATCGCCACGATCTTTGTCCCATTGGCGCTTGAATTAGGCTTCAGTCCAATGGCGGCGATTGCTCTTGTTGGAACAGCTGGGGCGCTTGGTGATGCCGGTTCCCCAGCATCAGACAGTACGCTTGGCCCGACATCCGGCTTAAATGCGGACGGACAGCATGATCATATTTGGGACACCGTTGTCCCGACGTTTATTCATTACAATATTCCAGTCCTTATTTTTGGATGGATTGCCGCAATGGTTTTATAATGAGAAAAGGTGCCTCAACGCATGAGGCACCTTTTTTGTAAAGGGAGGGTTTTTATGGACTTTAACATTGAAAATACACTTATTGCCTCATTAGGAATTGAGACCGTAAAAGTGGAGAAAGGAACCGTGGTCATGACAATGCCCGTTGACGAGAGGACACGTCAGCCATTCGGTTTTCTTCATGGCGGCGCATCGGTAGCGCTCGCTGAAACAGCCGCAAGCATCGGATCAGCCGTTTTAATCGACTCTGAAACTGAACTCTGTTTCGGTCTTGAGATCAACGCGAATCACCTAAAGTCCAAACGTGAAGGTATTGTCACCGCAACAGCGAGTATTGTCCATCAAGGAAAATCAACGCATGTTTGGACCGTCGAGATTAGAGATGAAGACGAAGCGCTCATTTGCCTGTCACGCTGCACGGTTGCGGTCGTAAAGAAAAAATAACGTTTGAGCTTTTTAACAGGCGGGAACACTTTCCAAAAAGGAGTGATTCGATGCCCTGGAGCAAAAATGATTACCCGGATTCGATGAAAAACCTGCCGGACAACGTCAGAAACAAAGCCATTGAAATTGCAAATGCTCTGCTTGACGACGGTTATGAAGAAGGGCGGTCCATTGCCATTGCGATCGACCGGGCAAGAAGTTCTGAAGGGAAAAATAATGAGGGACGCCCGCGTTATGAAGTAAAGCATAAAAATGACCAGTGGGTATTGCAAAAAGAAAACGGCAAGCGTGCCATTTTATCAAAAGAAACAAAACAATCTCTTTTAAGCGAAGCAAAAGAATATGTAAAAGAGCATGAAGGCATATTAACAATTTATCAGGAAAATGGCGATAAAGATCACACTTTGTATGAATAAGAAAGAGGCTGTCCGTTTTGGACAGCCTCCTTCTTTTGTTACCTATTTTTTATCTTTCAAATCATCCCGCACGCTTTGATCCCACATTTTCACACCGGAATTGTACGCAGCACGGCTGATTAAATGGCCGGCAACCGGTGCGGTGATAAAAAAGAAAGCAATTCCGAGCAGCAGGCGGGAGCTGAACAGCCCATCTTTCACTAAGAAATAAAGGAACGTTGCCAGCAAGATACACATAACACCGAGAGTGGCGCTCTTAGACGCCGCATGATTACGTGTGTACACATCTGGCAGGCGAATAACACCAAAGGCCGCCACAAGGCTTAAAAACGCTCCTGTGAGCAAAAACAAGGCAATGACAATTTCACTGATCACGGTCATATTCAATCACCTCGCCTTTCTCCAAAAACTTTGCAAACGCAACAGTGCCGATAAACGCCAAAATGCCAATTAATAAAATAATGTCCAAATAGTTGCTCGTATCAAGCAGCATCGACAATACCGCTGTCATCGACACAAGGTTGACGCCCATTGCATCAAGAGCTACAACACGGTCCGGAACAGTTGGTCCTTTGATCAGACGATAAATTAAGCCAATCATAGCAATGGCAAGCAGCAGCAGGGAAATTTGCAAAATCGTTTCAATCATCCGCGGCTCACCTCCATAATCGCTTTTTCAAATGAATTTTTAATGCTGTCAACTGCTTCTGATACATCACCGATATCGATGGCATGAATATAAAGGGTTTTGTTGTCAGCCGATACGTCCACAACAAGCGTGCCGGGTGTCAATGTAATCAAATTCGCCAACAGTGTCACTTCCCAGTCAGATTTCAATTCAGTTTCCAACGCAAAAATACCTGGACGGATGTTCAATTTAGGGCGAAGGACGAGTTTTATTACGTCAATATTCGCTTTAATTAGTTCTTTTAAAAACAAAAGAAACAAGTATGTGACCGCCCAGACACGGTGCAGATAAAAATGGCTGCTAAAAAAGCGGCGCATGCCGAGCATAACGAGCAATCCAAGCAAATACCCGATAACAAATGTCTGTGCACTGAAAGACACTTGTAAAAACATCCAAAGGAAAGCGAGAAAGACATTTAATAAAATTTGAAAAGCCATACCATCTACTCCTTCAATACGGCATCAATGTAGATTTCCGGATGGATGAGTGCTTCAACAGCCTGCATCACATAAGGATAAACAGCTTCTGTTCCAACACCGTACAAAACAGAAAGAATCACAAGTGCCGCGGCTGGGATAAAAAGAGAAGCAGTTTGTTTCTTTGTTTCAGGCAGCGGTATTTCAGGTTTTTTCCAAAAGACGTCCATAAACAAATTCACAACCGAATACAGCACAGCAAGACTCGATAGGAGCACAACGATAGCCCCAACATATTCGCCTGTTTCAAATCCTGCCCGAACGATCAGCAGTTTACCGGTAAATCCGGACAATGGCGGAATGCCGGCCAGTGCAAATGATGCAATGAGAAACGTCCAGCCGAGAGACGGATACTGGCGGATCAAGCCGCCCATTTTGTTTAAATCAGACGTGCCCGTAATGTAAATCATGATGCCGCCAAGCAAAAACAGACCAGCTTTAATAATCATGTCATGAACAAGATAGAAAATGGTGCCCGCAATCGATTCCTCAGTCATGACGGCAATGCCGAATAATAAAACACCGACAGCGATAATAATGTTGTAAATTAAGATTTGTTTCACGTCTTTATACGCTAATGCCCCAATCGAACCAGCCACCATTGTGAGCAGGGCAAGCAATGCCAAAATGTCATGCGTAAACGGCTGGTCGTGGTAAAAGAACAGCGTATACGTCCGCAAAATCGCGTAGACACCGACTTTTGTCAGCAAGGCGCCGAACAACGCAAGAATCGGAGCAGGCGGCGCGGCATATGAACCTGGCAGCCAGAAGTAAAGCGGAAAAATTCCGCCTTTTAAGCCGAAGACGATTAAAAAGAGAATTGCTAGTACCGTAATGATTGGTTCGTCATTAATTTCTGAAATGCGCGATGAAATGTGCGCCATATTCAGTGAACCGGTAACCGAGTACAGATAGCCAACCGCGATAACGAAAATGGCTGATGAAATTACATTCACCAAAATGTATTTAATCGATTCCCGCAACTGAACTTTTGTGCCGCCAATCACGATTAATACGTAAGACGACATCAGCATAATCTCGAAGAATACGAACAAGTTGAAAATATCGCCTGTCGTAAACGACCCGTTCACACCGAGCAGCAAAAATTGAACGATTGGGTAATAGTAAAAAGCTTCCCGCCCGCTTCCGATCGATCGAAACGAGTAAAGCACGACGCAAAGCGTGATAACGGAAGCAGTCAGGACAAGCAGGATGCTCAACATATCTGACACAAGCGTAATACCGAATGGAGCCGGCCAGCTGCCCATATCAACGGTTTGAATACCTTCTGACTTGACTTTCAGCATGACAGTCCATGCAGAAGCCACGGTTGCAGCTGAAGCAATCACCGAAACAATTCGCTGCGCTTTCACGCTTTTTGACAAAAACATTAATAAAACAGCCGCAAGAAGAGGGAGGAGTATCGGCAAAATCGGTAAATTAATCATCCGTTTCCATTCCTCTCAGCTGTTCCATATTGTCGGTTCCAAGCTCCTGATAGGCCCGATAGGCAATGACGAGAAACACAGCCGTCACACCGAAGCTAATAACGATCGCAGTTAAGATAAGTGCCTGCGGAATCGGATCGGTATAAGATGAAGCATGTTCACCAAGGACAGGCGCTGCCCCTGTTTTTAGTCCGCCCATTGTCAACAGCATTAAATGCGTTCCATGGCTTAGAAGACCAGTGCCGATAATAATACGAAGCAGGCTCTTTGACAGCATTAAATAAACGGCGGCCGCAAAAAGCAGACCGGCGACAATACACATTAAAATTTCCATTATTCACTCTCTCCAATCGTTTGAATAATGGTCATGGTTACACCAATGACAACAAGGTACACACCTAAATCAAACAGCATCGCGGTGTGAAGCGATGTTTTGCCGAAAAGCGGCAATTGAAAGTAATCGTATGCGTGAGTGAAAAACGGCACATTAAATATCAATGAGCCGGCTGCTGTTCCAGCTGAAAACAAAAGACCAAGGCCGATCAGCCATTTGAAGTCGACCGGGAAACCGCGCCGGACCGTTTTCATGTCAAATGCCAGGAGCAAAAGGACGATGGCGCCGGACGTAAGCAGTCCGCCGACAAAACCGCCGCCAGGATAGTAGTGACCCGCAAAAAACAAGTGAACAGCAAAAAAGATAATCATAAAAAAAACGACTTTGGCGACCGTTTGAAAAATAACATCATTTGTTTTCATTCGTTTCGCCGCCTTTCTCTAATCGAAGCTTAATTAAACCGTAAATGCCGAGTGCAGCAACAGAAAGCACCGCAATCTCAAACAATGTATCAAAACCACGGAAATCAACGAGAATGACATTGACCATATTTTCGCCGCCCGCTTTTTCATACGTATTTTCGATATAGTATTCATTGATCGAAGCGAAAAACTTCGAGCTGTGCGCTGAAATGCCAAGCAGTGTGACGATGATACCGACTCCCGCGGCAATAATTGCATTGCCCGCCTGAAAGCGTCGTTTTTCTTCATGGCGCGACAGCTTTGGCAAATGATAAAAACAAAGCAGGAACAATGCAGTTGATATCGTTTCAATAACCAGCTGTGTTAACGCCAAATCCGGTGCCCGGAAAATGACAAAAAATAGTGATACAGTATATCCGACCGCCCCAAGCGAAATGATGGACGTTAAGCGTGACTTCGCCATTAAAATAGTCAGTGTTGCGGCAAGAAGCACAATGATTAAGCAGCCTTCATACAATCCGATCGGTGCCACTGCAGAAGCGTCATAGCGAAACGCATCTTTTGCCCACATCGTAAAGCCAAGCGCTGCGATGAAAAAAGCAAAAATGTACACAAGGTAGGTGCGAATGAAGCCGGTCATATAGGCATTTGTAATCGCATTTGACCCACGCTCAGCCGCGTAAAGCCCAGCATTATAAAACTGGTTGAGCGTGATTTTTCCAGGAAAATACTCATACACACGTACCCATTTTGGCATAAATTTGTATAAAAGAATACCAACAGCAACGACGCCGATTGTCATTAATAACTCAGCATTAATACCGTGCCAGAAATAAATATTCACATACAGCTGCTCGCCCGGTGGAATAATGGACGGCACAATCGCCGCGGCCGCCGGCTGAATCAAGCTGTAGGACAGCAAGTTTGGAAACAAGCCAAATACAACAACCAGCAATGCTAAAATAATCGGCGAAATGAGCATACCGACCGGTGCTTCGTGCGGTTTTTTCTCCAGTTTTTTCGGCTGGAATTTTCCCGTAAACACTTTGAAGACAATAATCATGCTGTAAATAAATGTAAATACGCTTCCGACCCAGGCGAGAACAGGGAAGAGAACGGCCCACGTATCGATATTAAATAAATTCAATTCCATCAGCTGCACCATGGACAAGAAGAACATTTCCTTGCTTAAAAATCCATTAAATGGCGGCAGTCCCGCCATTGAAAATGCGCCGATGACCGACAGCGTAAACGTAATAGGCATGAAGCTCATTAATCCGCCAAGTTTGCGGATGTCCCGCGTGCCTGTTTCATGGTCGATAACACCGACGACCATAAATAAGCTTCCTTTAAATGTCGCATGATTAATTAAATGGAAAATGGCAGCAATCACCGCTGTGGTGAATATGTTGTCGTCAAGCGAGTCGAAATGAAGCGACGCCGCTCCAATGCCGAGAAGGGACATAATCAACCCAAGCTGGCTCACTGTTGAAAACGCCAAGATGCCTTTTAAATCGGTCTGCTTCACTGCGTTAAAGGACGCCCATACCATTGTAAACAAGCCGACAGTCCCAACAATCCAGAACCAGTACCCGGAAAACGCGAAAATCGGGCTGAACCGGGCAACGAGGTAGATACCTGCTTTAACCATCGTAGCGGAATGTAAATATGCGCTGACCGGTGTCGGCGCTTCCATTGCATCCGGAAGCCAAATATAAAATGGAAACTGTGCTGACTTTGTAAAGGCCCCAAGCAGAACTAGAATCATCGCCAGTAAAAAAAGGGGATGTTCATTTAATTCAGTCGCCTGAGCGGCAAGTTCTCGAATGCTGAACGTGTTACCCATAATAGATAAAACGAGAAAACCGCCAAGCATCATGAGTCCACCAAACACAGTGATCAGCATTGACTTCAATGCTCCGTAGCGAGAACGTTCACGATCATACCAATACGCGATCAGCAGGAAAGACGAAATGGACGTAAATTCCCAGAACATGTACAGCGTAATAACGTTGTCCGACAAAACTACGCCAAGCATTGCGCCCATAAACATAAGCAAGTACACGTAAAAATGGTGCAGGCTTTCTTTCGTTTTGGACAAGTAGTAGATTGAGTACAAGACAACGAGTGATCCAATCCCAGAAATGAGAAGGGCAAACAGAAGGCTGAGGCCATCCATATACACGGTAAAATTGATACCGAGTGACGGAATCCAGGATGCTGTTTGCATGACAGAGTTGTTATTCATCGTGACAGGAAGATATTGAAGAAATGTTCCAAATAAAACGATCGGCAAGATCAGAACAAACCAGCCTGTATGTATAAGCGCTGCTTTTTTTCGCAAAACAGGAACGAATACGGCCATTATAAAAGGAGCGAGAACGGCCCAATGAAGCAAAGACAAATGAATCCCTCCTTATGTTTTCGTGCACGCTTAAAATTATAGCGTAAAAAAAATGATTGTGCATTTCACAAAATCAGACGAGTATGAAAACTCAATCACTGATAATAAATATGAAGAGATACGGTATTTTTGAGCAAAAAAAATTTAAAATTCGACAAAGAAGACATGCGGATTTTGACAGAAATTGTGCACATTTTCCAAAAAAAGATCGGAAATCACTTGTCATAACAATCAACCTCTTGCATAATGAACAATGACTGACTGTGACAAGGGAGAATCATGTTGATGAAAAACTCGTATTTAACCGGCTATATGCCGCTCTTATCCATTTTGCTGTTCAGCTTATCGCTTTCGATGTTTGGCCAAACGCTCATTGTCGATTTGCTGAAACAAGCAAACTTGTACGATACAATGCTCGACATTTTTACCAAAACGGAAATTAATCTCGTCGTGATCGGCGGGCTGATGGTTGTTTTTACAATGATCTTTGCCACGCTGAAGCTGCTCGCGAACACAGCGAATGAGCTGGCGCTGCTTTTCTTTTCAAAAGATGCGGATGGAGAATTGCTGAAAAAAACCCGTTTCGGCGCGGTCATCTTTTTTATCGGCGGACTGCTATCATTAATCAGCTTTTCATCCGCTGTCGGAACCGTTATTATTTTTCTCGTAACGGCTGTTGCGTATGTGGTGTACTTCGTTTATAAATTAAGCCCGCATATTACAACGCCGCAAATGATCGGTATTATCGTATTTGAAGCGATATTCTGGATTTTCTTCGGCTTATTACTTGCCTTGATTTTTATGAAACTATATAACGGATTACTAGCTTCCATTCCATTGTAAAAAACGGACTTCGTCTCAAGCGAAGTCCGTTTTTTCTTATTAAAAGAGTAAGGAGGTATAAGTTTTAAACGATGTCCAGCTCCAGGCGCCTGCCACTTTTCTTATGAAAACAGCGCAGCGATGTCACGCTCATTCGGTGCGATGACGCCCTTTTCTGTAATAATGCCGGTAATTAGGTCAGCCGGTGCCACATCAAACGCAGGATTAAATACAGCTACGCCTTCTGGTGCAACACGCATCCCGTTGACTTCTGTAATTTCAGTTGGGTCACGCTCTTCAATTGGAATCGCGTCGCCATTTGGCGTGTCAAGATCAAAGGTGGATAGAGGAGCTGCGATATAAAACGGAATACCAAATGATTTGGCCAGTACCGCAAGGCCAAATGTTCCGATTTTATTGGCAGAGTCGCCGTTTGCTGCCACCCGGTCCGCACCTGTAATGACTGCGGAGATGTTTTTCGTTTTCATCGTATGAGCAGCCATGCTGTCTGTAATCAGCGTCACATCAACACCAGCCTGCATCAGCTCCCATGTTGTCAGGCGCGCGCCCTGAAAAACAGGGCGTGTTTCGCATGCAAAGACGGACAGATTGATGCCGCGTTCTTTTGATAAAAAGAACGGAGCGAGTGCCGTGCCGTATTTCGCTGTCGCAATGGACCCTGCGTTACAGATTGTCATGACATGATCGCCATCATTAAATAATGGAAGCGCATGCTCGCCAATTGCGCGGCATACGTCTTCATCTTCTTTTTGAATAGCGAGCGCTTCAGCCAAAACATTTTCTCGAAGCGAGTCGGCCGTAGGGGCAGCAATAACGACTTCATTCATTCGGTTCAAAGCCCAAAATAAATTAACCGCAGTCGGACGAGACTGGGATAAATAGCCGCTGTCGATCAATACTTGTTCCTTCACTTCATCAATATCATCAGATGGGTGATTGAGCGCGGACAAAGCGACACCAAACGCTGCCGCAATGCCGATTGCTGGTGCGCCGCGAACGGCAAGTGATTTAATCGCATCAAATACAGCTGGGACTGTTTGGAGCGTTAAATAGTGGGTTACGTGCGGCAGTTTCCGCTGGTCAAGCAGCCGGATGGAGCCGTGTTCCCAGATGACCGATTGTGGAATGTTCATTGAACGGCCTCCTTAACTGCTGCGACGAGCTGATCGGCAGACGTGTACGCTTTACGCTTTTTAACAAAATGAGCGCCGATGAACAATGAATGACGTTTTGCGTCCAGCCGTTTTTTCTCGTCATCGATGCTGTCCAAATCTTTGACGTGAGCAAGCCCGATCGTCCGGCGGATCATTTCAAGTCCCATAAATCCTGTTGCCTGCTCAAAAATATCTGCGAGCAGCCAAGTTAAATAACCTTCTGTTTTTGCAAAAGCCTCGGTATTGTTTTCATTCCAAAGTCGGGTAAATTCACCTGTGAAAACATTCCACACCGTCACAATATGTTCGTAAAGCGGCTCTCGGCGGCTTTCTTCCCGCGACAAAGCATTCAGGAACAAATTAGCAGTGAAATGCGCGATATCAAAGCCGAACGGTCCATAAAAAGCAAATTCCGGATCAATTACTTTTGTTTCCGTGCTGCTCGCGAAAATGCTTCCAGTATGAAGGTCTCCATGCAGCAGGGCATCTCCGGCTGTTAAAAACTGGCGCTTCAACTGTGCAGCATGAAGCTTTAGCTCGGCATCATTCCACAGTTTTTCCACATCAGCGCGAAGACCCTCTTCAAAATCATTCGTCTCCACATCAAAAAAAGGATCGGTAAACACGAGCCCTTCAGTAATATCACATAATTCCGGATTGCAAAATGTATGCTGCAGCTTCTTTTTTTCTTGTGGGCCCATGGCAAAATCAGACGTTCCATATAAAGTACGCGCAATAAACTCGCCCGTATGCTGCGCAATAAGCGGGTAATCCTCTCCGCCGATTAAACCAGTCCGCGCAATCTCTAAATGCGACAAGTCTTCCATAATGGTAATCGCTAAATCTTTATCAGAATAGTAGACTTTAGGTGTATAGTCAGGCGCAAACGTTCCTTGAAGACGCAAAGCGCGATTTTCTATATCCGCACGCTCAAGTGTTAAAGGCCAGCTTTCACCGACGACTTTTGCGTACGGCAGCGCCTGTTTGACGATAGCGCTTTTTTCTGTTCCTTTTATATGAAACACATAGTTTAAGTTGCCGTCCCCAATTTCATTCGCAGAAACCGCGTCAGACTCTGCAAACAAGCCCAACTTTTTGACGAGTGTAACGGCAGAATCTATCGTTAATGGTTCATAAGAAGACATGATCATTCCTCCAAATATATTTACAATTTGACCAATAATATATATATTTATTTCTGAAATTGCAAGAAAATTTTAAGTGGGTGAATAAATGAAGCAGTTTGATCAATCGAATTTATTAAAATCATTGCCCGACCAATTTTTTGCAGCACTCACAAAAAAAGCGGCGCATTATGTGAATGCCGGGCATGACGTTATTAATCTTGGACAGGGAAACCCGGACCAGCCGACCCCGGATCATATCGTCGAGTCATTAAAAGAAGCGGCGGATCGCCCGGATTTTCATAAATACCCGCCGTTTCAGGGACAAGCATTTTTAAAAGAAGCCGCAGCGGAATTTTATAACCGGGAATATGATGTAGATTTAGATCCGCAAACAGAAATTGCTATTCTTTTTGGCGGCAAAGCAGGGCTTGTCGAATTGCCGATGTGTTTAATGAATCCGGGTGACTACATGCTTGTGCCAGACCCGGGTTACCCTGACTATTGGTCCGGTGCCGCGATGGCCGGGGCAAAGATGGATTACATGCCGCTAATAGAAGAACACCGCTTTTTACCGGATTATAATGAAATTGGCGAAGAACGGCTGGAACGGGCGAAATTGCTCCTCCTAAACTATCCGAATAATCCAACCGGAGCACAGGCAACCCGAGGCTTTTTTGATGAAACAGTGGCGCTTGCGAACAAGCATGACGTTTGTGTGATTCACGACTTCGCGTATGGCGGCATCGGGTTTGACGGGCAAAAGCCGCCGAGCTTTTTGCAGTCTAAAGGCGCAAAAGAAATTGGTGTTGAGTTGTACACTTTGTCGAAAACGTATAACATGGCAGGCTGGCGTGTCGCGTTTTTGGCAGGGAATAAAAGTATCATTTCAGCTGTTAATTTATTGCAGGACCACATGTATGTAAGTTTATTTAGCGCGATTCAACAGGCGGCTGCTACTGCGCTGACCGGCCCGCAGGATTGTGTGCGTGAACTATCTGACACATACGAACGCCGCCGGAACGCGCTCATTGATGCCTGCCAGGCGATTGGCTGGAATGTAACAGCACCAGCCGGATCTTTTTTTGCCTGGCTGCCTGTTCCGAAGCCGTATACATCAGTCGAATTTGCGGACTTGCTTCTTGAAAAAGCCCATGTGGTAACAGCACCTGGTATTGGCTTTGGTACGTACGGTGAAGGGTATGTGCGTGTCGGATTGTTAACGGATGAAGACAGGCTGACAGAAGCCTTAGAACGAATTGGAGAACTTGGTCTGTTTATTGACAAAACAACCGAAAAATGACACAATCCCGGTAAACTAGTAGGCATTTAGAATGGAGAAAAAGCAATGAGTGAAGTGATCGCAACGTATCGTCTTTTTGATCAAAAAGGCGCATTTGAGAAAAAAGCAGAAGGTATTGCACTTGGTCTCACAGTCGGTTCATGGACAGATTTGCCCATCCTCGAACAAGAGCAGCTGAAACACCATAAAGGACGGGTTTTATCGATTCGGAAAACGGGAATTGAAACGGCATATGGACAGGAAGCAGACATAGAAATCGCTTATCCTGCCGCGAATTTCAGTGCGGATTTGCCGGCGATTTTAGTGACGGTGTTCGGGAAGCTGTCACTTGATGGTGCGGTCCGTTTAATCGATTTATCTTTTTCTGAGGAGCTGGCCAGCCTTTTTACGGGTCCGAAATTCGGTGTTGAAGGAATTCGTGCGTTGACGGGTGCTTACAATAGACCTTTATTAATGAGCATTTTTAAAGGAGTGATCGGCCGGGATCTTGCTTATATGGAGGAGCAGCTAAAAGCGCAAATCGCGGGCGGCATCGATATTGTTAAAGATGATGAAATTTTATTTGATAACCCGCTGACACCGTTTGATGAGCGGGTAAAGCTTGGCCGGCAGGTTATTGAACAAAGTGAAGCAAAAGCGCTTTATGCCGTCAACTTATCAGGGCGCACAAGTGAATTAAAAGAAAAAGCACGTAGAGGCATTGAACTTGGGGCATCGGCGTATTTATTTAACGTATTCGCGTACGGGCTTGATGTGCTGCAGGAGCTGGCGGAAGACCCGGAGATCCATGTACCAATTATGGCGCATCCGGCTGTTTCCGGCGCGTTCACGTCAGCGCCGCATCACGGTTTTTCAACTGAGCTCATGCTCGGCAAACTCGTTCGGATGGCAGGGGCTGATTTCACCTTATTTCCCTCGCCATATGGGTCTGTGGCACTTGAACGGTCTGCAGCGCTTAAAACGGCAGAAATGGCGCTCGAAAACAGCGGACATAAGCAGACGTTTCCGGTACCTTCAGCAGGCATCCACCCGGGGCTTGTTCCGGTATTGTATGAAGACTTTGGAATGGATTCGATTATTAACGCAGGCGGCGGGGTTCATGGCCATCCGAGTGGAGCAACAGGCGGCGGAAGGGCATTCCGGCAGGCCATTGATGCAGTTACAGCCGGCCGGACATTAGAACAAGCAGCTGTTAAAAATGAAGATTTGCGTTTGGCGCTCGATTTATGGGGGACAGGCAAATGATGCAAAACCCGGTGTTAATATGTGACTTTGACGGCACGATCACTGAAAATGATAACATTATCGCGATTATGAAAAAATTCGCCCCGCCGGAATGGGTGTTGCTCAAAGACGGTGTACTGTCGCAGGGGATTTCTATAAAAGAGGGAGTCGGCCGTATGTTTTCACTGCTTCCGTCTTCTCAAAAAGAAGAAATTACTCAATTTATTTTACAGGATGCAAAAATTCGTGAAGGATTTGCTGATTTTGTGACGTATACAAAGGAAGCAGGCATTCCGCTTTATATTGTAAGCGGCGGTATGGACTTTTTTGTTAAGCCGATTTTAAACGGTCTTGTGCCGGATGATCACATTTATTGCAACGAAGCGGACTTCTCGAACAGTCATATTCATATTAGCTGGCCACACACATGCGACGGGCAGTGTACGAATGAATGCGGCTGCTGCAAGCCATCGATTGTCCGTCGAGTCGCCCCAGAGCAGGATATTATTGTGGTTGGGGACTCGGTAACGGACTTGGAAGCAGCCAAGCTTGCCGATCTTGTTATTGCCCGGGATTTGCTCTTGGAAAAAAGTGAAGTACTCGGCTTGAATTACAAACCGTTTCAAACATTTTACGATGTCATTGAGCATGTGAAAGAGGTGGTGAAATGAACGCACTGCAATTAAGATGGAACGATCTTGCAGATGTAAAAAGTGAACTGGCGGCGCGCGACTGGTTTCCAGGAACAAGCGGAAACCTTTCCATTAAAGTGGATGAGCGTTCTTTTTTAGTGACTGCAAGCGGCAAAGATAAGCGAAAAGAAACAAATGAAGACTTTTTGCTTGTCGATCTGGAAGGCAATGCGATTGACGGGTTTGCCGGCAAGCCGTCTGCTGAGACGCTTCTGCACGTTGAAGTATATGGGAAAACAAACGCCGGCTGCAGCCTGCATGTTCATACAGTCGATAATAATGTGATTTCTGAATTATATGGCAAAGCAGGAGAAGTATCGTTCAGCGGCCAGGAAATTATTAAAGCGTTTGGCATCTGGGAAGAAAACGCGTCGATCACCGTGCCGATTATTCCAAATCATGCGGACATTCCAGCACTTGCAAAAGAATTTGGCCAGTATGTCTCGCAAGATGCCGGCGCGGTATTGATTTGCAATCACGGAATTACCGCTTGGGGCCGTGACGCATTTGAAGCGAAGAAATTTTTAGAAGCATACGAATTTTTATTTTCGTGGCATATTAAATTACTTATGTTGAAAGGGAGATAATAAATGGCAGTCATTCAATTTCAAGAAACAGGCGAACGCATTACCGACAAAAACGCAATTGACGCGTTTTTAGGCGCACAGGAAGTCATTTATGAAAAATGGGATATGTCCAAGCTTCCGGAAAATCTTCGTGAAAATTATACCTTATCAGATGAAGACAAGCAGCAAGTACTCGATGCGTTCAGTGCGGAAATTAAAGACATTTCTGAACGCCGCGGCTACCAAGCACAGGATGTTATTTCATTGTCTGAGGGCACACCAAACCTGGATGAGCTTTTAACAAACTTCCAAAAAATTCACATTCACACGGATGACGAAGTCCGCTTTATCGTGAGTGGACACGGCATTTTTGCAATTCAAGCGAAAGACGGTCAATTTTTCAATGTTGAATTGGAACCGGGTGACTTAATCTCTGTTCCTGTGAACACGCGCCATTACTTTACCCTGATGGAAGACCGTAAAGTGGTAGCGGTCCGTATTTTCGTTACAAAAGAAGGCTGGGTGCCGATTTACGACGAAACGAATGATTAATGAAAAAACCGGATCTTGAGTCCGGTTTTTTTATGCAAAAAAACATCCCCGCATCTAATCAGATGCGGGGATGTAAATGTTTATCTCATAATGCGTTTCCAGATTAACTGATGCGGCGCATATTTTTCCATATATCGTATTCCTTGATATTCATTTTCATACCGGTCCTTACCGGTCCATACAGCGGCTGTGTATCCTTCTGTTAACCCTACAAACCATAGATCGCGGACGTTATTTGTTGTGCCGGTTTTACCACCGATATAAGATGTGGCAAAATTGGCTTTTTGTCCGGTACCACTTTTCACAACATTTGTAAGCATATCGCGCATTTTATAAGTTGTCGCAGAAGACCAGATACGCACAGGCTCATCTTCTTCCCATTTGAAAAGTGTATTGCCCTCAAAATCCGTGACGCGTTTGATTGCTTTTGGTTCCACAAATGTTCCATCGATGAATGACGTATATGCGCCAGCCATCTCAAGTGTTGTAAAGCCGTCTATTCCGCCAAGTGAGGCGGAAGGGAGATAATCTTCCGAAGAAATTCGGTCAAAATTAAACTTTTCGAGATAAGAGAATGACCGTTCAATGCCTGTCCGCATGTAAAGACGGATCGCTGCGGTATTATAAGACTTCGTGAGCGCTTCTTTTAATGTCACCATTCCATATTCTTGTTCAGAATAGTTTTTTGGACAATACGTGCTGTCGCAATATGCATCCGCAGAGACGAGCTCATTTACACCGGCGCCATACGTTTCGATGTACGGTGCATAATCCAAAATCGGCTTAATCGTTGACCCGGGCTGTCTATAGCCTTGATATGAACGGTTAAACTGTGTATTATCGTACTCTTTCCCGCCGGACAAGGCGACAATGTCACGTGACTGATTTCCGATAACGGCTGCTGCACCTTGCACAGTCGATCCAGAAAGCACGTTATTGACACCTCCGACCGCTTTCGCTTGAATAGACGGATCAAGTGCAGTGTGAATGATTACACCTGATGAGAGTACTTCCGCGACACGGGCACTCAATTTTTCCTGAATCGCGTCCCGCGCATCGCCTTCTGCGTTAATAAGCTGCTGGTCAAACCCTTCTGACTCTGAAATGAGCTTTCTGAATTCTGTCATTACATAAGTAGAATAATCGGGATATTTATCCAGGCGCTGACGTATATTCAACGTGATTTTTTCATTCTTAATTTGTTCAGCTTCTTCAGATGTAATAAATTCTTCCCGCGCCATGATGTCAATTAATCGTTCCTGGCGTTTCTTTGTATTCTCGAATCGCTTTTGTGGATCATAAAGGGACGGATTGTTCGGAATCGCTGCGATAAAGGCCATTTGCGCTTTAGACAGCTTGTCCACCGGCGTTTGGAAGTAATACTGAGCTGCTGCTTCAACGCCATAGACGTTATGATTGAAGAAAATAACATTCAAATATAAATCTAAAATTTCATCTTTTTCAAGCTTTTTTTCAATTTGATACGAATACAGCACTTCCGCAATTTTTCGGGCAAGTGTCCGGTCCTGCGTTAAATAAATATTGCGGGCTACCTGCTGGGTAATCGTACTTGCACCCTGCTCAATTTCATCTGATTGTGCATTCACCATAAAAGCGCGAATCACGGCGGCTGCATCAACACCAGAATGCTCATAAAAATGCTGGTCTTCTGATTGAAGAAACAGCTCCTTTAAAAAAGCGGGAATTTTGTCGCCTTCCACCACAATTCGATTTGGCTGATGAAGCTCAACATACACATTTCCATTTGTATCTTTTATCTTGCTTGCCTGTGGCAAATCTACTTCATTAATGACTATTTTTTCTTCTACGTAACTATCAAAATTTTGTACTTTTCCAGCTTCTGCATCGGCATAGTAAAAAGTCAATACAGAAAGCGGAACAAGCAAAATAATGAGTACGTATCCTAAAACCGTTCTCATTCACTAACCGCCTTTTTCGAGGTTTAAACGTGCATATGTACCATCATAAAGGAAACAAACATGGAAATAAAGGGCTGTTCTTCACAAAAGTGGGCTATTCGAACGAAACTTTATACATGAGTGAATATTCTTTTTTTACCGACTGAAGTGCTTCAAGACTTCGGGCAGAAAAAGCATCGTTCTTCGCGCTTAATCTCGTTTCAAGCTTCCCGACAGCAGCAATGAGCGAATCATTATACTCACCCGGCTCTTCTTCAAATGGGTGGACGGCTGATCCAGGAATATTTGCTTGTTCGTTAAACGCCAGCGCTTTACGCTCATGGAAAAAAGCCACATTCGCTTCGTTTGGATTATGAAGATCGCCCTGGGCGGGATGACGCAGAACCGATGAGATTTTTACTGTATAGCCGTCAGGACGTACACCTGTAATCGTCCCGGTGTATTTGCCGGATTTATAATGTGCTGTCACTAAGTCACCAATATTCATTATTTCCCCTCCTTAATGGCTTATTGTATCAATTTTCCTGTGCGAATGGAAATGTCACAATCACGTTGTTGGAATTGTGATGTTCTCCTGCTATAATATACGGGGAACAATGAATGGAGGCATGACGTGTGCTGATGAATCTGTTAATTGGCTTCGGCAACTTTTTATATTTTCCGGAAGACAAAAGCGAATACATTCCGGCAGCGATTTCCATGGGTTTTTTTGTGCTGATGGCGATCGGCACTTTTCTTCTTATTAAGCGTATGTCTAAAAAAGAAGAGGAAAAAACAAAGCATTTAGAAGAACAGATCCGCAGAGCCAACGAGCAGACGAAATAATAACTATAAATGAAAGAAGACATTCCGCTAAAAGCGGGAGAGGTTCGCGAATTCCCTCTATAAAAAACTAAGGAAAAAACCGGCGGATGACGGTTTTTTTCTCGTGTCTTCGCGCACCTTTTCTTTCGAATAGGAAAGAAGGAAACCAATATGTTAAAAAATGAAAAAGCCGTTGTTGTATTCAGCGGCGGACAGGACAGTACAACGTGCTTGTTCTGGGCAAAGCAGACATTTAAAGAAGTCATCGCGGTGACGTTTAATTACGGACAGCGGCATGATGCCGAAATCGATGTCGCAAAAGACATTGCGGCGGATTTAGAGATTCCGCACCATGTTCTGGATATGGGGCTGTTAAATCAGCTGGCGCCAAGTGCACTGACCCGCTCTGACATTAAGATTGAAACAAAAGAAGGGGAACTGCCGTCCACATTTGTCGAAGGACGCAACTTGTTGTTTTTATCATTTGCGGCGATTCTCGGCAAACAAGCCGGCGCCCGCCATATTGTAACAGGAGTATGTGAAACGGATTTTAGCGGCTATCCGGATTGCCGTGACGCATTTGTGAAATCATTGAATGTGACACTTAATTTATCAATGGATCATGATTTTGTCATTCATACGCCGCTTATGTGGCTTGATAAAAAAGAAACATGGAAGCTCGCGGATGAGCTCGGCGCGTTTAATTATGTGCGTGAGCGGACGCTCACGTGCTATAACGGTATAAAAGGATCGGGCTGTGGGGAATGTCCGGCATGCTCGCTGCGCCAAAACGGCTTGGATCAATATCTCGAAGAAAAAGGAGGAAACGTGTAATGATGCAGCAAATTTATCCAGCACCGGCGCACGATTTCCGGTACGAATTAAATAAGGACTTTCATTTTGCGGCCGCGCATTACGTGCCGCATGACGAAGCAGGCGCCTGCCGGAAAATGCATGGCCATACGTATTTTGTCAATATTACCGTAGCCGGAGATGAATTGAACGACTCCGGTTTTCTCGTGAACTTTCAGCTCATTAAGTCGCTTGTTCATAAGCGCTTTGATCATACAGTGTTAAATGAAGATGGATTATTTTCACAAGACATATCGGAACGGTTCCCGACAACAGAAGTGGTGGCCCGAGTGATTTGGGAAGTCATCCAAAAAGAATTGGATGAAACAGCAAACAAGCCAAAATGCTTGCAAGTATTCGTGCGTGAAACACCGACAAGCTATATTATATTTCGTCCGAAAAAAGAGGATTTCTCATGATTCCGGTTCTGGAAATATTCGGTCCGACGGTGCAGGGTGAAGGGGCAGTTATCGGCCGTAAAACAATGTTTGTCCGGACGGCAGGCTGTGATTATCGCTGTTCGTGGTGCGATTCCGCTTTTACATGGGATGGAAGTGCGAAAGACGCCATTCGTAAAATGTCTCCTGCAGAAATTTATGAAGAGCTTGTAGTGACAGGCGGCGATACATTTGACCATGTCACTATTTCTGGCGGCAATCCGGCGCTTTTGCCTCACATCGACGGACTGCTTGAGCTGTTTAAGGAAAAGGGAATTACGTCTGCACTTGAAACGCAAGGATCGAAATATCAGCCTTGGTTTCATGACATTGATGAGCTGACCATTTCACCAAAGCCGCCAAGTTCAGGGATGAATACCGATTATGACAAGCTTGCACATATTTTAAATGAAGTAAAAGGACAGTCGGTCAGCTTAAAAGTCGTTGTTTTTAATGAGGAAGACTTAGCGTACGCTAAACAAGTGCATCAGCGGTTTTTAGATGTGCCGTTTTATTTGCAGGTTGGAAACGATCAGCTTGATGAAACAGACGACGGCAGGCTTCTTGCTCATTTAGCCAACAAATATGAATGGCTGATTAATTTAGTGATGCCAGACCCGGATTTTAAACGTGTACGGGTTTTGCCGCAGCTGCATACATTTGTGTGGGGAAACAAAAAAGGAGTATGACAAAAGCCACGCCGGCTGGCGTGGCTTTTTCCTTTTAAAGAGATTCGACCGCTTTTTTCATCCGTTCCATCGTTTCAACAACCATTGAGCGTGGACAGGCGACATTAATCCGCATAAACCCTTCTCCGCCTGGTCCGTACTTAGCACCGTTTCCGAGGGCGACGCCGTGGTCCAAAAAGAGTGCCAATAATTCTTTGTCTGAAAGCTCAAGCGGCCGACAGTCTACCCAGACAAGGTAGCTCCCTTCCGGCTCCATTACGGTAAGAGACGGAATATGCTGTTCCGCGTAGTCCTTTACAAGACGGGCATTTTCTTGTATGTAATCTATGGCTTCATCGAGCCACTCATGACCATGACGGTAGGCAGCTTCCATTCCGGCAATGCCCATTTGGTTGAGCGTAAACTGACCTTGTTTTGCAAATACCTTTTGAAGCTTGGCACGAACGGCTTTATCCGGAATAATTAAAGAAGATGCCTGCAAGCCTGCTAAATTAAACGTTTTGCTTGGCGCAATGAGTGTCACAGTAAATGCGGCATAACGTTCCGATAACGAGGCAATTGAAATATGCTTATGCGGTTCACGTGTCAGGTCCGCATGAATTTCATCTGAAATGAGAAAGACGTTATGTTTTTCGCAAAGGTCGCCAAGGGTTGTTAATTCTTCCTTTGTCCAGACACGGCCGCCCGGATTATGGGGAGAACAAAGAACAACCATTTTTGCGTGCTCCGTCTTGACTTTTTCTTCAAGATCCGCAAAATCCATTTCATAGCGTCCATCTTTGAACAAGAGTTCATTATAAACAAGTTTGCGCCCATTTTTTTCGATCATATCGAAAAACGGATTATAAACAGGCGGTTGCACGATGACAGCATCGCCAGGCTCTGTTAATGCTTCGACTGCCGCGCCAATCGACGGGACGACACCGTGGTTAAACAGGAGCCATTCTTTTTCAATCGACCAGTTATGCCGGTCCGCCATCCAATTGATAATTGCTTCGCGTGTGGAATCTGGCACAATCGTATAGCCGTACACTCCATGCGATGCTGATTGCCCAATAGCTTGGATAACCACATCCGGCGCTTTGAAATCCATGTCTGCTACCCACATTGGCAGCACATCCTCGCGGCCAAAAACTGCTTTTAATCCATCCCACTTTACCGCGTTCGTGCCGCGGCGTTCAATTACTTCATCGAATCTTGACATGACTCTCACTCTCCTTGACAATAAACATACATTAAGTTGAAAGGTGAATACAAATGAATGAAACTGCCCAATTAAATTTTGCGCTTGCGGATGTCCTGCAGGCGTTTGATCCCTACAAAGCCGGAGAAGGTTTTTATGAAACAGAAATGGCCGATGCGATTTACGCGGTTCACCAGCAGGAAGATGCGGTGCAGCTTGCGGCTGAAATCCGGCGCATTTATGAACACTCATTTGATGCGCCAATGCCTGGTGGAAACCCAATTAAACTAGCGGAAACATTGTTGATCATTAAAAACAACTCATCTTGCTTTTTGTGAAAAATCACAAAAATGATATGTTTTTTTAGTGTATAAAACAAATGAAGATGATTTTTGTTATAATGAACGATGTAGTTTTGACCATCTAGAGGAGGATTAAGTAATGAAGCTGAATGAAAAAGAAGTGGAAATTCTGGAAATTCTGCAAAAAGACGCGCGTTTTGAAGCAACGGACATCGCGAAAATGATTGGCCTTTCAGAAGCAGAGGTTGCGGAGACGATTCGCCGCCTGGAAGAAGAAAAGGTGATTGTGCATTATGCCACGCTCGTTGACTGGGCGAAAATGGATAATTACACAGGTGTAACGGCGATGATCGACGTGAAAGTGACACCGAAACGTGGCGTCGGCTTTGATGAAGTGGCAGAACGGATTTACCGCTTTAAAGAAGTCAGCTCTGTTTATTTAATGTCGGGTGTGTATGATTTGTCGGTGACCGTTGAAGGGAAATCGATGAATGAAATTGCCCGTTTCGTATCCGAAAAATTATCGACGCTTGATTCGGTTGTTTCAACGACGACTCATTTCCAGCTGAAAAAATATAAGCATGATGGCATGATTTATACAACAAAACTTGAAGACAATCGAATCGTGGTGTCACCATAATGACTGTGACGAAAAGTTACGTAGCGAAATCAGTAGAACAAATGCGTCCATCCGGTATCCGGAAGTTTTTTGACTTGGCGGCGACAATGGAAGGAGTTGTGTCTCTCGGTGTCGGCGAGCCGGATTTTGTTACAACGTGGTCGGTACGGGAAGCAGCGATTAACTCGCTTGAACGTGGCTTTACTTCGTATACGGCTAATGCCGGTTTGATCGAACTTCGGCGCGAAATTTCCTATTACATGACTGGACGATTTCATGTAGAGTACTCACCAAAAGAAGAAATTATTGTGACAGTCGGAGCCAGCCAAGCGCTCGATATTGCCATGCGTGCCATTACCGATCCTGGTGATGAAATTATTGTTGTGGAACCTTGTTTCGTTTCGTATGCACCGCTTGTAGAGCTTGCAGGAGGGCGTGCTGTGACGATTGGGACAACGGATGAGACAGGATTTAAATTGCAGCCTGAGCAGCTCGAGGCAGCGATTACAACGAAAACAAAAGCAGTTCTTCTTTGTTATCCGAATAACCCGACAGGTACACAGCTCGACCGGGAGGATCTTGAATTAATTGCCGATATTGTGAGAAAACACGATTTGCTTGTCATTGCCGATGAAATTTATGCGGAACTCGCGTACGATCAGCCGCATACGTCGATTGCGGCACTGGACGGCATGCGTGAACGAACGATTTTAATTAATGGCTTTTCCAAAGGGTTTGCGATGACCGGCTGGCGGCTTGGGTTTACATGTGCGCCGAAAGAAATTTCAAGTGCTATGCTGAAAATTCACCAGTATGCGATGATGTGTGCATCAACACCCGCGCAATATGCAGCGATCGAAGCACTACAGCACGGCATGAGTGACGTGGAAAGCATGAAAAAAGATTACCGGCAGCGCCGTAATTACATGGTGCAGTCGTTTAAAGAAATTGGGCTTGACTGCCACCTGCCGGGCGGCGCGTTTTACGTTTTTCCGTCTATTCAGTCGACGGGTCTTACGTCAGAACAATTTGCAGAGCAGCTTTTGTTAGAAGAAAAAGTAGCCGTTGTGCCGGGATCGGTGTTTGGAGAAGGCGGTGAAGGCTACATCCGCTGCTCATACGCTTCATCAATGAGCCAGCTTCAGGAAGCAGTGAAACGAATCAGCCGATTTCTTGAGAAACGAAAAGGAAGAGCCATTTGAGGCTCTTCCTTTTTTAATTAAATGATCTAAGTGATTGAAATAAGGTGAACAAAATCGCCGCTGGTGCCGCAAATTTAACGAGTACATACCACACATTAAGTAATCTAATGCTCATAGTAGAACCGCACAGTACTTTTTTACCTAAAAATATTGAAATGACTACTGTACTTCTTTTTTTTCGAAAAACCAGTCACTAATTTCATGTCAAACAAAAGTGTGATATAATATCGCGACGCATAAAACAAGAAACCAACTAAAAACTGGAGAGATTTGATGGAATTAAAATTTAAGCCGGGGCAGATTGTGACCGGGAAAATTACCGGCATTCAGCCATATGGCGCATTTGTTGCGCTTGAGCATGGCCGCCAGGGACTTGTTCATATATCGGAAATCACACACGGGTTTGTCCGTGATATTCACGATTATTTGACAGTGGGCGATGAGATTACAGTGAAAGTGTTGTCTGTAAATGAAGATGAAAGCAAAATCAGCTTGTCGATCCGTGCAACAGATGAAGGCGCCCGAAATCAACGGCGAGGCATTCAAATTGATGACGACGGGGATGGCTTTCATCCACTTCAGGACAAGCTGCAAGAATGGATTGAGCAATCAATGAAAGAAGAACGAAAAAAAGGATGACGTAATTGCTTGCGAAGGCTCTATATGCCGGCGTACAATGAAAGCGGAAGCACGAATCAATGTTGAAAAAATGATAATAAAAGAGGCGAAGGTACATGGCTGAAAACTTGAACTTATTCACATCAACCCAGAATGTCATTAAAGAAGCGCTGACAAAACTCGGCTATACAGAAGAAATGTACGAGCTATTGAAAGAGCCGCTCCGTATGTTGACGGTGCGCATTCCGGTAAAAATGGATGATGGATCAGTTAAAATTTTCACCGGCTACCGGGCACAGCATAATGACGCTCCAGGCCCGACAAAAGGCGGTGTCCGCTTTCACCCAGAAGTAAATGAAGAAGAAGTGAAAGCGCTATCGATGTGGATGACGCTAAAAGCTGGAATTGTCAATCTGCCGTATGGTGGTGGAAAAGGCGGCGTTGTATGTGACCCGCGTCAGCTGTCCATACGTGAAATTGAAAATATCAGCCGTGGATACGTCCGTGCGATTAGTCAGATTGTCGGTCCGACGAAAGATATTCCGGCACCTGATGTGTATACGAACTCGCAGATCATGGCATGGATGATGGATGAATACAGCCGGATCCGTGAATTTGACTCACCGGGATTCATTACTGGAAAGCCGCTTGCACTCGGCGGATCACATGGGCGTGAAAAAGCGACCGCTCAAGGCGTGACGATTTGTATCCATGAAGCCGCTAAAAAACGTAATATTGATATTAAAGGCGCCCGTGTCATCATACAGGGCTTTGGAAACGCGGGAAGCTTTTTATCGAAATTTATGCATGATGCCGGAGCAAAAGTCGTTGGTATTTCAGATGCATACGGCGGACTTTACGACCCGGACGGTCTGGATATTGACTATTTATTAGACCGGCGCGACAGCTTTGGCACGATTACAACTTTGTTTGACAAGACGATTACAAACCAGCAGCTTCTCGAAATGGACTGTGACATTTTAGTGCCGGCCGCTATTTCTAACCAAATTACGGCTGAAAATGCCCACAATATTAAAGCGTCGATTGTCGTAGAAGCCGCAAACGGTCCCACGACACTTGAAGCGACGAAGATTTTGACAGGACGCGGCATTTTACTTGTCCCGGATGTGCTGGCAAGCGCTGGCGGTGTGACGGTTTCTTATTTTGAATGGGTGCAGAATAACCAAGGTTATTACTGGACAGAAGAAGAAGTGAATAAGAAATTGCATGAAAATTTAACGAAAGCATTCAATAACATTTATGAAGTTGCGCAAACACGCGGTGTCAATATGCGTCTTGCTGCCTATATGGTCGGTGTACGCCGCGCAGCAGAAGCTTCTAAATTTAGAGGATGGGTATAAACCGGCTGATCGGCAGCCGGTTTTTTGTGATGTCAGCTCCAGGCGCCCTCGAGGCCCACAGGAAGCAGGTCACAAAAGCGTTGTGATGATCCGGATGATAAAAATGCTTCCGCCAGAGCTCGTCTTATGCTTGTCGCCGAAAGACGGGCGCCTTGCGTTTTTCTTATTTCAAGTTCAATTAGTTGAAAAACGAACGGCTCTTTTCGCATAATGGTATGGAAAAGGAGCTGAGTCATAGTGAATGAATTTGTTTATTGGAATCCGGTAAAGTGGATTTTTGGTAAAGACACGGTTACACAATTACGGGAAAATGTCGCTTCATTCGGTGAAAATGTTCTTCTCGTTTACGGAGGAGGCAGTATTAAGAAAAGCGGCCTCTATGATCTTGTTTTAAAAGAGCTCGCCGGCTTTACTATTACAGAACTGTCCGGCGTTGAGCCAAATCCGCGTCTTTCAACAGTTAATCGCGGTGCGGAATTGTGCCGGGCAAACGATGTGTCCTTTATTCTTGCGGTTGGCGGTGGAAGCGTCATTGACTGTGCAAAAGCCGTTGCAGCAGCTGCGAAGTTTGACGGTGATCCGTGGGACTTTATTACGAAAAAAGCAGCGGTTGAAGGCGCACTGCCGCTTGGAACGATTTTAACGCATGCAGCTACAGCATCTGAAATGAACGCAGGATCTGTTATCACAAATTGGGAAACGAACGAAAAACTTGGCTGGGGAAGCCCGTATGTATTCCCGAAATTTTCGATTTGCGATCCGCATTGGACGCTTACCGTACCACGTGATCAAACGACTTATGGCGTTGTTGATATGATGACCCACATGTTGGAGCAATATTTCCATAATGCTGAGCAGACGGATGTGCAGGACCGGTTGATTGAAGGGACGCTGAAAACGCTTGTGGAAAAAGCGCCAGCGCTTATGAATGATCTTCAAGACGAAAAGCTGCGTGAAACGGTTATGTTTGCCGGCACGATTGGACTGAACGGTATGCTGCAAATGGGCTACCGCGGCGACTGGGCGACTCATAATGTCGAGCACGCAGTATCGGCCGTTTATGACATTCCGCATGGCGGGGGGCTGGCCATCTTGTTTCCGAACTGGATGAAGCACAATCTGGACGTGAAGCCGGAACGATTTAAGCAGCTTGCTGTCCGTGTGTTTGATGTGGATCCGGAAGGGAAGTCTGACAAAGAAACAGGGCTTGAGGGTATTGAAGCATTGCGAAACTTCTGGACATCAATCGAAGCGCCGGTCCGTCTTGCTGACTACAATATTGATGACAGCCGGATTGAGGAAATGGCGGACAAAACACTATTTAACGGACCATTTGGGAATTTCACCAAATTGGATCGTAAAGATGTGATTGCTATTTTGCGTGCATCACTTTAACCGGGCAGAATTCAGCCCGGTTTTTCTCTGCTTTTTTTCTTGCGAAACCGCGTTCAGTCGTATACAGTAAAGTGGAAAAATACAGTTTAGACGGAGGGTTATTGAGCATGACGCATATTAAATTTGATTATTCAAATGCGCTGCCTTTTTTCGGCGAGCATGAAATTGACTATTTACGGGATGCTGTAAAAGTGGCACATCATTCTCTGCATGAAAAAACAGGCCAGGGAAACGAATACCTCGGCTGGATTGATTTGCCTGAAGATTACGATAAAGAAGAATTTGCCCGTATTCAAAAATCGGCAGAAAAAATCCGTAACGACTCTGACGTATTAATTGTGATTGGAATCGGCGGCTCATATCTTGGTGCCCGTGCAGCAATTGATATGCTGAACCACAGCTTTTACAATGTGCTTTCGGCTGAAAAACGCAACGGCCCACAAGTATTTTTTGCGGGCAATAACATTAGCTCTACATACATGAGTGACTTGATTGAAGTGCTGGACGGAAAGAACTGGTCAATCAATGTTATTTCCAAGTCAGGTACAACGACAGAACCAGCGCTTGCATTCCGCTTGTTCCGTGATCTTCTTGAAAAGCAATACGGAAAAGAAGAAGCGAAAAGCCGTATTTATGCAACGACGGACAAAGCGCGTGGTGCTTTGAAAACAGTTGCAGATGAAGAAGGGTATGAAACGTTTGTCATTCCAGATGATGTCGGCGGCCGTTACTCTGTACTGACAGCAGTCGGGCTTCTTCCAATTGCAGCATCCGGCGCGGATATCGAGGCGATGATGCAAGGTGCACGTGATGCACGCGAAGCCTACAGTTCATCTGAATTAGAAGAAAACGAAGCCTATCAATATGCGGCAGTCCGCAACGTGTTATACAATAAAGGGAAAACAATTGAAATGCTGATCAACTATGAGCCGGGCCTTCAGTACTTTTCTGAATGGTGGAAGCAACTGTTTGGTGAAAGTGAAGGAAAGGACTTTAAAGGTATTTATCCATCATCCGCTAACTTTTCAACAGACCTTCATTCATTAGGCCAATACGTGCAGGAAGGGCGCCGTGACTTGTTTGAAACCGTCATTCGCGTTGAAAATCCGCGTAAGTCATTGATCATTGAAAAAGCGGAAAATGATTTGGATGGCTTGAATTATCTTGCTGGCGAGACAGTGGATTTCGTGAACAACAAAGCATTTGAAGGAACGCTTCTTGCGCATACTGACGGCGGTGTACCGAATTTGACAGTGTCGATTCCGGCAATGGATGCCTATACATTCGGCTATACAGCCTACTTTTTTGAAAAAGCATGCGCGATCAGCGGCTATCTTCTCGGTGTCAATCCATTTGATCAGCCGGGTGTAGAAGCATATAAAGTGAACATGTTTGCTCTTCTTGGCAAGCCAGGTTTTGAAGAAAAGAAAGCTGAGCTTGAAAAACGACTTCGCGGGGAATAATCCCCCGAAGTTTTTTTATAAATAGGCTTGCATTAAATTGAAAAATAAGTATAATTTATTCTAGACGTTAATGGTTAATGAAATAAACGTATTTCATATGGGGGCTTAGCTCAGCTGGGAGAGCGCTTGCATGGCATGCAAGAGGTCGTCGGTTCGATCCCGATAGTCTCCATCATATTTTAGCGTAAAAAGGACTGCTCACACCTGTGAGCAGTCCTTTTTACGAAAATTGAAGAGAAGGAACATTTAAGCACTTTCTACATCGACAAATTGTATGTTTGGAATTTCAGAAAGTATGTAATAGACTTCTGTTGTTCTTCGTTTAAAGTATACTCCAGCTGTCAGTTCCAATAAATGTGTGTGGTTTTTCTCGTCATATAAAATATGAATTCTTTTCACTGAAATGTTCTCTTGCTCGACAGCGCGTATAATGTCCTGAACATGATGATGAGAGGCAGTACGGAGTTTTATATACAACATTTTTTCTCGAAGACGACTTGGACCTGTGAATCTAAGTATAAGGGGTAAAATCTCTACCGCTAAAAGGATCATAATTACACCTGCAAGAGCAGCAGCGTAAAAACCGGCGCCTACGACTATCCCAATACCTGCTGCTCCCCATATCATAGCGGCCGTCGTTAAGCCGGAAATGCTGTCATTTGCTCTATGCAAAATAACACCCGCTCCAAGAAATCCGATTCCGGAGACGATTTGAGCAGCAAGCCGTAACGGATCCATCGTTATATTTACATTCGTGTCTTTATGGTAAAAGTAGACGGACTCAACTGAAACAATAGTTAACAAACAGCTAATAATAGAAATAACAATACTGGTTTTTAATCCAACGGGTTTTCTTTTTAATTCACGTTCAAGGCCAATTACAGCACCGAGACCGCCGGATAATCCCAACTTCATTAAAGTAGCTGTATCCATTACCCATTCCATCGAATAAGCACCTACTTTCGATTGAATCCTTTGTTCGTATTATACATGACACAAACAGGATCTAGACTGGTTTCTTAAAAGTCATATTTAAAACAAAATGTTCTTTTTAAAATGCTTGCATAATTATAAGAAATTATGGTATATTACTTTTTGTCCGTTACAGATGAACAAAGAAATTCTTTCGAAAATTTATTATGAAAATGATTGCTAAATATTTTTGTTATGCTATAATAATGATTGTCGCAAAATAGTCAGGTGGCTACAGCGAAGAGGTCACACCCGTTCCCATCCCGAACACGGCAGTTAAGCTCTTCAGCGCCGATG